>JAFUSD010000112.1 GCA_017480685.1 Bacteroidaceae bacterium
CGGGTCGTTCCATGCAAAGCGCACACGATGGTTCGTTCCGTTGCCGCTGCCAGTCGCCATACGTTCGGCAGTGAGACACAGGGTCTGTCCCTTTACGTTGATTTCGCGCATGAGCACCCCGTCCTTCCATCGCTTCAGGTTGCCAATCATGCAAAACCACTCCACACTGCCTGTTTGCACGAAGTTCTGTTGGTACTCGGCAGGGAAATAGGGCTCCATGCAGAACACCTCGATCACTGCACCCGTCTGTTTCTGAAAATGCAGGCGGGCACGAATCACGCGAGTGTTGTTCATGACCATGAGCGCACCCTGTGGCAGATACTTGGGCAGCGATGCAAAATGGTCTTCGCTCACTACACCTTTATTATATATAAGCAACTTGCTGCTGTCGCGCTCGGCCAACGGATACTTGGCGATGCGCTCGTCGGGCAGCTCATAGTTAAAGTCGGAAATGTGGATGTCCTTCGGATTTATCATATCACAAAACTTATCTCCTTAAATTCATAATGCCGGACCTCGCCGTCGGCATGCCTCAGCACCAAATGGCCTGTCGGCTCCACCCCTACGGTCTCGGCCATAAACTCCACGCCGTCGCGGCTGCGATACCTGTACATGCCAGTGCGCCGATAAAGCAGTCGCATATACTCCGCCTGCAACGCCTCGGCCCCACCCTGCCGCAACACGGCATACAACGACATGAACCGCGACATGACTGCCTGCAGCAGCACATCACGGTTCACAGTCATACCTATAATCTGGGCCAGCGACACGGGGTTGGGCGCATCGCTCACAAAGACGGTTTGGTTCACGTTGAGCCCCACGCCTATTATGCAATCGGCAACGGCACTACCCACCAAGTTACATTCAATCAAGATGCCACACAACTTGCGGTCGTGCCAATATATGTCGTTGGGCCACTTCACACTGATGCCATCTACATACTCGGTCAGCGTCTGGCTCACAGCCACGGCTATGGCCTGCGAGAGCACAAACTGATGGTGGGCAGCAACCCGCGACGGATGGCACACCAGTGAGAACGTGAGGTTCTGCCCACGTTCGCTCTCCCATGAGTTGCCACGCTGTCCGCGCCCGCCGGTCTGGAAGTCGGCAGTGAGCACAGTCACATCGGGCAAGTCGACGCCTGCCGCAAGCAATTCCTTAGCATATGTGTTGGTAGATGTCACCTCACAGCGGTGCATATACCTCACTCCATCGACTTCTGTCATGGCTATCGTATATCCTAATTATCGTTTTCCCTTAAAAAAGCTCTTCATCAGCTGGCTGGCCTCATCGCCCAACACGCCAGCCACTATCTCGGTCCTGGGATGCAAGGCACGTGGTGCAAAGGTCTGAAAGCCTCGTTTCTCGTCGGCTGCGCCATACACCAGACGTCCCAGTTGCGACCACCCGATAGCTCCGGCACACATCACGCAGGGTTCCACCGTAACATAAAGCGTACATTGGTTCAAGTATTTACCACCCAAATGCTCGGCAGCAGCAGTGATGGCCTGCATCTCGGCATGCGCCGTCACATCATGCAGGGTTTCGGTCAGGTTGTGTCCACGGCCAATCACACGCCCGTCGGCCACAACCACGGCACCTATAGGCACCTCGTCGGCACTCAAGGCAACGGCCGCCTCGCGCAATGCCTCACGCATGAAACGCTCGTCGTCAGTCATGATTATGCAAGAGTCCGGTTATCAATCCCATTCCTACATACAGCCCTATGCATCCGGCCAGGCCGCGCGACAACAGCATGCCCACATTGCCCTCAATCACACCAAGCACAAGATTGGCAATCAAGATAACGGCACACAGAATGAGGAATGTATATTTCACCTTGTTGTCCACCCAGGCATACGACTTGAACTTCAGCGCAAACATAGGCACCTCGCACACCAACAGCCAGCACGACAACACGATAAATGCAAAAAGGAAGATGGCGTTCATCATAGGCGAACGCAGGTAGTCTTCACACGATGCCAGCATCGAAGCCCAAAACAATGCATTGGCAGGTGTGGGCAGGCCGATGAATGTAGTGTGCTGACGCTCGTCGATATTAAACTTAGCCAGCCTCAACGCCGAAAAGGCAGCCACAAGGAAGGCAGTGAATGGCATCACGGTGAACCAAAAGTCGGAGTACATGAACATAGGATAGCGCACCACGCTGAACAACGTGAACAGCATGGCCGACGGAGCCACACCAAACGTGACCACATCGGCAAGCGAATCGAGCTCAACGCCCATACGTCCCGACACACCAAGCGCACGAGCCGTCATGCCATCAAAGAAATCGAACACGGCACCAAGCAGTATAAACAACAAGGCCGTATAAAAATGATGATGAAAAGCTGCACCCGCAGCAATGCAACCACAAATGAGATTGCAACATGTAATGATATTCGGAATATGTCGTTTCATATCAAACTGCAATAATAGATAGGCGTTCTGTTTATTTCAGCCGGGCAATCAGAGTTTCATCGCCCACCGTAGCCTGACCCATCTTCACCAGAATCTCAGCGTCGAGCGGCAGATAAAGATCGACACGCGAACCAAACTTGATAAATCCCATGTGGTCGTCGATGAAACACTCCTGACCCTCTTCAGAATAAGTCACAATACGACGAGCCATAGCACCGGCAATCTGTCGGGCCATGATGTCGACACCATGCGGAGTACGAATCACAACCATCGAACGCTCATTCTCCTCACTTGCCTTAGGCAAATAAGCCTTATGGAAATTACCATCCTGATGATCCACCTTAACCACCGTACCCTCACACGGAATCCAGTTGGCATGCACGTTTGTGAGGCTCATAAAGATAGAAACCATGATGCGGCGGTCGTGGAAATAGTCAGTCTCATCCACCTCCTCAATCACCACTATATGACCATCGGCAGGTGCCACGACCGACTTGGTGGTAGGACCCTGAAACATGCGCACCGGACAACGGAAGAAGTTAAGCAAAATGCCATAAACCAACACCGCTATCGCCATCACACCATAATACACCCAACGCATCCAGTCGGGACCAATAGCGTGATCAAGCAAATAAAAACAAACCCACAACGTAACCGCCAAGAGAAAACCCGTGACGAGCAACGTATACTTACCTTCATCATGCAAGCGTATGCGGTTTCTGCGCTTGTTATGTATAACTGGTTTCTGTTTCATGACTGCAAAGATACACAATAAATGATATCAAGCCCACCATTTACAACAAATATCACACAAAAAACACTAAAAAAACAAACAAAACCACACGAAACGACAACATCGCATGACAACTCAGCACAAAAGGAAGATGAAATACAAACAACATTACATACACAAATCAGATGTTAATACAAACAACGTTATATACACAAATCAGATGCAATATAAACAACGTTATATACACAAATCAGATGCAATATAAACAACGTTATATACACAAATCAGATGCAATATAAACAACGTTATATACACAAATCGGCACATAGCATGTTCAAACAAATACCATGACAAGCAAAAGGACACAAGCAAAATAAGCGACACAAAAAAGGCAGCAAGCAAAAGACTGCGACAC
>JAFUSD010000113.1 GCA_017480685.1 Bacteroidaceae bacterium
AGCATTGTCGCCACGGAAGCATACTTGGTCGCCAGCGGCCACAGCGATGCTGATGGGGTTGGTGTTGACAGCAGTCCATCCGCCACCATTCTGACTATACTCTATCGTCAGTGCATTGGGGTTGATGATGCTGACGGTTCCTGCCTCCACTGCCTCAAATGTTAGCGGAGTGTCAGTCATGTCTTGTGCTCTGACACTTGTGATTATCGCCACAAGCAGAGCGATTAGTGAAATACGTTTACTCATAATCATTACATTTATATTTGTGGTACAACATGTTTGTAAACGCAAAATTAGTAATAGTCGTTAAAAGAGCGTTTATGTGAAATGGAGTTTTTGACGAAACAAGGGTGTGGAGTGACGAAAGGCGAGTTTGCCATGACGAAAGAAAAAAAGTGATAAGGAAGATGCTGAAAGTGATGGCAGATTGGTAGAAAATGCGTAAATTTGCAGCCGATGAACAAGAAATTATTTATCTTTGCGACACTGCTTTGTGTCGTTCTGCTTTGTAGCCATGCCGACGATGAACTGCTGACGCACGTCATGAGCTGCCGACGATTCACCACGCTCGATGGTCTGCCTCAGATGCAGGCCGAGACGGTGTGGCAGGACTCGCGCGGATATATCTATATAGGTACACTGTCGGGTTTTGTGCGCTACGACGGTCTGACGTTGCAACCATTCCTGCGTGGCCAACGAGAGAACATCGTGGGATTTCAGGAAGTAGATGGGCAAGTGCGAGCCATGGGATTTGTTCGCCAATGGAGCATCAGAGGCAACGACGTGACGAAAGTGCCGATAGACCCCGATGGCAACTTCCTGCTGAACAACTTCAACGCTGCCGACCTGCCGCCAGGCTATGTGCTGCTTGAGGACAGACAGGAGCAAAACCGCCGATTGTGTCGTGTGGCGGTGACTGGGATGAAGTGCGTCATGGCCTCACCTCATTTCGACGAGATGACCCCCGACCGCAAGATGTTTCTCGACTCGACACAAATCTATGTACCTACGATGCAAGGTGTTTACCGTCTGCAAGAGGGGCAGGTGGCAGTGATGCTGACCGACAAGTCCGATGTGTTTTCGTTCATCCGCACACCTGATGGCCTCTTAGCTCTGGCTGCTGATGGTCTCTATCGTTTTGAACAAGACAGTCTCTCCCTGTTGAGCGAGCACCATTTCGATGCTCCCGACTACGGTCTCTACGTCCGTCAAAACAGGCAGCGACAACTCATCGTTGCCGACTCGCACACCATCTGGCTATATGATGGCAGACTGTGGCGGCAGGTTGCTACAGGCTTCAACATGATCAAGGGTTTGTTCATTGACAAGTGGAACCGCCTGTGGGCAGCCACCTACCAGGGAACCTACTGTTTCTTCCATTGCGACTTCGTGAACCATCGACTAAAGGATGAGAACGACATCGTGAGAGCGATGGCTTTCAGTGACGGACGGATGGTGATGGGCACACTCAATGGTAAGGTGATTGCCGACGGACGACTGCTGGCCGAGGATGCCGACAACTATTTCGCTCCCAATGCTATCGATATCAACGGCAAAGTATATATGGCAGCTGCTGGCGATGTGGCTGTCGTGAGTGGCGACAGTTTAGGTTGGCTGGGACTGCCCTACGACAAATATCAGTTCGTGAGCCGCTTTCGTGACCGCCTTATCATCGGTACTCGCGGCAGTGTGCTGTCGTACGATATCAATGATGGGCATATAGACACATTGACCACCTCGATAGTGCGCCCTTGGTGTGCTGTAGCCGACGGACAGGGAAACCTATGGGTGGGTTGCACCCCGGGACTTTACCAACTGACTGGCATCGATGAGGGAATGGTGGGCGTCGATTTGGTAAAGAGCACACCCACCACACAGGTTATTACCACTATGGACACCGACGGACAGGGGCATATCTGCTTTGCTTTGGGCGACTCGCTCTTTGCCTTACACAACGGGAATATACGAGCCATGACCGAGGTGCTGCCTACACTGCGAGGACACGAAATCCGTTCGCTCCATGTCTCGCCACGCGGTTTCATTGTGGTGGCGGCCATCGACGGACTGTTGGTGGCACGTCTCGACGCCAACTGTCATGCATCTGATATACACTGGTTCGACGCACAGAGCGGTGTTACGATGATTGAGCCGCTCATGGCCACGATGGCAGAGACCGATGACGGCACAGTATGGTTGGCTGGCTTGGAGGAGATGATATCGTTCCGTCCCGACCAACTGCTGAATGGCAATCAGGAACAGACCATCGTGGTGGCTCCGCGCCCGTGGTGGCAGCAGTGGTGGGTGTGGCTCGTGGCCATATTGCTTCTGGCGCTCTCGGTGTGGTGGATGGCTCGAAGTATTGAACAACGGCATGCACGCAAGAAGATGGAACGGCTGCAAGACGAAAAGGTGAAAAAAGAGTTACAACTAAGTGCTGTGCGCTTGAAGGCCATTCCACATTTCCACTCCAATGTGCTGGCCGGTATAGAGTATTTTGTGTTGAACCACTCTACCGATGAGGCAGCTCACTACCTGAAACTCTACTCCGACTTCACTAATCAGACATTGTCCGACATCGACCGTCCGTCGCGCTCGGTGACCGACGAGGTTGACTATGTGCGTGCCTATCTTGAACTGGAACAAATGCGCTATGGTGAGCGCCTGCAATACTCCGTCAACGTAGCTCCAGATGTCGACCAAAAGGTGCTGTTGCCAACCATGTTGCTGCATACCTACTGCGAGAATGCTGTGAAGCACGGTATAGCTAACAAGACGGGTGTGGGGCATGTGAGGGTGACTATCAGCCGCGAGCGGCGGGATGATATAGACGGTGTGCTGGTCAGTGTGAGCGACGATGGTGTAGGACGTATTGAGGCTGCACATGCTGGAGGTCAGTCAACCAAGCAGGGACTAAAGATTCTTGGACAACAGATAGACCTCTACAACCTCACGAACCAACATCATATTCAGCAGCAGGTGACCGACCTCATCGACAGTGAGGGCCATCCCGCAGGCACCTGCTTTGAAACATGGGTGCCCGAGGGGTTTAGATATTAAGTTGAGAGTTTTAAGTTCGAATGATAAATATGAATAAACTAAAAACCATAGTAGTGGAGGACGAGCGACTGCCTCGATTGTCATTGTTGGCAAAACTGGAGGATTTTCGCCACACGGTAGAGGTGGTGGATGCCTGTGATAACTACGAGAGTGCACGCATGAGCATCCTGCGTCATCGCCCCGACCTGCTCTTCCTCGACATTCAGTTGCAGGGACGCGACTCCATCGGGTTGCTCGACGAGTTGAAAGAAACCATACCGCTGCCTTACATCATCTTTACCACTGCCTACAGCGACAGCCGATACCTGATGAGTGCTATCAAGCTTTCTGCCGTCGATTACCTGATGAAGCCCATTGACAAAGGTGAGTTGGCTCACGCTATAGCTAAGGCTACCGACAGGGCTGAAGTCGAGGCAACGGCAGTGACTGCCTTGCCCGAAAAACTAAGTCTTAAGTCGGTGAATGGCAAGGTGTTCATAGCAACCGACGACATTGCTTACATCAAGGCAGACGGCAACTATTCACTTATCACCACTTTCCATAGTCAGAACTTGATATTGGAGAGTTTGCTGACGCTGGAGCAAAAGTTGCCGTCAGAAAAATTCGTGCGGGTGGATCGCAGCACGATAGTTAATCTTACAAAAGTGTTCAGGCTGAATCACAAACAACTCACCTGCGTCCTCTTATCCGCCCAAGGACGCGAACTGCGACTTGAACTGACTAAGATTGGAATGGAGAAACTGATGGAGGTGGTGGAATGAAAAACAATATTATATGAGACGAGCATTTCTTTTTATAACAATGATGGTGTGTGCCGCAATGATGCACGCACAGAGGGAGTACCGAGTGTCTGGTGAGGATTATCAGCAGACGTCACGAGTGTATATGAAGGAGGTAGGCGACAGCGTTGTAATCGATTCGGCCGATGTACACGATGGTGTGTTCACGTTTGTGGGACGAGTGGAGGGCTCCAAGTATGTTGAACTTGTGTCGAAAGAGGGTAATCCGTTGGGGCAGTTCGTGTTAGAACCAGGTAACGTGACTCTGTACGGCAAGAATTATTATGGCCGAGGTGCACCGCTCAACGATGCATTCGTGAAGTTGGTCAACGAACTCAGCGTTTACGAAAAGATGGAGAGCGAGGGCAAGCTGTCGAAAGATGATTCGTACAACATACACATGGCCAAGGTGGTGGAACTGGTGAGCACTCACCTCAACGACGGCCTCGGTGCACGTGCGTTCTACTACTTCAACTACTATATCGAGAAGTTCACGTTCAAGGTGCTGTTCGACCACGGAGGCCCGATGATAAAGAAAGTGCCGGGGCTCATCCGTTTGCGCGAAAACTATGAACTGACAGCCAAGACCGAAGAATGTATGATGTTCACCGACTTCGAGGTGGAATACGACGGGCAGGTGCACCGCCTGTCCGACTATGTGGGTAAGGGCCACTATGTGCTCATCGACTTCTGGGCATCGTGGTGCGGACCCTGCAAGGCCGAGATACCCAACATCATCGAAGCATACAACAAATACAAGGACCGCGGTTTTGTGGCTGTAGGCATACCTGTGAACGACAAACCCGAAGACACGCAGAAGGCGATGGAGGAGCTGGGTATCACCGATCCGCAGATACGCGACATCGATGGTGCAGCCTCATCATCCTACGGTGTGGCATACATCCCGCAAATCATCCTCTTCGGTCCCGACGGCACCATCCTGCGCCGCGGCCTGCGAGGCGAGGAAATCATGAAAGCCGTGAGCGGGTATATGGAGCGGAATTGAACGTTTTCGATAAGCCAGATGTGCAGAGAAAACTTGCTTGCTCTGCCATGGCGAGAAAACGTCTGAATTTATTCGAACGTTTTCGATAAGCCAGATGTGCAGAGAAAACTTGCTTGCTCTGCCATGGCGAGAAAACGTCTGAATTTATTCGAAGATATAAAAACACAATGGCAGTCGTTTTAATTAAGAATTAAATGGCTGCCATTAATGTTTTTTTTATATCACGTGAAAACCTCTTTTTTTACTATGTAGCATGCGGAAAAGGGCTTAATATGCAAATAATTGATGATTGAGAATTGACAATTGACAATTATTTCGTACCTTTGCACTCCAGAATGAGCACAGAGAGCACAGAGGAGACAGAACTGTTCCATCATCTATTAACTTCGTTCGCTTTTGTCACGACTCGGCATAGCTTAAGCAAGCTTAGCTCTGCTCTCGCTGCTCCAAAAGGTCATTATTCATTATACATTATTCATTGATAGTAACATGGCAAATCTCTTAGCGATAGTAGGACGCCCGAATGTGGGCAAATCTACACTGTTTAACCGCCTGACCAAGACTCGTCACGCCATTGTGAGCGAGGAGGCCGGCACCACACGCGACCGCCAGTATGGCAAGTGTGAGTGGGGCAACAAAGAGTTCTCGGTGGTCGATACCGGTGGATGGGTGGTAAACTCCGACGATATCTTCGAGGAGGAAATCCGCAAACAGGTGCTCATAGCCATTGAGGAGTGTGATGTCATCCTGTTTATGGTCGACGTCATGACGGGTGTGACCGACCTCGACATGCAGGTGGCCAACATCCTGCGTCGCTCGAAGGTGCCTACAATCCTCTGTTGCAACAAGACCGACAGCAACGAACTGCGCTATGGTGCGGCCGAATTCTATTCGCTCGGACTTGGTGACCCTGTGTGCATATCGGCTCAGACGGGTAGCGGCACGGGTGATTTGCTCGACCTCGTGGTGAGCAAGTTCCGTAAAGAGATGTCGGACATCATGGAGGAAGACATACCTCGCATCGCTGTCGTGGGTCGTCCGAATGCAGGCAAGTCGTCGATTATCAATGCATTCCTCGACGACGACCGCAATGTGGTGACCGACCTTGCAGGCACTACGCGCGATTCCATATATACCAAATACGACAAGTTCGGGTTCGACTTCTACCTGGTCGACACGGCAGGCATCCGCAAGAAGAACAAGGTGAGCGAAGACCTGGAGTTCTACAGCGTGATGCGAGCCATACGTGCCATCGAAAACAGCGATGTGTGCATACTCATGATCGATGCCACACGTGGTATCGAGGGACAAGACCTCAACATCTTCCAGGTGATACAGAAGAACCAGAAGGGACTTGTGGTGGTGGTCAACAAGTGGGACCTCGTGGAGGACAAGAGCAAGGAAGCTGTGAAGTTCTTCGAAGACACCATACGCCAGCGTATGGCCCCGTTCACCGACTTCAAGATTGTGTTTGCATCGGCAGTTACGAAGCAACGCATATTCAAGGTGCTCGAAGAGGCAAAAAACACCTACAAGAGCCGCACCAACCGCGTGTCGACCCACGCGCTCAACGAGGTGATGCTCCCCATCATCGAAGCCACGCCGCCACCATCGATCAAGGGCAAGTATATCAAGATAAAGTATTGCATGCAGCTGCCGGCAACTTATGTGCCCTCGTTTGTGTTCTATGCCAACCTGCCGCAATACGTGAAGGAGCCCTACAAGCGTTTCCTCGAAAACCAGATACGAGAGCACTGGAACTTCACCGGCACACCTATTAATATATTTATAAGGCAAAAATAATGGCATTTACTATTTAGCCATTTACTATTTACTATTTCCATGCGGGATGAAACTCAGATTATTCACTTCAACCTCATCACACATAGCTCTCCGTTTGGGTGGGGGCTTGCTTGCATTGCTGTTGCTCACATCGTGTAGCAGTAAGACTGATGCCGACCGTGCACAAGATGTGTTGGTCGAGAGCCTTACTGCCTTTTACGGTGGCGATATCGATGCATATATCTCACATTCTGATTTCGGTTCTGACTATTCGGCTGCGAAGGACAGCCTCGTGCGCCTCGTGCTCCAGCGATATGTAGACCAGGTAGCACAGAAGGGTGGGGTGAAGGCCATCGAGCCCTTGGATGCCGAGCAGCAAGACGACTCGACGGTGCTCGTCAGCTATGCACTCCGATTCGTCAACGGAGGTCGCGAAACCTGCATCAAGCAGATGCGCCTGCGCCACGGCGAGTGGAAGATGTGTGTTGGTGAGTGAGAGGGGTTGTCTTTTTCTTATTCCAACCAATATCAAGCATTTCCTTTACACCAGTAGATAAAAACGTCTATCTATTTATTGAGGAAATAGGTCATCATGGTTTAATCGTCTTCTTCGGCTTCGCGTAGTTTCTTTTCTTCGATGAGTTGGAAGTCTTTTGGACGCAGTACGAAGTTGGAGCCGAGGTATTTGTCGCGCACGATGCGGTTGGCAGCCAGTTCGGGCGGTGTGCCTTTGAACAGTATTCGTCCTTCGAAGAGCAGGTAGGCGCGGTCGGTGATGCAGAGTGTTTCCTGCACGTTGTGGTCGGTTATTAGTATGCCTATGTTGCGGTCTTTCAGCTTCCACACTATGTATTGTATGTCTTCTACGGCTATTGGGTCGACTCCTGCGAATGGCTCGTCGAGCATGATGAACTTGGGGTCGATAGCCAGACATCGTGCTATCTCGCATCGGCGTCGTTCGCCTCCCGATAGTTGGTTGCCTCGGTTTTTGCGCACTTTCTGCAGTCGGAACTCGTTGAGCAGGCTTTCCAGCTTCTCGCGTTGGTAGCTGCGTGGCTTGCCGGTCATCTCGAGCACGGTCATGATGTTGTCTTCCACACTCATGGTGCGGAACACCGAGGCCTCTTGTGCCAGGTAGCCCACACCTTTGCGTGCACGTACGGCCACTGGGTCGTTGGTGATTTCCATGTCGTTGAGGAACACGCGTCCGCCGTTGGGCACTACGAGGCCTGTGGTCATGTAGAACGATGTGGTCTTTCCTGCACCGTTGGGGCCCAGCAGTCCTACTATCTCGCCTTGTCGAACGTGTATCGACACATCGTTCACTACGGTCCGTTTGCCGTAGGTCTTCATCAGGTTTCGGGTGTAGAGGGTCATCCGTTCGTCAGAGTACTCGGGTATTTCAGAGTCGCCAGCGTTGGCGAAAGCAGTGGTTCTTATTTCTTCAGACATGGTGTAGTGGTCTTTGTTCTGTCAGTGCAAAGTTACGAAACAATTGATAATTGACAACCTTCAAGGGGTAATTATTTGCCATGAAAGTGCAAAATCGGTGTTCACAGCCCTTATTTGCCGCCCCATGCGTCAACTTTTCGCCTTCTTGTTCCTGCTTTTTCATTCAAAATACCTACCTTTGCACTTCGATTAGAAAACCAATGCTATGCTGACACCTCGAAGTGCTTTGATTGATTTAGGTCGATATGTTGAACTGATGGGACGTGTGCTCACCAGGCCCGACCGTTGGCGCATGTTCTACCGCCAGTACGTCACCGAGATGTTTCAGCTGGGTTACAACTCAATCGGCATCGTGCTCATCATCTCGTTTTTCATCGGTGCCGTCATC
The DNA here is from genome assembly GCA_017480685.1 of Bacteroidaceae bacterium. Classification (GTDB taxonomy): domain Bacteria; phylum Bacteroidota; class Bacteroidia; order Bacteroidales; family Bacteroidaceae; genus Colivivens. The sequence continues at coordinate 8,465 of JAFUSD010000113.1, forward strand.
TGCCTCCAGATAAAACTCAACATCCAAAGCCCGTGGATGCCGCGCATGGTGGTGGGATACACCACCCGCGAAATCATGTTGCTCGAGTTCTCGTCGAGCATCATGTGCTTGATTCTTGCAGGCAAGGTGGGGTCGAACATAGCATCCGAACTGGGCACCATGCGTATCACGCAGCAGATTGATGCGCTCGACATCATGGGTGTCAACTCGGCCAACTACCTCATACTGCCCAAGGTGGCAGGTCTCATCACCATCATGCCCATCCTCGTCACCTTCAGCGTGGCCTCGGGCGTGCTTGGCGCTTATGCCACATCGCTGATGGGCACCACCACCGTGCCCGAACTCAACGAGGGCTTCCGCTATTCGTTCAATCAGTGGTTCTTCTGGTGTGGCATCATCAAGGCCATTGTATATGCATTCATCATCACCACTGTATCCTCCTACAAGGGCTATACCGTAGTGGGCGGCTCGGTCGAGGTGGGTAAGGCCAGCACCGATGCTGTGGTTACGAGCAGCATCCTCGTCCTGTTTGCCGACATATTCCTAACACAAATCCTCACATGATAAGTGTACAGCATCTATATAAATCGTTCGACGGACGCACCGTGCTCCACGACATCAATGCGCGATTCGATAACGGCAAGGTGAACCTCATCATCGGCCAGAGCGGCTCGGGCAAGACGGTGTTTATGAACAACCTCGTGGGCCTGCTCACCCCCGACAGCGGTACCATCATGTATGACGACCGCGACTTCGTCAGCATGTCGAAGCGTGAAAAGATACTCCTGCGACGCGAGATGGGCATGATATTCCAAAGCGCAGCCCTGTTCGACTCCATGTCGGTGCTCGACAACGTGATGTTCCCCCTCAACATGTTCAGCGACAAGCCCTACGACGACCGTCGCCGCCGCGCCGAAGACTGCCTGGCACGCGTCAACCTGAGCGGCACCGGCGGTAAATTTCCCAAAGAACTGAGCGGCGGAATGCAGAAACGTGTGGCCATAGCACGTGCCATAGCACTCGAACCACGCTACCTCTTCTGCGACGAACCCAACTCAGGACTCGACCCCAAGACATCCATCGTCATCGATGAACTCATACAAGGCATCACACACGAAGACCACATAACCACCATCGTCAACACCCACGACATGAACTCAGTGATGGGAATAGGCGAGAACATCATCTTCATCTGCGAAGGACGCGCCGAGTGGCAGGGCCCCAACACCGAAATCATGGATGCCGACAACCAACGCCTCGACGACTTCATCTTCGCTTCCGACATACTGCGACAGGTGAAGCTGGCACACGATGAGGCCCGACGCGGATGAAAACGACAATATCGTCTGGCGCTCTGCGAGGATATCGTCACCGCCCTGCGAGGATATCGTCACCGCCCTGCGAGGATATCGTCAACGCCCTGTGAGGATATCGTCAACGCCCTGCGAGGATATCGTCATTTTTTTATGTATATGCGGTCGCATTTCTTCGGGCGTAAAGAGCAAACCTCGGCATCAAGCCCACATTCCTTTGCCTTGAGACAAAAAAATAGCGAATAGCAAGCTGCTAAATCATAAATTATTCGTAACTTTGCACGCCAAAAAGTGTGGAAAGCAGAGAATATACACGCTGTGCGTGAGCCGCCAACCATGCCGGCGAAGATACAGAAAGTAAACTAACAGTAAAAAACATAAGACAAGAAGATGAACATTACATTAGACAAAATCGACGCAGTGAATGCCGTCGTGACAGCCGAGATTACTCCCGAGGACTATCAAGAGAAGGTGAAGAAGGCAATCAAAGACTTCCGCAAGAACGCCAACATGCCTGGATTCCGCAAGGGAATGGTGCCCGAGGGGCTGATAAAGAAGCAATACGGACTCTCCATCTTGGCCGAAGAGGTGAACAAGGTGCTGCAGGAGTCGCTCTATAACTACATTCGCGACAACAAAGTGAACATGCTGGGCGAACCACTCTCGAGCGAGGAAAACAACAACATCGAACTCGTAGACGGCGGTACGTTCACATTCAAGTTCGACCTCGCACTCGCTCCCGAAATGAAGGTGGAGCTCACAAAGAAGGACAAGGTGGAATACTACAACGTGGAAGTGACCGACGAGATGATTGACCAGCAGGTCGACATGTACCGTCAGCGTGGCGGCAACTACAAGCCAGTCGACGACTATCAGGACAACGATATGCTCAAGGGCGTGATGACCGAACTCGATGTCGAGGAGCCCGTCACTGCCGAAGGCGTGGTCATGCTGCCTAAGTATATGAAGAACGACGACCAGAAGAAACTGTTCGAAGGAGCAAAGGTGAACGACGTCATCCGCTTCAACCCCACTACAGCCTACGACGGCAATGAAACCGAACTGGCTTCGCTCATGAAACTCGACAAAGAGAAGGTGGGTGAACACAAGGGCGACTTCAACTTCCAGATAACCGAAATCACACGATTCGTGCCAGGCGACCTCAACGAAGAACTCTTCCAGCAGGTATTCCCAGGCAGCGACATCAAGACCGAAGCCGACTTCCGCCAGAAGGTACGCGAGGGCATAGAGTCGCGCTATCAGAAAGACTCCGACTTCCGCTTCCTCATCGACGTGCGCAACTACCTGACCAAGAAAATCGGCAAACTCGAGTTCCCCGACGAGAAACTGAAGAAAATCATGCTCAACAACGCCAAGGGCGACGAGCAGAAGGTGGAAGAGAACTACGACAAGAGCATCGAGGAACTGACATGGCACCTCATCAAGGAACAACTCGTAGAGCAAACCGGAGTGAAAGTCGACGACAAAGACGTGACAGAGATGGCCAAAGATGTGACACGCATGCAGTTTGCACAATACGGCATGATGAACATCCCCGACGAATACCTCGACGGTTCGGTGAAAGAGATGCTGAAGAAGCGCGAGACTGTAGACAACCTCATCGACCGCTGCATCGAGGTGAAACTCGGCACCGCACTCAAGGACATCGTCACACTGAAGGAAAAGAAGGTGACTCCGGCCGAGTTTAACAAACTGTTTGAAGAATAAAAACATGACCTATATGAGAGGTGCCCCATGTGGAGCACCTCTTTTTTTGCATCAAACTGAATTTTTTCACCATATTATTTGCACAATTCAAAGAAAAAGCATACCTTTGGGCTGTCTTTTGAACAATAAGGCGCATAAAAGCACCTACTAAACAACACTCGTTAAAGACATGAAACGTACTCTGCAACTAATCATACCACTTGCCGCATTTGCAATTCTCACGTTCGCCTACCTTGCACTCACGGCGCAAGACCTTTTCTTTGTGGCGCAGGCAAACGACTACTTTGTCTACGACTGGACCCACGTGGCACGCATAAGTGAACAACCAGGGTGGCTTGTGCCCTATGCCGGCAGTTTCCTCACCCAGTTTGCCTATCATCCGCTGCAAGGCATCGCCCTCCTGACCCTGCTGCTCACCCTGCTGGCATGGCTCATGAAGTGGGCATTGCGCCTGCCGCGCCACCTCACAGCCCTGGCATTGCTGCCGCCGGTGCTCGTCGTGGCTTTCGTCATGGGATGGGACTATGGTGTGTTTGGCACGCGCCACTATGGCAACCTCTTCTCGCCCACTGTGGGGCTCATGGTATCGACCCTTATAGCCGCCATATCCATCCGGCTGCCGAAACGGTGGATGCAATATGTGTGGGCAGCGGTTGTAATCGTGGGCACATATCCTTGGTTGGGCTTCTACGCTTTGCTCGGAATACTGACAGGCACCATAATAAATATGAGACACAACAAACTGTACACACTGCTGGTGGCAGCAGGGGTGGCAGTGGTGCCGTATGTAGAAGCACACACATTCTTTGTGGAATTCAACAGCCGCTATGCATGGCAAGCAGCATTGCCGTTCATGGATTACTATAAGACCATCGGCACATGGATGCCACTATATGCGGCATTTGCATTGTTCGCATTGATGCATCCGCTGGCAAACCTGCTCAACAAGACCGGCGAACGCCTCTCGGCCGTGGCTGCAGTGGCGCTGGCCGTAGCTGCAGTGTGTGTGGTGCCGCTGCATAGGTTCACCGACTCCAACTTCAGCACCCTGATTGCCGTGGAACATGCCTACGGGGTGGGGGAGGACGACCGCGTGTTAGACCTCTGCACCAAGCAGGAACAGCCCATACGCTCAATCATCATGTACCGCAACATCGAACTGTGGAAACGAGGCGAACTGCTCGACAAGATGTTCCAGTATTCATGGGTGGCAGACACGGTACACTCGCGCAACTTGCGACACAACACTTACATAACCGGTGCACGAGTCTTCCAGCAATACACATTCTGGAACTTCTCTTACCGTTGGGCAATGGAACGCACGGTGATGTTCAATCCATCATACACCGACATGCAAATCATGGCCCAAGACATTGTCTACAACCACGAACCCGACCTTGCCGACAAATACCTCTCACAACTCGAAAACACCCTATACTACAAAGACTGGGCACGCAGCCAGCGCAGGTTGCTTGATGCAGATGTACTCAAAGCCGACTCGATTGCCATGCTGCACAGAAAAATTGTGCTGGTGCCGCATGGTGCAATAGACAACACCGAGTTCTGCGAATATCTGTTGCTGAAATACTTCACCAACCTGTTTGCACTAACGCCAGAACGAGCCGAGCTGAGCCTGGCAGCCTCGTTAGTGATGGAGAAAGAAGACGAGTTCTGGCAAGTGTGTCTTGCCGAAGTAAAGGCCAACCCCAACATCATATTGCCGCGACATGTGCAGGAAGCAGCACTGCTCTTTGCACTGAAAAAGCAAAACCCCGCACTACTCTCACAGATAAAACTCATGGTGGGTCCGCAAGGGGCGGTGTGTCAGCAGTTTGAACGAAATCAAGACTTGCTCACCCGACTGCTTGCACAACCCAACGAGGCCGATGCAGCCACACTGGCCACGCTCTGCCCCGGAACATATTGGAACTATTTCTTCAACGACTCGCGACGTGGAACCATATTCGACTAAAATTGAAAGAACGATGTGACATCCACGCTATTCATTATTCGTATCCGCTATACATTATACATTATACGCATCCGCTATACATTATTAAACATTATACATTATTAATAATATAATATGAGATTCAACATACTGATTACACTGGCCTTTGCAGCACTACTGGCATCATGTACACCCAGCGTGCCACAAGACGCAAGAGAAACCGGCCGCGATGTATCGATATTCCCCGACTACACCTATGTGGTGTTGCCGCCAAACATAGCACCATGCAACTTCCACATCAACGACAGCACTGCAACCGAATTTGTGACCGTGGTGGAAGGAGCCGACGGACAACAGCTGGTGGTGGGCGGACAAGATGCCATGTTTGGCGAAAGTAAATGGCACAGCCTGCTCGAAGCCAACAAAGGCACCGACCTCGTGGTGACTGTATACTCCAAGAATGCAGGCACATGGCAACGGTATAAACCATTTACCATCAGTGTGGCAGAAGAACCTATAGACGAGTATATAACCTACCGCTACATCGAAGCAAGCTACAGAAACTACAACGAGCTGTCGATATGCCAGCGTCACCTGACCGACTTCGACGAGCAGGTGATGTACAGCAACCGTTTCCTGGGAGGAGTGAACCCGGAAAACGAGTTTCAGTGCATCAACTGCCATAACTTCCAAAACTATCACACCGACAACTTCCAGTTCCACGTGCGCTATGCCCATGCCGGAACGGTGATTGTGCGCGACGGCAAGGCAGAGAAGTACAGCCTGAAAACCGACTCGACCATAGGCGCAGGTGTATACACAGCATGGCACCCAACCAAGCCAATCATTGCCTATTCATTGAGCCACACTGTGCAGACATTCCTCATCAACGAACCCGACCACAAGATCGAAGTGCTCGACACGCTGAGCGACCTCGTGATATATCATGTCGATACCAACGAGATACAGATAGTGCAAAACTCATTCAACAGTTTCGAGACCTATCCATCGTGGTCGCCCGACGGCAAATACCTCTACTACAGCTCGTCGTGGATGGACCTCGAAGGCAAGAACACCCACTACGAACTCGGCAACCACTACGACAAGATTCGCTACGATATCATACGCCAGTCATACGACGATGCAACACGCACCTTCGGCGAGCCCGACACCGTGGTGAAGGCAACAGCATTCGGACGCAGCGCCACACATGCACGCATCAGCCCCGATGGCCGATACCTCATGTTCTCGTCGGGAGAATACGGACACTTCATGCTGCACCACTTCGAGAGCGACCTCTATGTGAAAGACCTGCAGACCGATTCCATACGCCCACTGAGCAACATAAGCAGCAACAGGGCCGAGAGCTACCACGTGTGGAGCAGCAACGGCAGGTGGATACTGTTCAGCACACGCCGTGAAGACAACACATGGACCCGCCTGTACATAGGATACTTCGACCGCGAAGGCCGAGACCACAAGGCTTTCGCATTGCCACAGCGTGACCCTCTCTACAACAAGAAACTGCTCAAGGCTTTCAATCTGGGAGAGTTTATGGTGGAACCAATCAAAATATCACCTCAAGAATTGGCAGAAATAATAGAAAAGGACCCCGTTCCAGCAAAATTCTATAAATAAATGTGGAAAATGTTTGGCAATTCAAGAAATTTGCTTACCTTTGAGGGCAGAAACCAATTATTCAAAACAAGTAAACATAAAAAATTTTTGTCCTGACTACACCCACAGGATGAAACGCAAGTAGAACAAAGAAGATGAAAGACGATTTTAGAAACTATGCAACACGCCACCTGGGCATCAACAGTATGGTGCTTGACGATGTGGTGAAAGCACAAGCAGGATATCTCAATCCATACATACTGGAAGAACGTCAGCTCAACGTCACACAACTCGATGTATTCTCACGCCTTATGATGGATCGCATCATATTCCTAGGCACAGAAATTAACGACTATACAGCCAATGTGCTACAGGCACAGATGCTGTACCTCGACTCAGTAGACTCGGGCAAGGATATAAGCGTCTACCTCAATTCGCCTGGTGGAAGCGTGTCGGCCGGACTTGGCATATACGACACAATGCAGTTCATAACCTCCGACGTGCAGACCATCTGCACCGGCATGGCTGCATCGATGGCTGCTGTACTGCTTGTAGCAGGGAAAGAAGGAAAACGCAGTGCACTGCCACACAGCAGGGTGATGATACACCAACCAATGGGAGGCGCACAAGGACAAGCCAGCGACATCGAAATCACGGCCAGGGAGATACAGAAACTCAAGAACGAACTCTATACAATCATTGCAAACCACTCGCACCAGACATTCGACAAGGTATGGGCCGACTCCGACCGCGACTACTGGATGACGGCTGAAGAAGCACGCGACTATGGAATGATTGACCAAGTGTTAGTACGCAAGCAGTAGAGCCCATGGAGAGAGGAAAGAAATGCTCGTTCTGCGGACGTAGCGACAAAGAAGTAAACCTTCTCATATCGGGCGTGAGCGGATATATATGTGATGAATGTGCAGGCGAGGCGTTCCGCGTGGTTCAGGAACACAAGAAGTCAACAACCACTTTCAATCGCAAAGACCTGCCCAAGCCACACGAGATAAAAGCCTACCTCGACCAGTATGTCATAGGTCAGGATGAAGCAAAAATAGCCATGTCGGTGGCGGTATACAACCATTACAAACGCCTGCAACACTCAACCTCGCGCGCCGAAGACGATGTGGAGATAGAGAAGTCGAACATCATCATGGTGGGAAGCACCGGTACGGGCAAGACACTCATGGCACGCACCATTGCCAAGATGCTTGTAGTGCCATTCACCATAGTGGATGCCACCGTGCTGACCGAGGCAGGATATGTGGGCGAGGATGTCGAGAGCCTGCTCTCGCGTCTGTTACAAGAAGCCAACTACGACGTGAAGGCAGCCGAACGAGGCATCGTCTTCATAGACGAAATAGACAAGATAGCACGCAAGAGCGATAACCCGTCAATCACACGCGATGTGAGTGGTGAAGGAGTGCAGCAAGGACTGCTGAAACTACTCGAAGGGTCGAAGGTGAATGTGCCACCCTACGGCGGACGCAAACACCCAGAGCAGCAGTTCATAGAGGTAGACACACGCAACATATTGTTCATCTGTGGTGGCGCGTTCGATGGTATAGAGCGCCGCATAGCACAGCGACTAAACACCCATGTGGTGGGATATGGAGCCGTGGAGCATACTGCAAAAATAGACAAGAACAACCTCATGCAGTATATAGCACCGATGGACCTCAAGTCGTTCGGCCTCATACCCGAGATAATCGGCCGACTGCCGATACTGACTCATCTTGAGCCGCTGGACCGTGACGCACTGCGCCGTATACTAACCGAGCCTAAGAATTCAATAGTGAAGCAGTATACACGTCTGTTTGAACTCGACGGCATCAAGCTGGAATTTGCTCCGGAGGTGCTCGATTTCGTGGTAGACAAAGCAATAGAATTCCGACTAGGTGCGCGCGGCTTGCGCTCGATAGTTGAAGCTATCATGATGGAGAAGATGTTTGACTCGCCGTCAAGCGGAATAAAGAAACTGCGTATAGACCTTGATTATGCAAAGTCGCGTATTGAAAAGGTCGGAGGGCAGATTATGAACGTTTTCAGTTAAGCCAGAAGAGCAAAGTGCTTGCATTTAGCCTTGGCGAGAAAACGTCTGATGTAAATCGAACATTTAAAACCAAGCAACGATAAAAAATATGGCGAAAACACAACCCACATTGAAAGAAAGTCTCAAATACTACTTTGGGTTCGATACATTCAAAGGCGATCAGGAAGCTATAATACGTAACCTCCTTAACAAGAAAGACACATTTGTGTTGATGCCGACGGGAGGAGGTAAATCGCTGTGCTATCAGCTGCCTGCCTTGCTTATGGAAGGTACGGCCATCGTCATATCGCCGCTCATTGCACTGATGAAGAACCAGGTGGATGCAATCAAGCACATAAGCGAGGACGATAATGTGGCACATTTTATTAATTCGTCGTTGAATAAAGCCAGTATTACTCAGGTGAAGGAAGACATCAAGGCCGGACATACCAAGTTGCTGTATGTGGCACCCGAGTCGCTTACCAAAACTGAGTATGTCGAGTTTCTGAAAAGTGTCAAAATCTCGTTTTATGCTATTGATGAGGCTCACTGCATCTCTGAATGGGGTCATGATTTCCGGCCTGAGTACCGGCGCATCCGTCCGATAATAAACGAAATAGGAGAAGCACCTGTTATTGCACTTACTGCTACAGCTACAGATAAAGTACGCATTGACATCAAGAAAAACCTTTGCATACTTGACGCAAAAGAGTTCAAGTCGTCGTTCAACCGTCCCAACCTATATTATGAAGTTCGGCCGAAAACAAAGGATGTAGACAAGGATATAACGAAGTATATAAAGACGCATCCGGGCCAGAGTGGCATTATTTATTGTCTCAGCCGTAAAAAGGTAGAAGAACTGGCAGAGGTCTTGAAGACAAATGACATAAAGGCGGCCGCATACCATGCAGGCATGGAGTCGGTGGTGCGAAGTGCTACTCAGGACGATTTCATCATGGAACGCATAGATGTCATAGTGGCCACTATTGCATTCGGTATGGGAATAGACAAGCCCGATGTGCGTTTTGTCATTCACTATGATATCCCAAAGAGCCTCGAAGGCTACTATCAGGAGACTGGACGTGCAGGCCGTGATGGCGGAGAGGGGCGTTGTATAGCCTTCTATAGCCGTAAGGACCTTCAGAAACTGGAGAAGTTTATGGAAGGCAAACCAGTGGCTGAGCAAGACATCGGACGTCAGCTGCTGAAGGAGACTGCCAATTACTGCGAGTCGTCAATTTGTCGCCGGCGTCTGTTGTTGCATTATTTCGGCGAAGACTATCCAAATGACAATTGCCAGAATTGTGACAACTGTTTGCATCCTAAGACTCCTATTGATGCAACAGACGAGTTGCAGCTGGTACTGAAGGTAATTCAGGCAGTGAAAGAGAACTTCAAGTCTGAACATATCATCGACATAATCTGTGGTAATGAGACCGAAGCTATATCGGCACATAAGCACGACCAGCTACCGTGGTATGGCAAGGGAGCTGACAAACCAGCTCAATTCTGGAATGCTACGATAAGCCAGGCGATGCTTGAGGGTTATATCCAGAAGGATGTAGACAACTATGGGCTCTTGAAACTCAAGCAGGCAGGCAAAAAGTTCATAAAGACTCCACAACCATTCTCTGTGGTGGAAGACGTGTCGTTTGCCGATGATGGTTACGATGATAACGAAGCGCATTCTGGCGCGCTCGACCAAGAACTCCATGCCATGTTGCTCGACTTGAGGAAGAAGTTGTCGATAGAGTATGATGTGCCCCCATACATCATTTTCCAAGACCCGTCGATAAATGCCATGACCACATACTACCCCATAACGCTGGAGGAACTTCAGAATATCCCTGGTGTGGGCGCCGGAAAGGCGAAACGATATGGCCAGCAGTTTGTAGACCTCATACGTCGCCATTGTGAAGCCAACGACATTCAGCGCCCTGTGGATATGCGTGTCAGGACGGTGGCTAACAAGTCGCTCACAAAAATCAGTATCATTCAGAGTATTGACCGTGGAGTCATACTCGATGATATAGCAATGGCTAAAGGTCTTGATTTTGATGAACTGCTGACTGAGATGGAGTCGATTGTGTATAGTGGTACGAAACTCAACATAGACTATTTCATTGACGAGGAAATCGATGAAGACAAGGTGGAAGAAATATATGAGTACTTCCGTTCCAGCGATACTGATGATTTGGAAACAGCTATGCGTAATCTCGACGATGACATTTCGGAAGAGGAAGTGCGACTTGTACGTATCAAGTTCATAAGCGAAATGGCAAACTGATACCATTATCTTTCCCCACACTCCCTCTCGGCTTCTGTCTGCGTGGGGTGGAGGATTTGTATTAACGAGGAATTAACATATAACAAAGAATATGCAATTAAAACCAGGCACCCTCCTGCAGGGGGGCAAGTACAAGATAGAAAGTGTGCTGGGTCAAGGCGGATTTGGCATCACCTATCTCGCTACACAGGACATCCTTGAACGTCGTGTAGCCATCAAAGAGTTTTTCTTTCGTGAGTTGTGCGAACGCGTTGACGACGCTTCGCATGTGACGCTTGGCACTGCCTCAAACCGTGATACGGTAGACCGCTTCCTCACTAAGTTCATCAAGGAAGCGCGTACTATTTCCATGTTACAACATCCAGGGATAATACAGATACACGATATATTCCGTGAAAATGGTACTGCTTACTATGTGATGGAATATATTGAGGGAGAATCGCTTGGCGATATGGTGAAACGTCGCGGCAGTTTGCCAGAGACCGAAGCCATCGACTACATCAAGCAGACGGCCGATGCTCTGAACTATATTCACCAGCGCAATATCAACCACCTTGATATCAAACCTTCTAACATCATGCTGCGCCGCATCGACCAGCAAATAGTTCTTATAGACTTCGGCGTGGCAAAACAATATGACGAGCATACCAAGGAAAGCACTACCACTACGCCTGTGGGTATCAGTCATGGATATTCTCCTGCCGAACAATACAAGAAAAACGGAGTTCAGCAGTTTTCTCCGCAATCTGATGTCTATGCACTTGCAGCCACTCTCTATAAATTGCTGACAGGCAAAACGCCGCCCGAGGCGCTCGATGTTCAGGACACAGGGCTCCCTACCGACGAATTGCGCGCGTCGGGTGTAAGTGTAAGGGCTATTCGTGCCATAAGCCATGCTATGCAGTCGCGTAGTACTCGCACGCAGAGTGTCTCTCAATTTATTAAAGAACTTACGAGCAGTGCTGCCATACAGCCCGAAGAGACCGAAATCATCATGGGACAGACAGAGAAGTTATCTCAGTCTGCAGGTGCACAAAGTGTCGCATCACCGGTTTCTGCTACTGATGGCAAGGCCGCAAGTCAGAAATCTGCGGCCGACGTCGTGGAAGGCATCCCAGCCACCAAACAGCCAGTGGTTGGTGTCTCTGCCTCAAAGCCGATGGTCGAGGGTGTTGCTGCTACAAAGCAACCTGCCGAGGCTCCGGTCGTAAACGGCATACCGACTACAAATAAACCTGATGTCTCAGGAACGTCGGGTGCTCAGAAGCCTGCTGTGTCCAAGCCCGTTCAGGCTCAGCGTACATCTTCACCTCGTGTGGCGGCTTTGAAATCGGCTGGTGCACAAACGCCGGCAGCCAAGAAGTCGAAGTCTAACAGCACCATGTGGATTATAATAGTGGCTTGCATCATCATGGGAGCAATACTCACGGCCGTGGTGGTCAATAGTTTGATTTCGTTGGGTCAGGATCTTGACCCCGTTGCGGAGGAGGTAGTACAAGATGAACCAAAAACGGCAGAAGTCAGCGGAGTGAGCATCACGCTTGGAAACCTTGGAAAATGCACATATAGCGGACAGGTAGACTCCGACGGCAAGCCCGACGGTCAGGGAACGGCTACATGGAGCGACGGCCGCAAGTATAAGGGTCCGTTTGTGCATGGTGTGGCTGAGGGTGCAGACGCAACCTACATATATTCAAATGGTGATGTCTATAAAGGCTCGTTCAAGAATAATGCTTTTGCAAAAGGGCGCTATACCGTCAAAACAGACGGTACGTACTTTGTAGGAACATTTAAGGATGGCGATCCTGCATCGGGTAGGTGGTATAACAATGAAGGAAAAGAAGTAGGAGTAGTAGAATAGGAACGATATGAATACACGGATTATCATAGCCTTAATGGCTGTTATGTTGTCGCTCGACATGGCGGCACAAAACCATGCAATCAAGTTCACCGGTGGTAAGACCCAAACTCAGAGTTCGGGGCAGACTTCTGCCGGCACAACGCCGACAAAGACCCAGAGTCAGTCGGCTCAGAGTCGGCCTGCTCAGAGTCAGTCAACCCAGAGTCAGCCGGCTCAGAGTCAGCAACGCAGGCAGACCACGCAGACGTCTACTGCTCAGTCTAATACGCGCACAACTTCTTCTGCTACAACGTCTTCCACCGCATCGTCTGGGAGCTCGGTGCTCAGCCGTCTGTCAGCCGACATGGTCTACATCTCGGGTGGCACGTTCAGCATGGGAGCCACGGCTGAACAAAGCGACGGAGCCGAGACCGACGAGATGCCCGCGCATCAGGTTCGTGTCAACTCGTTCTCTTTGTGCAAGCATGAAGTGACACAGGAAGAGTGGCAGTATGTCATGGGCAGCAACCCGTCGAAGTCGGTCGGCAGCCGTAAACCCGTCGAGATGGTGTCGTGGAACGAGTGTCAGGAATTCATCAGTAAGCTCAACTCCCTTACAGGCAAGAACTACCGCCTGCCTACCGAGGCAGAGTGGGAATATGCAGCTCGTGGAGGCAGCAGGTCGAGCGGATACCGCTTCAGCGGGTCTAACTCCATTGGCAGCGTAGCATGGTATGAAGGCAACAGCGGCGAGCATACACACGATGTCATGACCAAGAGCCCCAACGAGCTCGGTTTGTATGACATGAGCGGAAATGTGCGCGAGTGGTGTTCCGATCGCTACAGCGACCAGTACTACGACAACTCGCCGTCGTCCAACCCTCAAGGTCCGTCGAGCGGTGACCGCAGGGTGAATCGCGGCGGCGCATGGATCAGTGTGGCCGAGGGTTGCCGCTTGTCCGACCGTTACAACAACACTGCCAACTACCAGTTTGGCGGCTTAGGGCTTCGTCTTGCCCAGTAGCACACGCCGTCTGCTATAGTTGAGGATATCCTAGCCGCGTCGTGAGGATATCGTCGCAACCCTTTGAGGATATCCTAGCCGTGCCGTGAGGATATCGTCGCAACCCTTTGAGGATATCCTCGCCATGGTGTGAGGATATCCTTATTTCGTAACTCACAGTTTCTAAAAACTGTGTAATTGTGTTAATAAATGTGTGCAATTTGCAGTTTTGTGGCTCATGAATGCCGTGGTACGCAAAATTATTCGTAACTTTGCAGTCTTAAATGTGTTGTGTGTGCATGTATGACATGACCTGACAACCCTGCTGGCGTGCATGACGCTGCAGACGCTCAGCCCTGACGGAATGCTCTGGCATGGCCGAGCCATGGCGAGAAACGTCTGATGAAATCAAAACTAATAACTTTTAATTCAATAATACAGATGCCAGGATTTATACAAGACAAGGTTGTGATGGAGGGACTCACGTTTGACGACGTGCTGCTCATCCCTGCTTATTCAGAAGTTCTGCCAAAGACAGTAAGTCTGCAGACTCGGTTCTCACGAAACATCGTACTGAACATTCCGTTCGTCACTGCTGCAATGGACACCGTTACCGAGGCTCCGATGGCAATTGCCATAGCGCGCGAAGGTGGTATAGGTGTGATTCACAAGAATATGAGCATCGAAGAACAGGCACGGCAGGTGTCGATAGTGAAACGTGCAGAAAACGGCATGATCTACGACCCCGTGACCATCAAGCGCGGACGCACTGTGGGCGATGCGCTCTCCATGATGGCTGAATACCATATCGGAGGTATTCCGGTGGTC
>JAFUSD010000114.1 GCA_017480685.1 Bacteroidaceae bacterium
AACTGTTTTAGTGTATGTTCAGAACTGTTTATTTTTGTGTTCAGAACTGTTTTAGTGTATGTTCAGAACTGTTTTAGTGTGTGTTCAGAACTGTTTTTGTGCGGTTGGTGGGTGTCATTTGTCGAGATACTTGGCTATTATCTCTTTTGCTGTGTTGTCGCCCAATGCCGCTGCCTGCTCCAGGTTTTTGCGTGCAAGGTCGGTCTCTCCTTTTTGTATCTGTGCATATCCCATCATTCGGTATGCATCGTTGCTGTCGGGGGCAAGCTTGAGTATCTGGTTGGCGGTCTGTATGCATTCGTCGAGTTGGTTCACACGTAGCTGCAGGCCGCATTTCTCTATGAGGAAGGCGAGGGTGTTGGGTGCCATGCTTATGGCTTTGTCGATGTCGTCGAGTGCTTGTTGATACATTCGTGCGTTGGTTTCGAGTCGTGCGCGGTCGAAATAGAATGTGGCGTTTACCTTTTGTCCGTTGATGAAGCAGTATTGGTTGTAGTCGTTTACTGCTTCGCGATACTTGCCTGCCAGGGCGTTGAGTTGTCCGTGCCTCAGTACGTAGTTGGCTGCTTCGGCTGGCAGTGGCTGGCTGAATGTGGCCAGTGCACTGTCGATGAGTGCTATCTGTATGTCCAGGCTGTCGCCTTTTCCTTCGTGTGCCAGGCTTGCGGCGTATAGTGTTGAGGGTGTGCGTGCGGGGCTGTTGTTTATTGCGTCGAATATGCTGAGTGCTCCATCGTAGTCGTGTTTCGACATGAGCATTTGTGCTTTCAGTAGTTTGTGTTCGGTGAGTGTGGGCTTGAGTTCGATGGCTTTGTCTATGTAGTTTAGTGCAAGGTCGTAGGTCCAGGGTTCGTATGCGGGTGTGGGTTGGTAGAGTAGCTTGGTGTATATGATGTCGGCCATCTTGGAGTATGCAAATGATTTGTCGTCGCTCAGTTTGAGGAAGGTCTGCATGTCGGCTTCTGCTTCGTCGAAGCGTTGGAGGTCGATTAGCAGGGTGGCTCGCCGGCTGTAGCCTTCTGCGTTGCCGGGGTATGTGGCGTTGAATTGGTTGAGCAGGTCGAGGTAGTCTTCGTTGCTCATTGACTGTGACTTGATGTATATGTAGACGAGTGCTTCTTCGGCAGAGTCGGGCAGTCCTTTGGGCATGTGTATGGCATCGAGTGCCATGTTGTTTACTTTTGTGGTGATTGCCTTTATGGTCAGTGTCTCGGCAAATTCTGCACCGAGGGCATAGCCGTTGAGGCCCATTGATGGTTGGACGGTGCCTATCCACTCGCCTGCCGAGTTGAAGACGGGTGCTGAGGTGTAGGTCTCGTCTGTGGCGTATGATAGTGTGTAGTATGGTTTTCCATCGGCTACTTGTTTGCTTTCTACGATGCGTGCCGAGGGGCAGTTCTTGATTTTGTCGGCTGAGTATTTCAGTATGAATACCATGGCGTCTATGGTGGGTGGTGTTTTTGCTTTGACGAGTGGTGTGGGTTTCTTCACGTCGGCTACTCTGAATTTCACGAGTGAGTAGGTGTCGTCGGCTCCAAGTATTCGTTGCACGTTGTGTTTCTGTCCTGATGCATCGGTGACTATTGCGCTGCTGGCTCCTTTGAACAGGGTGTAGTCGGCTATGGCGTCGCCGTCGGCGGATATGAAGAAGGCTGTGCCGCTGCCTAATTGTTTGCCTTCTTGGTCGTATGTGCTTACTGCGAGCAGCGATTTCTGTGCCTTTGCTGCCCAGTTGGGTGCGGCGGCTTCCTGTGCGTGTAGGGGTGTGATGCTTTGGTATGCTATGATGAGCAATAGTAACAGCTTTTTATTCATAGTTGGTTGGGTTTTGTGTGGTTGGGCTCAGTTGGTTCTCAGCAGTTCGGCTGCGTTGCTGCGTGCTGCCTGGGTTATGGTTGCTCCGCTCAGCATGTGTGCTATTTCGTCGATTCGTTCTTCGGTGCTGAGGTGGGTTATGTGTGTGGTTGTCTGGAATAGTTCGTCGGTTTTGTAGACTTTGTAGTGTTCGGTTGCGCGTGCTGCTATTTGTGGCAGGTGGGTGATGCTTATCACTTGTCGTCCGCCTTGTGCCATGTCGGCCATGATGGTTGCCATCTTGTCGGCTATGTTGCCTGATACTCCGGTGTCGATTTCGTCGAGTATGATTGTGGGTAGCTGGCGTGCGCCTGCCGTCTGGGCTTTGATGGCGAGCATCACTCTCGACATTTCGCCTCCCGAGGCTGTTTGTGAGAGTGGCTGTGGTGGTATGTTTTTGTTGGCGCTGAAGAGGAAGGTGGCGGTGTCTACTCCGCGGTTGCCGGGTTCGGGCAGGCGTCCCATGACGATGTTGAATGTGGCGTGTGGCATGCCCAGTGCTTTCAGCATGTCTGTGGTGGTTGCCTCTATCTGTGTCTTGGTCTTGTGGCGCATGGCTGATATTATTTCGGCTTGTGCCATGAGGTGGTCGTAGGCATCGTCGCGGGCGGCTTCGAGTTGTGTGAGGTGTTCGTCGCTTTGGTCTATGGCTGCCAGCCGACGGTCGAGCTCTGCCTTGAGTGTGAGCAGTTCGTCGATGCTTGTGCAGTGGTGTTTCTTTTGTAGGGTGTATATGGTTGCGAGGCGTTCGTCTACGTAGGTTTGCCGCCGTGGGTCGAAGTCGAGGCTGTCGGCCTGGCTTGTTATTTCTTCGTAGATGTCTTGCAGTTCTATGCGGCAGCTTTCTATGCGTGTGGCCATTGCCGACGATGGCTGGTGGTGGGCTGCGATGCTTTTGATGGCGTTTTCTGCCTGGCGCACGAGGCTGAGGGCGCTGTTGTCGTTGTCGGTTGTGAGGGCGGATGCTGCTGTGTAGAGTGCATTTTTTATTTCTTCGGCATGGCTCAGCACTTGCTGTTCGGCTTCGAGTTCGGCTTGTTCGTCTGGATGCAGTTGTGCGTCGCCTATCTGTTCTGACTGGAATCGCAGGTAGTCTTCTTCGTTTACGGCCGATTCATAGTCGCGGCGTGCTTCCTCCAGTTGCCGGCATGCGTCGGTGTAGTGGTTGTAGAGTTGTGTATAGGTTTCGAGTGCGGCTTGTGTCTGGCCTATGGCGTCGATGGTTGCCAGCTGATAGTTGGCGGCAGCCAATAGTAGGCTTTGGTGTTGTGAGTGGATGTCGATGAGTTGGTCGCCCAGCTGTTTTATGGTGCTGAGGCTCACTGGTGTGTCGTTGATGAATGCTCGGCTTTTGCCTCCGGCTGTGAGCTCGCGGCGCAGGATGCAGAGTTGGCCGTCGTAGTCGAGGTCGGCTGTGGTGAAGAAGTCTGACAGGTCCATGCCCGAGGTGTCGAATTCGGCTTCGATTACACAACGGCGTTCGCCGGCGCGTATTGCGCTGTGGTCGGCCCTGCCGCCGAGCAGCAGGTTTATGGCACCCAGGATGATTGACTTGCCGGCGCCCGTCTCGCCTGTGAGCACTGAGAATCCTGGCTGCAGATTGATGTCGAGTTGGTCAATCAGTGCGTAGTGTTCTATATGTAGCGACCGTATCATGAAGTTTCGGTAATGATTGTGGCCTTGGCTTGCAAGGCGCGATTTGTGTGCAAAGTTAGTCAAAATAATCGACATAGGGGTTGTGCGATGTGAAAAATTGTGTGCACACCCCCTCCGATTCCTCTGCTCGGTGTGTATATCGGCATGTCTGCTGTCAACGGTGGGTTGCAGGTGTGTGGGGCGCATGCCTGTGGTGTGTGAAAAATGAGGATATCCTCGCAGGCCTGCGAGGATATCCACAACGTGTGTTTAGGATATCCTCACACGGTCGTACGGATATCCTCGCAAATTGGTGGGTGCGGCGGTGTGCCGGTGTGGTGCCTGCCGTGTGTGTTTATGGCTGTTTGCCTATGTATGCCAGTATGCCTCCGTCTACATAAAGTATGTGTCCGTTGACGGCGTCGGATGCGTGTGAAGCAAGGAATACGGCCGGTCCGCCCAGCTCTTCGGGGTTGAGCCAGCGGCCTGCAGGTGTCTTGGCACAGATGAACGAGTCGAACGGATGACGGCTGCCGTCGGCCTGACGCTCGCGCAGCGGTGCTGTCTGTGGGGTGGCAATGTAGCCGGGGCCTATACCGTTGCACTGTATGTTGTACCCGCCATACTCTGAGCAGATGTTGCGGGTGAGCATCTTCAGACCGCCCTTGGCTGCAGCATAGGCCGAAACGGTCTCGCGGCCAAGTTCTGACATCATTGAGCAGATGTTTATGATTTTGCCCTCGCGACGCTCCATCATCTCGGGAATCACTGCCGACGACACGATGAACGGACCCACGAGGTCGATGTCGATAACCTGCTGAAACTCCTGACGCTTCATCTCATGCATCGGGATGCGCTTGATGATGCCGGCATTGTTCACCAGTATGTCAATCTGGCCTACCTCGGCGTGAATCTTCTCTACAAGTGCCTTGACGTCATCTTCCTTGGTCACATCGCAGATGTAGCCGTGCACGTTCTCGATTCCTGCATCGTGGTAGGCTGCGAGTCCGCGGTCTACCAGCTCCTGGTTGATGTCGTTGAAGACTATGTTCTTTATGCCTGCACCGGCAAATGCCTTGGCTATGTTGAAGCCTATGCCGTAGGATGCGCCGGTAATCCACGCATTCTTTCCTTCAAGTGAAAACATGTTCATGATTTATGATTTTACTATTTACTATTTACGTTTTATTATTAAGTTATTTTGCTATTACCAATAGATGGCTAATTGGCAATGCCCCCAGGGGGGGAGAGCACTCCCTTTTATTTCAAGTCGGTAATCTTATAGAAGTCTTGGTCGCCATAGTCTTGGTTCTCGCCACCCATACCCCAGATGAACGTGTAGTTATGTGTGGCAGCAGCCGAGTGAATCGACCACTCGGGCGAGAGCACCGCCTGGTCGCCTCGCATCCAGATGTGTCGCGTCTCTTCGATTTCGCCCATGAAGTGGCACACAGCCTGGTCTTCGGGCACCTCGAAATAGAAATACGCCTCCATGCGGCGGCTGTGGACGTGAGCCGGCATGGTGTTCCACACACTGCCAGGCTTCAGCTCCGTCATACCCATCTGCAGCTGGCAGCTGTCGAGGGTCTTCTGCACAATCATGCGGTTTATCACGCGGTCGTTGCTGTCCTCAAGACAACCCAGGGCCAGTATGTCGGCATCGGCCTTGGTCACCTTCTTGTTGGGATACTCCTTGTGAGCCGTTGTGGAGTTAATGTAGAACTTGGCAGGACATTTGCCATCATTGCTCATAAATACCACGTCGCGGTCGCCGCGACCTATGTAGAGCGCTTCCTTATAGTCGAGCTCGAACACCTCGTCGCCCACCTTCACGCAGCCCTTGCCACCCACGTTGAACACTCCAACCTCGCGGCGTGTAGTGAAGAAGGGTGCCTTCAGGGGGTCGATGGCCTCAAGCTTCAGAGGCTCGCTCACAGGCATCGCACCGCCTACAATCATGCGGTCATACATTGAATATACCAGATTCACTTCATCCTCACCAAATACCTTCTCGATGAGGAAATCACGGCGCAGGCGCGCAGTGTCGTAGTGCTTCGCGTCTTCGGGATGCGCCGCATAACGGATTTCATAGTTTGTCTTCATCTGCTTTGTTATATAAAAAAGTTAATAATACGTGTCCAGACGGCAGGCCGCTGCGATGGCAGCATGACTAATAGCCGAAAATGTCAGCGAGTGTCACCCTGTGGATGTTGCCAAGTGTAGAGAGATATTCCATGTCGAGATCCGATTCATCGCCGAGAATCAAGTACTTGTATGTACGGTTTGCGATGTTGTTTTTATGGAATTCAACCACATCCTCGAGGGTCATGTCGCTCACCCTGGCGTAGATATCGCTGTTGATATCGTGGTCGAGGTTGTGACGGCGAGCATTGAGGAAACTCGAGAGTACACCCTGCTTTATGGTGCGCTCAGTGGCAATGCGCTTGAGGATGGCATCCTTGGCAAGCTGGAATGCCGATGCACTTTGCGGCATGTTTGCAAGTATGTCGTGGAATGTGTTGATGCAGTCGGGCATCTTGTCGTTCTGAGTGATGATGTAGGTGTAGAACGAGTTCTTGCTCGTGGCGTAAGCACCTGTGGCATAGTTGGCCGACGCACTGTAGGCAAGTCCGCGTGCTTCGCGCAGTTCCTGGAATACGATGGCATTCATGCCGCCCCCATAGTACTCGTTAAACATCGTGATGTCGGGAACGAGCTGCGGGTTGTAGCTCTGTCCGTCAGACGAATACATGGTCATGTAGATGTTCTTGGCAACGTAGGGAGCTATGTAGACCTCGTTCTCGGGCGTGTCGAGCAAGGTATAAGCCTCGGTTTCGGTGAGTGGAATGGGTCGGTCGGCCATGTGGTGATTGGCCTCGATGAAGTCGGTGAACTCGTCTTGAGCCATCGGACCATAGTACACGATGGTCTGCTGATAGTTCTGCAGGTTGGAAATGGTGTCGAGCAACGCTTGCGGGTCGATAGCTTTGAGCTGCATGGCCGACAGGATGTTGGTGTAGCTGTTCTGCGGTCCATACATTCCCCATGCCCTGAGTCGTGCGAAGCAGTTCTGCTGATTGAGCTTAGCATCGGCGCGGCTCTTGAGCAAGTCATCTACCAGATTGTCGTAAACTGCTTGGTCAGCCACTGCATCGTGCATCCACTGCTCGCAGAGGGCTACGGCAGCCGGCATGTTCTCGGCAAGCCCCGATATGCTGACAACGGTCTCTTCGTCGTCGGTCGAGATGCTGATGCTGCATGCAAGTCGGTAGAGTTCGGCTTTGAACTTCTCGGGCACGAGCTCGGATGTGCCGAGGTAGTCGAGGTATGTTGACGCCAGTTGAATGTGTGGGTCTGCCTTGTCGCCACGTGCTATGCGATATCTGAGCGAGAAGATCTGGTTTGATGTGTTTTGCTTGTATATGAGTTCGTTGCCATTGCTGAGCGTGGCGGTGCTGAGGTCGCGGTTGTAGTCGACGAATACCGGTTCGATGGGTTTCACCTTGCTCTCTACGATAGCCTGCACAAAGGGGCTGGTCTTGTCGCGGTTGGTCTCGATGGGCGATATGGCCGGCTTGTCGATTTTCTTCTCGTTGGGGTCAACGCCCTGGCGCTTGTAGATGCATGCATATCCGTTGGTGAGGTTATGGCATGCAAAGTCTACCACATCGGCCTTGGTTATCTTGCTCAGGCGGTCGATGCGTTCCACCTCGTCTTTCCATTCGGTACCGTTCACGAATGATTCTACAAACATGTTGGCTCGCGATTCGTTGTCCTCAAGTTGGTGCATGAGTGAGAGTTTCATGTTGTTGATGATTGCTTCGAGCAGCGTGTCGTCGAAGTCGCCGGCTTTCAGCTTCTCTATCTCGGCAATCATGAGGTTGCGCACGTCTTCCAGGCTTTGACCTTCCTTGGGATATCCCAGTGCCAGGAGCATTGAGTAGTCGCTCATCGCGTAGTTTCCTGCTCCTGATGCCAGCACGGTTTGTGCTTGGTTGAGGTCTATGTCGAAAAGTCCTGCCTTGTTGTTCGACAGTAGCTGCTCTATGATTGAGAGGTAGTCGGCGGCAGGGTCTTTCTTTCCAGGGAAGGCCCATGCCAGCACCGTCTCTTCTTGTTCGGGGCCGTATATGTCGCGTACCACGGGCTCTGTCAGTGGCTTCACGTCCTTGGGCAGTGCGTCGTGCAGGGCGGGTATGTCGGGGTTAGGCTCCCAGTCGCCGAAGTAGCGCTCGATGATGTCTACCACTTCGTCGGGGTCGAAGTCGCCGCTCATGCATATAGCCACGTTGTTTGGCACGTACCACTTGCTGAAGTGCTCCTTGATGGTGGTGATTGACGGGTTCTTGAGGTGTTCCTGCGAGCCGAGCACGGTCTGCTGTCCGTATGGATGGTTGGGGAAGAGTATGTTGTTGGCAGCCTGAAACACTTTGCGTATGTCGCGTGTGAGGCTTATGTTGTATTCTTCGTACACGGCTTCGAGCTCGGTGTGGAATCCGCGAATCACCATGTCTTTGAAGCGGTCGGACTGTATCTTTGCCCAGTTTTCCACTTCGTTCGACGGTATGTCCTCGGTGTAGCAGGTCACGTCTTCGCTGGTGTAGGCGTTGGTACCTATCGACCCTATTGACGACATGAGTTTGTCGTATTCGTTGGCAATGGCATACTTGGATGCTTCGTGTGATATGCTGTCGATTTGGTGGTACAGGTTGCGACGCTCGTCGGGGTCGGTCTTGGTGCGATATACCTCGTAGAGTTGTTCGATCTGGTCGAGCAGCGGTGCTTCCTTCTCGTAGTCGCTTGTGCCAAACGATGTGGTGCCCTTAAACATGAGGTGCTCCAGATAGTGTGCCAGTCCTGTGTTTTGGCTCGGGTCGTTCTTGCCGCCTACGCGCACAGCTATGTAGGTCTGTATGCGTGGCTGGTCTTTATTGACCGAAAGGTAGATTTTCAGTCCGTTGTCGAGGGTGTAGATGCGTGCCTGCATGGGGTCGCCCTTCACCGATTCATACTTGTGGCTGCTTTGGCATGCTGCCAGAAGCAGTACACTGATGCACATGAGGAGTGTTTTTTTCATCTTTTATGGCTTGTGTGGGTTGTGTGATGTTTGTTTATTCTTCTATTTCCTTCGCTCGCGTTTTCTCTTCACTTCGCTCGCGTTTTCTCTTCACTTCACTTTCTCGAGGAACTCTTTCAGCTGTGTTTCTTCTACGTCGCCCATTGCATATTCGCGTTCTGCGTCGTGGCGTATCATGTCGAGCCACTGTTCGTAGGCTTCGGTGTATTCGGGTGTTTGTGTGCCTACGTACAGGTATTTGTTGTGGCGGTTGTGTGTGGTGAGTGCTTCAACCAGTTCGTCGGTGGTTGTGATTTCTCCTTCGTCGATGTCGGATATGAGGTCGTCGATGTCTTTCTTGGGGCTGAGCATGCCGCACATGTCGAGCCACTGGTCGGTGGGTAGTGGCGCGGTGTAGAGTCGGAGTGCGAGGTCGTAGTATTTGATTCCGTCTATCAGGGCTTTATATTTGATGTAGCATCCCTCGAAGCGGTATTCGTCGGCATCGAGTCCTTGCTGTTGTAGCAGCGACTGCAGCAGTTCTTTGCCTGCTACGACGAATTGTATGATGTATGGATTTGGGAATTCGAAGTCGATGATGTCGCGTCGTGCCGACTGCGGGCGTCCGTCTCGCTTTGGCCATTTGTTGATATCGCGCCATGTGCCCACGGTCTTGAGGTTGATTCCGGGCACTATGTATGTCTTTTCTCCGGTGGCCAGTATGTATGAGAAAGGTAGGTTTTGCAGTCGTGGGTGTGTTGTGAGTTTGCCCATCACCATCGAGAAGGCTCCTATGTTTGCCGGCCAGAGTATGTGGCTGCCCGATGCGGTCTTTGCGCCTCGTTCGAGTGTGCCCCAGTGTATTGGCCCCATCTTGTAGGCGTGGTTGCTTTGGTTGGTGCCCGAGCCTGCGTTGTAGAACGAGAATTGTCCGCCGATGAGTAGTGTGGATTTGTGGTGTGAGCATGAGAATGGTCCGCAGAGTGCAGCGCATGACTCGCCGTTGTCCATGTATGCGTTGGCGAAGAAGAGGCTTGCTTCGGCCGAGAAGCCTTTGCCTATGTGTACTGCCTCGCCTACGAACGACTCGCTCACTTTGGCTCCGGTGGTCACGGTGGCTCCCTTGGCCACGACCGAGTTTTCTATTATGACATCGGGGCCTATCAGTGTCGGTGCGTCGGTGCTGCTCAGCAGTGTTGTGTTTTCTATGAGTGTGGCTCCTTGTATCTCGCACATGGGGCACACTGTTGTGTTTACTATCTCTTTGGTGCCTGTGATGCGGCATCCGGCTCCAATCTCGCCTCGGGTGGCTTGTGGGCGTAGGCTCAGTTCGTGTAGTGCCAGTGTTCTCACCTGTGGGTAGTGCATCATGAGCCAGGCTATCTGTGCTGTTAGTTTGTCGTAGATGACCACGTTGCCGTCGCCGCCTTCGTTGAGCACCGATATGGTGGTTCCGTTGCCGAATGTGGGTCGTCCGGTACAGCTTATGATGCCTGTGTTGGCGATGTAGCATCCGTCGGCTATGTTGTAGTTGGAGATGTATCCTCCTATGTTTTCGATGAAGCATCCGTTGCCGATGCTCACGTCTTTCAGGGTTGCATGGGCTATCGTGGGCCGGCGTTCAAATCCTTCCTCTACGATGATGGTGCCCTTCATGGTTCCAATCTCTATCTTTCCGTAGAAGCTGACGTCTTTCAGGCGTGTGACATCAAAGTCTTCGGCCACGGTCACCTTGCTCCAGCTTTCGGCGCAGCAGCCGCGTGTGGTCAGCTCTGCAATCTCTTGTGGGGTTAGTTGTCGCATAGTTAGTATAAAAAGTCGTTATATGGATATTTTTGTACGTGCAGTTCTTTCACCCTGCGGTATAGCAGTTCTTTCAGTTGTGGCATGTTGGCTCCGGTCTGTGCCGAGACGAAGAAGCAGTCGCCCTCTCCGATGCGTGCCATCCAGGTTTGCATCAGTTCGTCGAGCGATATGTTTTCTTTGCGTCGTGGTGTGAGGTCGTCGGGGTCTTGCGGTGTCCATGTGTAGGCATCTATTTTGTTGAAGACGATTAGTGTCGGCTTGTCGGCCGCTTTGAGGTCGGCCAGCGTCTGTTCCACCACTCGTATCTGCTCTTCGAAGTCGGGGTGTGATATGTCTACCACATGTACGAGCATGTCGGCTTCGCGCACCTCGTCGAGTGTGGATTTGAATGAGTCTACCAGGTCGGTGGGCAGCTTTCGTATGAAGCCCACGGTGTCGCTCAGGAGGAACGGCAGGTTGTCGATTATCACCTTGCGCACTGTGGTGTCGAGTGTTGCAAACAGTTTGTTCTCGGCAAACACCTCGCTTTTGGCCAGCAGGTTCATCAGTGTCGACTTGCCCACGTTGGTGTAGCCCACGAGTGCCACTCTGATGAGCCGGCCGCGGTTCTTGCGTTGGGTGTTCTTCTGTGTGTCGATGTCTTTGAGCCGTTGTTTCAGCAGCGACATTCGGTTGCGGATGATGCGTTGGTCCATCTCGAGCTGTGTCTCGCCAGGTCCGCGCAGGCCTACGCTGCCGCCTCGCTGCCGTTCCAGGTGGGTCCACAGCCGGGTGAGGCGCGGAAGCATGTAGCGGTATTGCGCCAGCTCCACCTGTGTCTTGGCTGTGGCGGTCTGTGCTCGCATGGCGAAGATGTCGAGTATGAGCGATGTGCGGTCCAGAATCTTGACCTGCAACACCTTTTCAATGTTTCTTATCTGCTTGGCCGACAGTTCGTCGTCGAATATCACCATTCCTACTTCGCGCTCGGCATCTTCTTCTGCCTCTATGTATGCGCGAATCTCTTCCAGTTTGCCCTGGCCCACGTAGGTCACGCTGCTCGGACCGCCCACACGTTGTGTGAAGCGTGCCACCACCTTGGCACCGGCCGTGTCGGCCAGAAATTCAAGCTCGTCGAGATATTCGCGAGTTTTGCGCTCGTTCTGATAAGGTGTTATCAGACCCACGATGACAGCGGTCTCTACCTTGGGTTCGGATATTACAAATTCCTTCATTGCGTTTTGTTTCCGGTTGCAAAATTACGCAAAAAGTTTCTAATAGCGTGTATGTCTGCTCAGTTTTTTTGTTGTGAAGCACAAGTTTTCTTGTTTGCAGCCTCGAAAAAATGCTCGCGCGTGCGTATATATTTTAATGTGTGGATATGGGTGCTTTTCTGTGAGGATATCTGAATTCTTTAATTTTCGACGTAAATTATTAAATTTGCGACGTAAATTATTAAATTTTCCGCCGAAAAACAGTAAATTTACGTCGAAAATTAAAGAATTCAGATATCCTCGCAACAAAAGTAGGACGTACGTGCAACAAAATACAGATATCCCTGCACCAAACATCAAACGGCTGCGCGGCATCGGGGCGCTGCGGTATGCAGTGTGCATGATAATATGCAGTGTGCATGATAATATGCGTAACCCGATACTGCCGGTAAGTATCGGGATGACATTAAGGCAGGCTCCTGCTCATGGGAAGGGCTTGTGTTTAATGCATAAAGCATAATGAATGATGAATAGTGGGGGCATGTGGGGCTTGTAAGTCGCCATAACTGTACGCAACAAATGATTCACTGCATTTCCAGACGGCGATATATAACTGTATTATTTGCTCAGGTGTCTTGCTGCTTTGATGGTGCAATGAGGCTTCATTGTAACCGAAAAGCAGTGAAACCGATGACAACAGGAAGACAGCCAAAGCGCATAACGACCTAATGACCTATTTGGGTTTAAGTGTCTCCAAATGCTGCAAAACGACACTGAAAGTATTCAAAATGCTGGCTAAAAATCAAAAAAACGACTTCGGCGCATGGCTGAATGAAATAAAAGCTATAAATTTGTAGCGCAATATGCACCATGTGCATCAAACCATGTCCATACCTATGACCAATCCGCAAGACCTGGAGATACAATCATTGCTCGGCCACCTGCCTCCAATCACGCTGGAGCAGATGGAGTCGATAAAACTGATGAACCGGCTCGACACGAAGTATGTAGCCACCAAACGACAGCTGATGGAACTGCTGAAGATGGTGGAGGGTAAGTACTATGTGCAGGAGATTGGCGAGTACAGGATATGCCCCTACCGCACCACCTACTTCGACACACCCGAGCATCGCATGTATATGATGCACCACAACGGGTGGTCGCGAAGGGTGAAGGTGAGGGTGCGCACATACCTCTCGAGCGGCGACCTCACATTCCTCGAGGTGAAAAACAAGAACAACCACGGCCGCACGAAGAAGAAACGCATACAGGTGTCATCGCTCGAAACGGCACAACAGACCGAGGGCGCACCCGAGCTGGTCCAGAAGAAGGCACACATACCGTTCAGCTCGATGCACCAAGTGGTGCAGAACTTGTTCGACCGCATCACGCTGGTCAACATGGCCAAGACCGAACGACTGACCATCGACTTCAACATCCGCTTCCACAACTTCGAGACGGGACTCGATGCCGACAGCGGTCAGCTTGTGGTCATCGAACTCAAGCGCGACGGAAATGTATACTCACCGATATGCTCCCTGTTGCGCGACCTCCACATACAGCCCACCGGCTTCAGCAAGTGCTGTATAGGCATGGTGTGGACCGACCCCAACCTGAAACACAACAACTTCAAGGCAAAGGTCATGAGGCTGGCGAAACTGAACAGCCTCGCCTGACAGGGATGGGGGGAGGCTTCATCCGGATGTAAATGACAAAATAATTAAATAGTAGATAAATCGTAAATCGTAAATCGTCAAATAGTAAATAATACGATGGAATCACTCAACGACTTCATGTCGCTCATCACTGGCGACACTTACCGCCTGCTCGACCTCGTGTTCAGGCTTTTGGTGAACACAGTGTTCACAGTCATCATCGCCCGCTTCTTCTACTTCCCCAAGAGCCGGCGCATCGACTTCTTCTTCACCTACGTGCTCGTGGGGTTCGGCATCTTCATGCTCATACACCTCATGGGCGACGCCAAGCTGAAGACCGGTATCGCCATGGGACTCTTCGCCATCTTCTGCATCATGAGGTACAGAACCGAGTCGGTGCCTATCCGAGAGATGACATACCTCTTCCTCGTCATATCCCTCGCTGCCATCAACGGCCTTGCATGGATGGCCGACATAAGCGACAAGCATCCCGACTTCTTCGCACCCGAACTCACGGCCATGATTGAACTCACAGTCACCGACCTACTCTTCGTGCTCGTCATCTGGATAGCAGAAGGCGGAAAGTGGGTTACAAGCCTCAGTACAAAATACATAAAGTACGACAAGATAGACCTCATCACACCCGAACGCCGCGGCGACCTCATCGACGACCTGCGCAAGCGCACTGGCCTCAACATCAAGGATGTGGCCATAGGCTCTATCGACTTCCTCAAGGATATGGCCCTCATCAAGGTGTACTACACCGAGACCGACAATAAAGATAACGACGATTCACTGCAAAAAATGCCAAAACTGTATGACTAAACACATCATAGCCATAGCACTGCTGCTGTCACCAGCCACACTGCTGGCACAAGAAGACTTCGGGTATGACCTGAGCATCGGCGGCGAAACAAAGATAACAAAGGGGTATAAGCTCGAGATGGAAGCCTCGATGCGTACACAGAACGACGCCCGCGACATAGACCGCTTTGTACTGGGAGCAGGAGTGTCACGCCGCTTGTGGCAAAACACAGACAAGACCCTGAGCGTGAAAGCAACCGTGGGTGCTGAGTTCCTCTGGACACATAGCTTGCAAGAAACCGAGATGAAATACTTCCACGAAGACGCCGACCTCGTGAAAGCCGGATACTTCCAGGTGGGCGACCTCCGCGGATGGAACGTCACCGACAGCTACTGGCGCAACCGCCTGCGCTTCAACGCATCGCTGTCGGCCAACTATGCGCCAGACAAACGGTGGACATTCACACTGAAAGAGACACTGCAGCACTCACACTACTTCACCGTCTCTGCTCATAGAATCAAGTATCGTCCCGACGAATACAACAGCCCGATCGACGATGAAGACAACATAGAATGGATTTACACACCATACCTCTACGACGACGATACATACGCAGGCAATGACAACGTAGACGCCGACGGTAATGTAATAGGCCGAACACTGAACGAAGACATGGACCGCAAGTACCGTAAAGACCGCACCATACTGCGCTCAAAGCTTACCGTGAGCTACGACATCAAGGGATTCCCGATAGATATCTTCGCTTCGGCAGACTATGGATGCGGACTCAACTACCATGCCAACAAGTGGAGATTCAGCGGCGGCTACGACTACAAAATCAACAAAACCAACAAGCTGACCATGTTCTACAGATTCACAACACACGACGACGAAGACGAGCCAAACGGACACCTCGTAGGGCTGGGATACAAGTTCGACTTCTGACATCACACAAATACAATAACTACATATAAAGATAAAGAAACATGAAAAAACTAATTTCACTGATAGCAGCATTGTCGATAGCCGGAGCAATGCATGCCGACGACTACACACTCTACATCGTAGCCAACTCAACTACTAATTATACACTGGCCAAAGTGCAGAAAATCACTTTCGAAAACGGCAACGTAGTGGTGAACATGAAGGACGGCACCAAGCAGTCGACCGCCATTAGCGCCGTGAGCAGAATCTATTTCGACATAGCAGCTGCATTTGAAGGCGAAGACGTGAACCAAGACGGAAGTGTGGACACACAAGACGTACTGGCTATATACGAGTTCATGCAGAACTATACCGACGGTGCAACCATCGGAAATGAAGACGTGAACCAAGACGGAACGGTAGACACACAAGATGTCCTGCAAGTGTATGAATATATGCAAAACAACTGACAAACCATCAGAACTAACGCATAAACACAAGACACATCCGACATCACATAACGATAATACGGCATGAAAAGACTGTTTACCATCATAACCATTATGGCACTCGTGTGCTCTGAAAGCCTTCACGCTCAGAACGCATACGTCTGTCACGGCTATAGCTACGACACTTATGCTATAGCAGATATAGGCGATATGCAATTCTCGGCAAATAAAGACACTGTTGAAATCTGTGGCGAGACCTATGAGGTAGCAGACATTGACAGCATAACGTTCAGCGAACCGAAGTTCCCGACGATAAGCATCGTATATAGCGGAAACTCGGCCACGGTGACTATTCCGTCATCGATCACGGGCGTGACGTGTACAAGCGGCACCAGCTCACATGTTGTGCTCACATCAACCAACACCACCACAGAATACCTCTACACAGCATCGGGCTCATCGACAAACGGCTCGCTCACCATCAACGGTTCCTATAAGATGTCGCTGATGCTGCCAGGACTGACGCTGACATCGGGAACGGGCGATGCAATCGACATAGAGTGTGGCAAACGTATAGACATCATACTGAAGGAAGGAACCACCAATACCTTGGCCGACTATGCTGGCGGTGACCAAAAAGGGGCACTGTATGCCAAGGGACATATAGAGCTGAAAGGCGCCGGAACACTTAATGTCACTGGAAACTGTAAGCACGCAATATGTGCCAAGGAGTACTTCATAGTGAAAGCATCGGTGGGAACGGTGAACATACTTGCAGCCAAGAACGACGGCATACACTGCGGACGCGGCGAGAAAGGAAGTGAGCACAACTACTTCCAGATGAACGGCGGTACACTCAATATCAGCGGATGCGGAAGCGACTGCATCGACTCCGACGACTACGGATGCGTAAATATTAAAGGCGGTACGCTGAAGCTCGACGTCTCTGGCACCGATGCAGCCGGAATCCTTTGCGACAGCATCTACAAGCAGTCGGGCGGCGACATCACCTTCACTGCAGGCGGTCAGGAAAGCAAGGGAATCCATGCTTCCTACTCGGCCACATTCAAGGGTGGAACCGTGACAGGAACCGTGTCGGGTGCAGGAGCACGAGGCATACGTGGTAAGAAAGTGATAAAACTCACCGGAACCGTAAAGAACGGAGGAGCTCTCCTGTTCACCGGAACCGATGTAGAACTTACCGTAAGCGGCGAATACTACAGCACTACGCAATGTGTCGGCATACTGACAGATACCACATTGGAGCAAACCGGCGGCGACCTCACCATCACTGTCACCAACTCAAAGGCAGCCGACATTGTGGCGACAACCAGCGATACATGGACTGGCGGCACACGCAACGGTGTGGGCAAGGCACAATAATAATATAAAAATAACACACGAGACCCTCTTACTCACAAGAGGGTCTCTTAAATGATATACAATATGCGATTCAAACGAATACTACTGAAGCTCAGCGGCGAGAGCCTCATGGGTCAGCGTGGCTATGGTATCGACCCCGAACGCCTGGGCGACTATGCACGCCAGATAAAGGAAATCCACGATATGGGAGTGGAGATAGCAATCGTGATTGGAGGTGGAAACATATTCCGCGGCCTCAGCGGTGCCGGTCAGGGATACGACCGCGTGAAGGGCGACCAAATGGGCATGTGTGCTACGGTCATCAACTCGCTTGCCCTCTCGAGCGCACTCGGAGCCGCCGGTTGCAAAAACCGCGTACTCACTGCCATCAGGATGGAACCCATCGGCGAGTTCTACACCAAGTGGAAAGCCATCGAAGCCATGGAGCAAGGCGAAGTCGTGATATGCTCGGCAGGGACAGGCAACCCATACTTCACCACCGACACAGGCAGCAGCCTTCGTGGCATTGAAGTGGAAGCCGACGTGATGCTCAAGGGCACTCGCGTGGATGGCGTATATACAGCCGACCCCGAGAAAGACCCCACAGCAACGAAGTTCTCCGAAATCACATACGCCGAAGTGCTGGAGCGTGGCCTAAAGGTGATGGACCTCACTGCCATCTGCATGTGCCAGGACAACAACCTGCCTATCTACGTGTTCAATATGGACATCGTAGGCAACCTGAAGAAGGTGATAGAAGGTGAGGACATAGGAACATGGGTGCATAAATAAGAGCTACGGGCTACCTGAGGGTTCTGGGGACTCCGAACTCTCTGAGATTTCTGAGGTCTCCGAGCTCTCTGAGTTCTACAACACCCGCTATTCATTATTAATTATTCATTATTCAAAACTGTGAAGCAATATAAACGTACACTTGTGACATCGGCCCTGCCATACGCAAACGGACCGGTGCACATAGGACACCTGGCTGGGGTGTATGTGCCAGCCGATATTTACGTGAGATATCTGCGCCTGAAGGGACGCGAAGTGTTGTTTGTGGGTGGTAGCGACGAGCATGGAGTGCCCGTCACTATCCGTGCCCGTAAGGAGGGCTGCACCCCGCAGGATGTGGTCGACCGCTATCATGGCATCATCAAGAAGTCGTTCGAAGACTTCGGTATCTCGTTCGACGTATATAGCCGCACCACCTCTGCGATTCATCATAAGTTTGCTGCCGACTTCTTCCGCAAGCTCTACGACGAAGGAAAGTTTGTTGAGATAGAGAGCGAACAATACTACGACGAGCAGGCAGGCGAGTTCCTCACCGACCGCAACATACGTGGCGAATGCCCTAAGTGTCATGCACCCGAGGCATACGGCGACCAGTGTGAGAAGTGCGGTAGTACCTTGAGCCCCGACGAACTCATCAACCCATACAATGCCGTGACGGGCAATCCGCTCGTGAAGCGCAGCACCCGCCACTGGTATCTGCCGCTCGAGCAATACCAGCCATGGCTGGAGCAGTGGATACTGAACGAGCACAAAGAGTGGCGCCCCAACGTGTATGGCCAGTGCAAGTCGTGGCTCGACGGCGGACTGAAGCCGCGTGCCGTGACCCGCGACCTGAACTGGGGCATACCTGTTCCGGTCGAAGGGGCAGAAGGCAAGGTGCTCTACGTGTGGTTCGACGCCCCTATCGGCTACATCAGCAACACGAAGGAGCTGTGTGATGCCAACCCCGAGAAGTATGGCACATGGCAGCAGTGGTGGCAGTCGGACGAGAGCCGCCTCATTCATTTCATCGGAAAAGACAACATCGTGTTCCACTGCATCGTATTCCCGTCGATGCTGAAAGCACATGGCGACTACATCCTGCCCGACAACGTGCCGGCCAACGAGTTCCTCAACCTCGAGGGCAACAAGATATCGACATCGAAAAACTATGCTGTATGGCTCAACGAATATCTCGAAGAACTGCCCGGACGTCAGGACGAACTGCGCTATGTGCTTACAGCCAACGCGCCCGAAACCAAGGACAACGACTTCACATGGGCCGACTTTCAGGCACGTTGCAATAATGAACTCGTGGCTGTTTACGGCAACTTCGTGAACCGCGCACTGCAACTCACCAAGAAATACTACGACGGCATAGTGCCCGAGTGTGGCCAGCTGACCGACACCGACCGCCAGACACTGGCCGAATTCTCGCAAGTGAAAGAGCGGGTTGAGGCCCTGCTTGAGGAATTCAAGTTCCGCGAGGCACAGAAGGAAGCGATGAATCTGGCACGTATCGGCAACAAATACATAGCCGACGAAGAGCCGTGGAAGGTGATCAAGACCGATCCCGAGCGCGTGAAGACCGTAATCTACATATCGCTGCAACTCACAGCCAACCTCGCCATCGCCTTCGAGCCGTTCCTCCCATTCTCGTCGGCACGTCTGCGCGCGATGCTGAACATGGACACCTTCCGCTGGGACGACCTGGGCAAGACCGACCTCCTGCCTTCGGGCAAGCAACTGGGCGAGCCTTCGTTGCTCTTCTCGAAGATAGAAGACGAGACCATAAAGCAGCAGATGGACAAGCTGGAGGCCACCATCAAGGCCAATGCAGCAGCCGAGGCAAAGGCTGCTCCGGTGAAGGACACCATCACCTACGACGACTTCCAAAAGCTCGACATCCGCGTGGGAACCGTGCTTGAATGTGAACGTGTACCGAAGATGAAGAAGCTGTTGCGCTTCCTTATCGACGACGGCCTCGAGCGTCGCACCATCGTCTCGGGCATCGCACAGTGGTATGAACCAGAGGCGCTCGTGGGCAAGCAAGTTCTGTTCATAGCCAACCTCGCACCACGCGAGTTCAAGAACGGACTTGTGAGCCAGGGCATGATACTCTCGGCCGAGGACTACGACGGTACGATTTCGGTCACTACCGTAGAGCACGCCGTGAAGGCCGGCAGCCAGGTGAGCTGACATGCCAGTCGGTTTGAACAGACATGCCAGTCGGTTTGAACAGACATGCCAGTCGGTTTGAGCTGATATACCAGTCGGTTTGAACAGACATGCCAGTCGGTTTGAGCTGATATAATTATACTACCGAGCCGTTTTTGATGGCTCATGAAGTTATAGCCTCGCTTCTGTTTCCACTTGTTTTGGTGGAGCGGAGGCGAGGCTTTTCTATGTATATGGGTCAATGAGCCACTGATGTTTTGCCGACGATGATAATAAGTTTTGCTGCGCGTACGCACTAATTTTACTGCGCGTACACGGAAGTTTTGCCGCAAGTGCGTAGTAATTCTTTAATTTTCGACGTAAATTTAATAATTTTCGGCCGAAAATCAGTAAATTTACGTCGCAAATTTAATAATTTACGTCGAAAATTAAAGTTTTCCGATATATGCGCGACAAAACTCCTGCGTTCTTTCAGCAAAACTCCTGCGTTCTTTCAGCAATAGTTGTATTTATGCCTAACACTATTGTTCCTTTCCTTAATATTTAATAAATAGGTGTGGATATCTAATAAAAAAGGTTAAAGTGGGGTGCGGCGAGCTTGGTTTTCGGGCTTTTTTCTTGTGTTATCTAATTGTTTAGATTACCTTTGCCGTCGAAATCCAACGAAAGAAACGGAGTGTTATGACCAGAGACAACAAGACACGGACCCTCACTAAGGCCGAGATGGAGATAATGAATATCCTGTGGGACAGCGGTGAAGCACTGACCACACACGAAATCATTGCGCATTATTCCGACCCGAAACCTGCATATTCAACCATCGCTACGTTTCTCAAGATATTGACGAAGAAAGAGTTTGTGCGGTCGAAAAAGCAGGGGAGTGGCAGTAAGACCTTGGCGTTTATGCCTCGCATCACACGCGAGATGTATGCCAACCGCGTGATGCGCGACGTGAAAGACTCGCTCTTCGGCGGTTCGCTCAAGTCGATGTTCTCGTTCTTTGCACAGCACGAAGAGCTGTCGGACGAGGATTTGCAAGAAATAATATCAATCATCAAAGTCAACAACCCGTCGATATGTTCGTAATAAAATCAGCCGTCACACTGGCGTTGCTCTATTGTTGCTACCATCTGTTGCTCAGCAAGTCGACACTGCATCGTGCCAACCGTTGCCTGCTGCTCGCCATCTTGATGGTGTCGGTCGCTGCACCGGCGGTGCACATACCCACCACGCACCCCGTGGCTTTCAACATAGAAGCTATGATGAAGGAGTCGATGCCGTCGGCCGAAGCAGCGAATATGACGGCCGACGTGGCAACGAACATGCAGGATGCAGCACCCGTGGCACCGCAGCCAGTGGTAGATGTGGCAAGCGTCTTGATGTGGATATACCTTGCGGGAGTGGTCGTGTTGCTTGCAGTGCGGATTGTTCAGCTCGTCCGTCTAGTCCGCTTCATGCGCCGTGGCATACGCCATACCGACTACGCAGGCCACACCGTCGTGCTCTTTCCTGGCAATGTGATGCCATGCAGCATATTTCGTTACATAGTGATGAGCGTATCCGACTACGAACACAACCGCGCCTTGCTCCTTGCTCACGAGCGCGAACACATACGTCTGGGCCACAGCTACGACCTGCTGTTGCTCAACCTTGTGACCCTGTTTCAGTGGTTCAACCCCTTCGTGTGGCTTCTGGGGCGCGACCTCCGTGCCGTTCACGAATACGGAGCCGACCATGCGGTCATCAGCCGAGGCATCGATGCAACTACATATCAACAGTTTCTTGTGACCAAAGCCGTGGGGATGCGTCTGCAGCCGTATGTCAACAGCATAGGTCACGGTTCACTAAAATCACGAATCATTATGATGTACAAATCAAAAACAACCCGTCACAACTTCATTCTCAGGACGCTCCTGCTGCTGCCTGTGCTCACATTCATCGTTGCAGCGTTTGCCACACCATCGGGCGTGCTGTCGTCCAGCCCGTTTGCTGTCGGCGATTCCACCGACACGGCCGATGTGAAGAGCCCGCTCATCATACTCGACGGCCAGATGATAAACGTCGATTCAGAAGGCAACCTCGTGTCCGCATACGTTTACGATTCGCTCGCTCGAAGCCGTAAGGAGATAACACTCGGCGTCTTTCCGCGCATGTTCACCGATGCAACACTGGAGCAGACAGAGGAGTATCTCGCGAATGTCTTAAACATAAATAAGCCCGACATCGACAATCTCGAGTCGGTTACCGCCATGCGCGACACCCTCGCTACCAACCGTTATGGCCATAACGGTCGTAACGGAGTGATCGTCATCAACCTCCGTAAAAGGGCCGTCGACACCTCGAAAACAAGTGGAATCGGGCCGAATTAGAACGTATTTCGATAAAAAATGCATGTAAGGATGAAAAAAAACTGCAAAATGTTTTGTCAGTTCAAGAAAAGTCCTTAACTTTGCAGCCGCAAATCGTAGCGAAGACCAAAAGTCGACATGCGTTTTGCCGGACGGAAGTCCAAGGCTGGTCCCTTCGTCTATCGGTTAGGACGAGAGATTTTCATTCTCTAAAGAGCAGTTCGATTCTGCTAGGGACTACAAAGAGAAATTGACAATTGATAACATACAATTGACAATTTAGTTTCGGCTGCTGGCAGCCGGGCAACAAAAACAATAAGAGACGAAGAATTGAAAGAACGAGCCATAGCGGCTCACAACTCCGTAAAAAACAGAAAACAAGATAATGGCAAACCACAAATCGACAATCAAGCGTATACGCCAAAACGAAAAGCGTAGACTGCACAACCGCTATTACGCAAAGACCATGCGCAACGCACTGCGTAAACTCCGTGCAGAGAAAGACAAGGAAGTAGCACTCCAGATGTTCCCCAAGGTACAGAAAATGTTGGACAAACTTGCAAAGACCAACATCATCCACAAGAATAAGGCCGCTAACCTCAAGTCTGGCGCTATGAAGTATATCGCTAAGTTAGGATAAGACATCAACCGGAACAAATTATATAAGCGATGCACATGTGTATCGCTTTTTTTGTGTACCTGCATCTGCCAGCCAGTGCACTCCCGGCTCTGCGAGCACAAACTCGCGGCTTTGCGAGCGCGCACTCATTTTTCGACCCCCACACACATGTGTGTGGCCTGCATTGTCAGCAGAGGGCTCGATATACACACCTTTCAGAAAAAAAATCAACATTCATGCATATTTTTGTATGTCAATGCTTGCTCATGTCGTAATTTATTCGTAAATTTGTAGCATGAAAAGCGAGTTTGTGCCCATCGGGCTCCTCGTATGCAGAAATTGAAATGTGATATAAACTACTAATGGACGAAATACTACAGAACGGAGCCGACTACTCCGCAAGTAACATCCAGGTGCTCGAAGGCCTGGAGGCAGTGCGCAAACGCCCTGCAATGTATATTGGCGACATAAGCGAAAAGGGATTGCATCACCTCGTCTATGAGGTTGTCGACAACTCCATCGACGAGGCGCTGGCAGGATATTGCACACACATCGAAGTAACAATCAACGAAGACAACTCGATAACCGTGCAGGACAACGGACGTGGAATCCCTGTCGATATGCACGAAAAGGAACACCGCTCGGCACTCGAGGTGGTGATGACCGTGCTGCATGCCGGTGGTAAGTTCGATAAAGGCTCGTACAAAGTGTCGGGCGGACTCCACGGCGTGGGTGTGAGCTGTGTGAACGCACTCTCAACCAAGATGATATCACAAGTGTTCCGCGACGGCAAGATATACCAGCAGGAATACTCGTGCGGCAAACCACTATACGACGTGAAGCAAGTAGGCACCACCGACCTGAGAGGCACACGCCAGCAGTTCTGGCCCGACGGCTCCATATTCATCACACGCACCTACCGCTACGACATCCTCGCCAACCGTATGCGCGAACTCGCATATCTCAATGCAGGAATTACAATCACACTGCAAGACATGCGCCTCGACGTAAATGCCGAAGCAGGATATGAAGGCATACGCAAAGACGTGTTCTACTCAGAAGGCGGTCTGCGCGACTTCGTGCGATACATCGACTCCACGCGCACACACCTCTTCAACGACATCATATACCTCAACACCGAGAAGAGCGAGACACCAATCGAGGCTGCCATCATGTACAACACCTCGTACTCGGAAAACATACACTCATACGTAAACAACATCAACACCATCGAAGGCGGTACACACCTACAGGGATTCCGCACCGCACTCACACGCGTGTTAAAGAAATACGTAAGCGACGATACAAAACTCACCGAACGACTTGCCAAGCAAAAGATAGAAATCAGCCCTGAAGACTTCCGCGAAGGCCTCACGGCCGTCATCTCGGTCAAGGTGGCCGAACCACAGTTCGAAGGTCAGACCAAGACCAAGCTTGGCAACAACGAAGTGATGGGAGCCGTGAACTCAGCCGTGGGCGAAGCACTGAGCAACTATCTCGAGGAACACCCCAAGGAGGCCAAGATGATAGTCGACAAGGTGGTGCTCGCAGCCGAGGCACGTATCGCAGCACGCACTGCACGCGAGAAAGTGCAACGCAAGAACCCAATGTCGGGAGGCGGACTGCCAGGCAAACTCGCCGACTGCTCCGACAAAGACCCAGCCAACTGCGAGATGTTCATTGTCGAGGGAGACTCGGCAGGCGGCTCAGCCAAGCAAGGACGCGACCGCCACTTCCAGGCCATACTGCCAATACGCGGAAAGATATTCAACGTAGAACGCGTGAAATGGCATCAGGCATTCGACCACGAAGAAGTGAACAACATCATCAACGCCCTGGGCGTGAAGTTCGGACTCGACGAAAGCGACAGCAAAGAAGCCAACTACGACAAGTTGCGCTACTACAAGACCATCATCATGACCGATGCCGATGTCGATGGTTCACATATCGACACCCTGCTGCTCACACTCTTCTTCCGCTACATGCCACAGCTCATACGCGACGGCCGACTCTATATCGCCACTCCGCCACTCTACAAATGCACCAAAGGCAAGATAAGCGAATACTGCTACGACGAGCAGGCACGACTCCGCTTCATCGACAAATATGGCGACGGAACAGCCGACAGCGTCAAGACACAACGTTACAAAGGACTAGGTGAAATGAACCCCGAACAGCTTTGGGAAACAACTATGAACCCCGAGACACGACTGCTCAAGCAAGTAACCATCGACGATGCAGTCGAAGCCGACTACATCTTCTCGATGCTCATGGGCGACGATGTGCCGCCACGCCGCGAGTTCATAGAGCGCAACGCAACATACGCTAATATCGATGCGTAAAGGATGGAAGTATATAATTCGAATAACAAAATACGAATATAAGGAATAGAAACATTTCATTCAATTCTTACATATATTCTCGTGCCGACCAAAAAGAAGTGATTCTGACCGCGTCGGCACATCTTTTTTTTGATTATATCAGCATTATATATTTGTTTCGAATTATCGCTGTCCGGTAATATATTTCGAATATTCCGGTAATATATTTCGTATATAAGACAATCCCAAATCGGTCATTAGGGTTATGATGATAATAACTTTGATTTTAGTTCAGGTGTTTTGCTGCTTTGCGGTCGCAATGGGGTTTCATTGCAACCGCAAAGCGGTGAAACAGATGACAAAACGAAAGTTAGTCAGAGCATAACTGCCTAATGACCGATTTGGGCTTATGTGAGTTTGAGTATGGGCTTAAGTTGCTTCTGTGAAGTTATGGCGTTGCGTTGTACTTGTC
The DNA here is from genome assembly GCA_017480685.1 of Bacteroidaceae bacterium. Classification (GTDB taxonomy): domain Bacteria; phylum Bacteroidota; class Bacteroidia; order Bacteroidales; family Bacteroidaceae; genus Colivivens. The sequence continues at coordinate 25,449 of JAFUSD010000114.1, forward strand.
ATGAAAAACTGATTACCGACCCTGCTGCAGGAGCAGCTGCAGCTATCGAGTTGGACCGCTCATCGATGTTACGCAGGTCTTCACGTTTGCGCTTATATGTGGGAATCGACTCAACCATGCTTATCACGTCGTCGTTGTCGAGATCTTCGTCTTTGAATGCATAGGTGTATACCAGTTTCCTTATCGATGAACTGCTGTCGGTGGGCCCATACACGTTGATTCGTCTACGCTCGCGTTCTATTTCTTTCTCGGTGCGTTCTGCGGCTCGTTTGCGTTCTTCTTCGTTACGTTTGTTGATTCGGTTGGTCATGTCGGTAGAGTTGATGTCGCCTACGCCGAAACCTGTAGCCAGTATCGTCACTTTTACTTTCTCTCCAAGCGAGTGATCTACCGACAATCCCCACTTCGTCTCTATGATGTCGGCAGTCTGCATCTTAGCCATGAACTCGTGTATTTCGTTCATCTCTTCCATCATGAGGCTCGGTGCGCCTTGGCTCTCATCGCCGCAGAATGCGATGTGAAGCAGCAACTTCTTTGAGTTGTAGATGTCGTTGTTGTTGAGCAGTGGTGAGTGTAGTGCGTCCTCGATTGCTTTCGAAATGCGGAGGTCGCCGCTGCCATATCCGGTGCTCATGATTGCCACGCCGCCATTGAGCAACACTGTCTTCACATCCTTGAAGTCGAGGTTGATGATTCCGTGCATGGTGATTATCTCGGCAATGCTTCGTGCAGCGTTACATAGGGTTTCGTCGGCTTTGCTGAAGGCATCGAGCACTGTGAGTTCTGGATATATTTCGCGCAGACGTTCGTTGTTGATTACGAGCAGTGCGTCGACGTTCTTGCTCATCTCTTCCACACCGTCGAGTGCCTGGTCAATCTTCTTTATGCCTTCCCAACGGAATGGTATGGTTACGATGCCCACGGTCAGGATGTCCATTTCTTTTGCTGTCTTGGCAATTACTGGTGCGGCGCCTGTTCCGGTTCCGCCACCCATGCCTGCTGTGATGAACACCATCTTTGTGCCATCGTTGAGCACTTTCTTTATGTCGTCTAACGATTCTTCGGCGGCTTGCTTTCCTGCAGCGGGGTTGTTGCCGGCTCCTAGTCCGTCTTTACCCAGTTGCAGTTTTGATGGCACTACAGAGTCGTTTAGTGCCTTGTTGTCGGTATTGCATACGATGAATGATACATCGTGAATGCCTTTGCTGTACATGTTGTTTACGGCGTTGCAGCCTCCTCCGCCTACGCCAATCACTTTTATGATGCTGGTTTCCTCTTGTGGAAACGTGAATTCTACGTCCATAGTTTTTTCGGTTAAAGGGTTACGATATGGTTTATTCCTTGAGCAGGTCATCAATCCAGCGCGACAGTTTGCCTATGGTTGAGTTGCTTTTCTTGGCATCTTTCACGGTGTTGAGCAGGTTCTCTGCCTCTTCTTCGCATTTTTGTGTCAGCACATCGGCTTCACGCAGTGATTGTTTGTACTTGTCTTTGTCGGCAAGCAGCTCTTTGTTCTGAATGTATGTGTCGGTTATGATTGCGGTTGCTGCGGTTGCAGTTTCTTCTGCGCTGCTCCATAGTTTCTTGTTTGATGGGTTTGCATTGATTGATTCTCCCATCTTTTGCATGCTGAGTATTGCGTTGCGCAGTTGTGTCTTGGTTTCCTCTATGTTGTTTAGCGCTTCTTCTTCTTCCTTCTGGCGCTTGGCTGCGGCTTCCTTGTGTGCGCTTATCTCGTCTTCCTTGTCTTTCACAGCAAAGATGTCGGGGCCATTGTAGGGCTCGCCCACGCAGTTTTCGTCGCCTGCCAGCAGTAGTGAGATGATGGTGCATGTGGTTGCACTTTCGGTCGAGAGCAGGGTTATGTCGCTGTTTTTTATGAGTTGTGGAATGAGTTTGCGTGCAATCCTCACCTTGTCTATTTTCAGTGTGTTGGTGCATGCTTTGTCGATGTTCTTGATGTTTGCACCGCCACCTGTGATGACTACGCCGCCCAGCAGTTTGTCGGCATATTCTGAGTTGTGGAGCTGATTCTCCACGTTGATGATTATTTCGTTGAGTCGGGCCTCGATGATTTGCTGTATGAGTGATATTTCGATTTCACGGCCGTCGGATGTGGTGTATGTGGGTTTCTTTTCGTTTTCGTTGTTGGGTGTGTTCTCCACAATTGCGTTGGCATATTTCAGCATCAGTTGCTCGGCTTCGGTCTCTTCTATCTGTAGGTCGCACAGGTCTTGCCTGATGCTGTTGATGCCGATTGGCAGTGTTGTAATCTGCCTTACTATGTTGTTTTTCAGTACTGCAATGGTGGTTGTTCCGGCTCCGAAGTCTACCATTGCGGCTCCCGATCGTTTTTCGGCATCTGTAAGCAGGTTGTTAGCCAGTTCGAATGCAGATATGCGATAGTCGGCAATGTCCAGTCCGAGGTTCTCGAAACTGGTTTTTATGTTGCTGCGCAGCCGGTTGTTGGCAATTATGTTTAGGAATTCGCCTTCTATGTTGGTGCCCATGATGCCTACCGGATTGCTCAGTGTGTTTGAGTCGAGGGTGAAGCTTTGGGTGAAGAATCCTATGAGTTCGTAGTCGTCGATTGCCACTTCATGACTTTCGTCGGTGATGGCGTCTATGTGTCCTTGTGTGATGTAGGTTGGTGCCAGCATGTTTTTCTTCACTATGCTTTTCACCGAACGCACTGATTGTCCTGCCAGTCCGATGTATGTGCGTGTCACTTTCATCTTCAGTGAGGCTTCGATTCGGCTTATCACGTTTCGGATGCTTTGTGTGGTCTTCTCTATGTTGTAGACCATTCCACGCCTCACGCAGTCGTAGGTCTTCTCTTCTGCGTAGGCCAGTATCTGCATGGTTCCATCCTTTTTCTTGCCTGCTATGGCTGCTATCTTGGATGAGCCCAGCTCGATTGCAACGATGATTGATTCCTGTTCTCCCATATTATTTGTGTTTTTGTTTCTTGCAAATTATTTGTCCGTCGTATTCGAGGTCTATGGTTGTGTATTTGTCCCAGCCTATGGTGGGCACTGCTTCTTTGTAGAAGGTGCGCAGGCGGTTGAGTTTTTCGGCAAAGTTGTCGATGGTTCCAAGTTTTATTATTTGGTTCCCGATTCGTGGAACGATGTCTATGACGTATTCTCCGTCAGAGTTTGTCGAGATGTCCAGTTGTTCTATCTGGCTGTTCCAGAAGTCGTCTGAGGTGATGTAGTTGCCCAGTTTCGACAGGCTTTGCTGTGCATATTGCTGTGTGATGTTTCCTGTGGCAATGGGCATGTTGACGGGGTAGGTGGTTTTGGGTATGATTTTGCCGCGGCTGTCTACGTAGTATCCCACTCCGTCGGGGCGCAGTATGTAGATTACCGGGGTGCGTTGTGTGATGTCTATGTGTATTTTGTTGTTGGCTGTCTTGTAGCACGTGATGCTTTCTACGAAGTCGTTTTTCTTCAGGGTTTTCTCTATGCGCCGTGTGTCTATTTGGTCCATGGGCCTGTCTTTGGGGTGGATGTTGGCATTGCGCAGCATGTCTTCAACGATTGTGGTGTTGATGAATCCTGAGTGCCGGTTTTCCTTGATTACCAGTTCGACGCTTGTGCATGTGTTGGTTGCATCTTTCTGTTCGGCTGCCCAGAAGATGGCATATACGAAGTATGCGGCAACGCTGATGAACAGTATTGTCGCCGTTATGATTTGTATGCCTTTCTTCACATTCATGTCTGCAGTGTTTTTGCTATTTGCGGGGCGTAGTCTTCAATGTCTCCTGCTCCGAGCGATATGAGCACGTCGAAGTCTTTCTTGCTTACGGTGTCGATGATTTCGTCTTTTCTTATCATCACTTTGTCTATTCCCGGGCGCAGGTTGTCGTAGATGAGTTTGCTGGTGACCCCTGGTATTGGTTTCTCGCGTGCAGGATAGATGTCGCATAGTATGACTTTGTCGAGCAGCGAGAGGCTTTGCGCAAATTCGCGGTAGAAGTCGCGTGTGCGGGTGTAGAGGTGTGGCTGGAAGATGGCTGCAATGCGTTTGTCGGCATATAGTTCGCGCACTGACTTGATGCTTTGCTCTATTTCGTTGGGGTGGTGGGCATAGTCGCTCAGGTAGACCATGTGGTCGGTCTTGAGGTGGAAGTCGAAGCGGCGGTCTACTCCGCTGTAGGTCTTCATGCCTTGGCGTATCTCGTCTGCGGTTGCGCCGTTGAGCCATGCAAGTGCCATGGCGGCTATGCCGTTGTCGATGTTTATGCTTACGGGTACTCCCAGTTCTATGTCGGGGATGGTGGTGGTGGGTGTCACAAAGTCGAACAGTATGGTGCCGCCCCCTATGCGTATGTTCTTGGCGTGGAAGTCGCCTTCGTTGCGTGAGTAGGTGTAGGTCTTGACGTCGGGGCCTGTGTCGGGTTTCATCTCGAGCCCTGTGTGGATGATGAGTGCTCCGCCGGGTTGTATGAGTGTGGTGTAGTGGCGGAAGCTTTCGAGGTAGGCTTCTTTGGTGCCGTAGATGTCGAGGTGGTCGGGGTCGGTGGCGGTAATGACGGTCATGTAGGGTCTGAGGTGGTGGAATGAGCGGTCGAATTCGTCGGCTTCAATCACTACGTAGTCGCTCTGTGGCGCTAGGATGTAGTTGGTTCCGTAGTTTTTGGATATTCCGCCGAGGAATGCGTTGCAGTCGATGTGCGACTGGTGTAGTATGTGTGCCGCCATGGTCGAAGTGGTGGTCTTGCCGTGTGTTCCTGCCACGCAGAGGCCTTTGTGTGTCCGGGTGAGGAGTCCGAGCACCCATGCGCGTTTCTGTATTTCGAATCCTCCCTGGCGGTAGTATGTCAGTTCGCGGTGGTCGTCGGGGATGGCGGGTGTGTAGACCACGAGGGTAGTCTCTTTCTGCTTGAAGCAGGTTGGTATGTCGTCGGGGTTGTCGGTGTAGTGTATCTGTGCTCCTTCGGCTTCGAGTTTCTTGGTGAGGTCGGTGGGGGTTTTGTCGTAGCCTCCCACGTTGCAGCCTTGGGCCATGAAGTAGCGTAGCAGGGCGCTCATGCCGATGCCTCCTGCTCCTATGAAATAGACTGATTTTATTGTGTTGGGGTCCATGTGTGGTTTGTCTTTATTGTCTGATTATGCTGAACACTTCGTCGGCTATCTTGGCTGCCGAGTCGGGCAGTGCCAGTTTGCTTATTTCTTTGCTGAGCGATTGCAGTCGTTGTGGGTCGGTTGCCGTCTGTATGGCCAGTGGTATGAGTTGTGTGGTTGCGTCTGAGTCTTTCACGAGCAGGGCGGCTCCTTTGGTCGACAGTGCCATGGCGTTCTTCGTCTGATGGTCTTCGGCCACGTTGGGCGAGGGCACGAGTATGCATGGTTTGCCGAGCAGGCACAGTTCGCTTATGCTGCTGGCTCCTGCTCTCGAGACCACGAGGTCGGCGGCTGCGTAGGCGGTGTCCATGTCGGATATGAAGTCGGCCACTCTGAGGTTGGCGGGCTGGCCCATGCGTTTCAGTTCGTCGGCAATGTGTGCGCTGTAGTATTTGCCGGTTTGCCACACTATCTGTACGTCTGACGTGCCTATCTCATTGAGTGTGCCGAGCACGCTTTCGTTGATGGTGCGTGCGCCGAGGCTGCCGCCTATGATGAGTATTGTGGCCTTGTGGGGGTCGAGGCCTAGCTGCAGGCGTGCGTCTTCGCTGGTGAGGTGTGTCTCGGTGAGCGACTGCCGCACGGGGTTGCCTGTCATCATGATTTTATCGGCAGGGAAGAAGCGTTCCATGCCGTCGTAGGCCACGCATATGCGTTGTGCCGATTTGGCAAGCAGTTTGTTGGTCACTCCGGCATACGAGTTCTGCTCTTGTATGAGTGTGGGTATTCCCATCTGTGCGGCGGTCTTCAGCGTGGGGCCGCTGGCGTATCCGCCCACTCCCACTACGGCATCGGGCTTGAAGTCGGCTATGATTTTGCGTGCCATGCGCTGGCATTTCCATATCTTCCACAGCACCCGTATGTTTTTCAGTGGGTTTTTGCGGTCGAAACCCTCGATGGGCAGACCCTTGATGGGGTATCCGGCATCGGGCACACGTTGCATCTCCATGCGTCCCTCTGCACCCACGAAGAGTATTTCGGCGTCGGGGCGCTTGGCCTTTATGGCATTGGCTATTGATATGGCAGGAAATATGTGGCCGCCTGTGCCTCCTCCGCTTATGATGAATCGGTTTGGTTTCATTGTGATGTGATGGTTGTTGGTTCTATGTGTGGTTGCGCCTGTGTAGTGGCGCGTATTTATATGTGGTTTCTGGCGAGGATATCCTCGCGGGGTGTTGACGATATCCTCGCAGGCCTGTGACGATATCCTCGCAGGCCTGTGACGATATCCTCGTTTTTATTCTATCCCGCTTGTGCTGAAATACTCGTCGGTCTCCAGCTTGCTCACTGCCTCGGCCGGTTCGTTGGGGCTTTCGCTCACTTTCTCTGCATAGCGGCTCACGCTGAGTATGACACCGAAGTAGAAGCAGGTGATGATGATTGATGTGCCGCCCTTGCTGATGAGGGGGAGCGGCTGGCCGGTTACGGGCAGCATGTGGACAGCTACACCCATGTTGATGAGTGCTTGCAAAACGAGCAGGATGCCAAGCCCCATGATGAGGAAGGCGGGGAAGAACTTGTCACACTTGTTGGCAATCTTGCTCACACGTATGAGCAGTGCTACATACAGGAATATGACGAACAGGGCTCCGAAGATGCCAAGCTCCTCGACTATGATGGCATAGATGAAGTCTGACTCGGCATGCGAGAGGAAGTCTCTCTGTACCGAGTTGCCGGGGCCGAGGCCTATGATGTTGGAGTTGGCTATGGCTATGTTGGCATTGCCCACCTGCCAGTTTTCCGACAGGTTATACTCGTTCTTGTCTTCGTATGTGGCCTGCTTGTCGGCATCGGTCTGTATGCCCAGTTTCTCTTGCAGGCGGTGTTTCCACGTCAGCACACGGCCTCCGGCCTTGCCTACAACCGTGTCGGGGGTGATGAGCAGGGTGGTGCCGGCCACGGCTCCTACAAAGCCCATGAAGAGCAGGCCCTTGAGCATCAACTTGTGTGGAATGTTGCCTATATACATCATCATGACTGCCACTGCAAACAGAATGAGGGCTGTCGACAGGTTTTCGGTGAAAATCAGTCCGCAAATGCCAAGGGTCAGTATGCTGCAAATCTTGAACGGCTTGGCATATCCACCCTTGGTGGCCATCACCACACGCTTGGTGCCCCGACGGTTGTGGACTATCTCCTCGTTCTGAGTCTTCGACAACACTGCCGCGAGCGACATGATGAGTGCTGCCTTTGCCACCTCAGACGGCTGGAACGAGAGGAAACCAAGGTCAATCCAACGATTGCCACCATTGATGGTGCCGCCGAAAAACAGCACATAGAGCAGCAGCAGCACCGAGGCCGGAACCAGGAAGAACGGCAAGAGCTTGAAGTACTTGCATGGAATGCGGTGAACCACAAGTATGATGACCAACCCGATGAGCAGGAAACCTGCCTGGCGAATCATGGGGTCCCAGTGGTGACCCTGAGTGTAGGTGAGCGAACTCGATGCACTGTATATCTCAACAAGTGAAATCATGCACAGGAAGAAGTAAATCATCCATATCACTTTGTCGCCCTTGAACAAGTTGTTGCTTAAAATCTTCAGCATAATATGTCTACTATATTTTTGTTATCCGGCTTTTAATACTATAATTCCTTTACACACTGCTTAAACTGCTCGCCGCGGTCTTCCATGTTGTGGAAGAGGTCGAAGCTGGCACAGCAGGGGCTGAGCAGCACGCAGTCGCCCGGTTGTGCCATCTTGTAGCATGCGTCGACACAGTCTTTCATGCTACGCACGTCGGCTATAGGCAGGCCGAAGGAGTCGAAGTTCTCGTGCAGTTTCTTGTTGTCCACACCCAGGAATACCAGACCCTTGCACTTCTGGCGCACCAGGTCGTATATCTCGGTGTAGTCGTTGCCCTTGTCCAGGCCGCCAAGGATGAGCACCGTGGGTTGGGTCATACTCTCGAGGGCATACCAGCAGGCATTCACGTTGGTGGCCTTCGAGTCGTTGACGAAGTCGATGCCACGCACCCGTCCAGCCTTCTCGAGGCGGTGCTCCACGCCGGCAAAGTCGCTCAGGCTCTTGCGCAACTGCTCGTCGCTCACACCTGCAATCTTGGCTGTAATGCCGGCTGCCAGCGAGTTGTAGAGGTTGTGCTTGCCGCGCAGGGCCAGGTCGTCTTGCTCCATATTGAACGGTGTGGGTTGCTCAATGACGTATTCACCCTCGTCGGCGTAGGCTATGGCACCGTTGCCTTTTACCTCGGCAAATGGAAGCAAGCGGGCACGAAGCTTGTAGTGCTCGAGTTCACGCTTGATGATGGGGTCGTCGTTCCAGAAGATAAAGGCATCCTGCTCCGTCTGGTTCTGAGTGATGCGCATCTTCGAGTCTACATAGTTCTGCATCTTGAAGTCGTAGCGGTCGAGGTGGTCGGGCGTGATGTTCATCAGCACAGCCACGTCGGCCTTGAACTCATACATGCCGTCGAGCTGGAAACTGCTCAGCTCAATCACGTAGTAGTCGAACTGCTCGGTTGCAACCTGCAAGGCCAGACTGCGGCCTATGTTGCCTGCAAGACCCACGTTGTAGCCGGCATTCTTCATGATGTGGTATATGAGCGAGGTGGTGGTGGTCTTGCCGTTCGAGCCCGTGATGCAAATCATCTTGGCATCGGTGTAGCGACCTGCAAACTCAATCTCGGATATGATAGGTGTGCCCTGAGCCCTCAGTTTCTGAACCATGGGGGCCTTCTCGGGTATGCCAGGGCTCTTAATCACCTCGTCGGCCGTGAGGATGAGGCTTTCGGTGTGTTGACATTCCTCCCACTCGATGCCGTATTGGTCGAGTTGCTGCTTATATTGTGGCTTGATGGCAGAGAGGTCGGACACGAACACATCGAATCCTTTCAGCTTGGCCAGCACTGCGGCTCCTGCTCCGCTCTCGGCGGCTCCAAGTATTACTATGCGTTTCATCGTTATCGTATTTTCAGTGTTATGATTGTGATGGCTGCAAGCAGTATGGTCACAATCCAGAATCTAATAGTTATCATGTTCTCGTGAAGCGGCGTGGAATTGCGCTTACACAGGTATTTGGCATCGGGCAAGAGCTGGCTGGGCAGCACACGGAAGTGGTCGTGGAGTGGGGCACGGCGGAATACACGCTGCTTCACTCCCACGCGGTTGCCGCGCTTGGCATACCACACCTGCAGTATCACCGACACACTCTCGGCCAACCACACACCGCAGAGAATCGGGATGAGCAACTCCTTGTGGATGATGACTGCCGTCACTGCTATCACTCCACCGATGGCCAGTGACCCCGTGTCGCCCATGAACACCTTGGCGGGATATGCATTGTACCACAGGAAACCGACGAGCGCACCCACGAAGGCACACAGATATACCACAATCTCTTCCGAGCCCGGGATGTACATCACATTCAGGTAGCTGGCATAGTGTATATGTCCCGACACGTAGGCCAGAATGCCCAGAGCCGTTCCGATGATGGCAGCGTTGCCGGTACACATGCCGTCCATGCCGTCGTTGAGGTTGGCTCCGTTCGACACGGCTGTGATGACAAACGTGGTGACGAGTATGAACAGAATCCATCCGCAGGCACGCTTGGTGCGACCGTCGCCTATCCAGTTGAAGGCTTCATAGTAGTCGAGGTTGTTGTTCTTGAAGAACGGCACGGTAGTCACGGTCGACTTGCGCGCTTCGCTCTTGTGATATACCACGGTCGACGACTCGGTCACGGTCTCCACATTTTCGCGTACAACGGCCTGGGGCGAAAGCCAGAGCGCAATTCCTACCACGCTTCCAAGCAACAGCTGACCCAACAGCTTGTAGCGAGGTTTCATGCCGTCCTTGTTGCCGCGCAGCTTGATGAAGTCGTCGATGAAACCAAGGGCTCCGAACCACAGGATGGTGATGATGAGCAGGTTGATATATATGTTGTCGAGCCGCCCGAGCAACAGTGCCGGAATCACGACTGCACCCACGATAATGACTCCACCCATCGATGGCGTACCTTGCTTCTGAACGCCGTAAGGGTCGATTTCAGCATTGCGTGCCGACTCCAGGTGGCGCTTACGTTTCATATAGGTGATGAAACTCTTGCCCGCCCACATCGAGATGAGCAGCGAGAGCATCAGTGCAATCAGCGAACGGAACGATATGTAGCTCCACATGCCCATGCCGGGTATGTGGAATTGCTCGAGATATTTTGAGAGGTAGTAAAGCATTGTCTGTTGGTGATTATTTGTCGGGGTCCGTTAGTTTGTTTGGACGATTTTGTTATTTCATCTGGCAGAACTTGTCAGTTTGTTTGGACGATTTTGTTATTTCATCTGGCCACTCTTGTTAGTTCATCTGGCATATCTTGCGCACTTCTTCCTTGTCGTCGAAGTGGTGTTTTACGCCCTTGATTTCCTGATAGTCCTCATGTCCCTTGCCGGCAATGAGTATCACATCGCCTTTTTCGGCCATCATGCAGGCGGTGCGTATGGCTTCGCGGCGGTCGACGATAGAGACCACGCGGCGCATCTGCTCGGCATCGAGACCTGCCAGCATGTCGTTGATGATGTCTTGAGGCTCCTCGAAGCGGGGATTGTCGCTCGTGATGATGACGCGGTCGCTCTGGCGTACAGCCTCCTGTGCCATGAGCGGACGTTTACCCTTGTCGCGATTGCCACCGGCTCCGCACACCGTGATGACCTGTCCCTTGCCTTCGAGCACCCCGTGTATTGCGCTGAGAACATTCTCAAGGGCATCGGGGGTGTGGGCATAATCTACGATTGCTGTGAATCCGCCAGGGGTGTTGATGGCCTCGAGGCGGCCGCTCACCGGGTGCATGGTGCTCATTGCCACCAGCACTTCGTGGGGGTCTTGACCCAACATGACGGCGGTTCCATATACTGCAAGCAGGTTCGACACGTTGAAACGGCCTATGAACTGCACGCCCACCTCCTGTCCGCAGATGTCGAGATACATGCCCTCGAAGTGACATTCTATGATTTTGGCCTTGAAGTCGGCTGCCTGTTGCACCGAATAGGTCTTGACCTTGGCGCGGGTGTTCTGCACCATGACCATACCGTTGCGGTCGTCGAGGTTGGTGATGGCGAATGCCGAGGCGGGCAGGTTGTCGAAGAACCGCTTCTTGGCATGCAGGTAGTTGTCGAAGGTCTTGTGGTAGTCGAGGTGGTCGCGGGTGAGGTTGGTGAATATGCCACCTGCAAATGTAAGTCCGCCTATGCGGTTTTGGGCTATTGCATGTGAACTGACCTCCATGAACACGTAGTCGCATCCGGCATCGACCATCTGTGCCAACAGCTTGTTGAGCGTGATGGGGTCGGGCGTGGTGTGCTCTGTGGGTATTGCTTCACCGTCGATATAGTTCACAACGGTCGACAGCAGTCCGGCCTTGTAGCCCAGCTTGCGGAACAGGTTGTAGAGGGTTGTGGCAATGGTTGTCTTGCCGTTGGTGCCTGTCACACCTACCAGTTTCATCTTTGTCGATGGGTTGCCGCAGAATGTTGTGGCTATGTTGCCCACAATCTGTTCGCTGTTGGCCACCTTGATGTAGGTCACATTGTCGTTGAGCACCGATGGCAGTTCCTCACATACCACCGCTGTGGCGCCGTTCTCGATGGCTTTGGTTATGTAGTTATGGCCGTCGGCCTGAGTGCCTTTCACTGCTATGAACATGTGGTCGGCGCCTATTTGTCGGGAGTCGATGTTCACGTCCTTGATGTCGCATGTGGTTGGTCCTACCACTTCGAGGGGCGATATGCTTGTCAGTATTTCGTTGAGTTTCATTTTTTTGTATGTGGTATGTTAACTTGTATGTAGTATGTTAATCTGTTGCCAGTTCCAGTTCCACCACTTGTCCGGGCACAACCTTGGAGCCTGATGGTATGCTTTGGTGTTTCACGTGTCCCTTGCCGGTGGCTTTGGCTTTCATGCCACGGCGTTCTATCTCGTATATTGCATCGCGCAGTCCCATGCCTATGAGGTTGGGCACGTGGTCGTATTCATTGCTTATGATGGTGAAGTCTATGTCTGTTCCGTCGGTTGAGGTGGTTGCTATGTCACCGTTGTCATATTTAGGTATCGTGGTCGATATGCCCAGATTGCCCAACACCAGTTGTGCAGCTTTGATGTCACCGCTCTTCACCTCGGGCACCATGGTTGCAAGCGAGTCTGTGGCGCGTGTCAGGTCACTTGTCACGGCGTTGGCATAGACGCTTTCGGCAATCTTCTTGAACACGGGTCCGGCCTGTCCGCCGCCCGATGCCAGTCCGTACTTCAGGCGTATGGCAACGATGCAGGTGTACTGTGGATTCTCGGCGGGGAAGTATCCGCAGAAGCTCACGAGGTGGCCGCCGCCTTTATATCCGCCCTTGCCGCCCACCTGGGCTGTTCCTGTCTTGCCAGCCACGGTGAAGTACTTGCTGCCGGCACGTTTGCCCACTCCTTCTTTCACCACCCTCACGAGTATTTCTTGTATCTGCTTTATGGCTTCGGGACGTGCTATCTGCTCTTTCAGTACCTTGACGGGCATCTTCTCTACGGTCTTGCCGTCGCGTTGCACTGCTTTCACAAATCGTGGTGCAACCATTGTGCCGTTGTTGGCGATAGCGTTGTAGAATGATACGGTCGAGATGGGTGGTATCTGGGTTTCATATCCTATCGACATCCATGCCAGTGCTGTCTTCGACCAGTTGCTGCCGTCGGGCTTTGGCATGCGTATCACCGGCTTGGCCGAGCCTACGAAGGGTAGTTCGAGGTCGGCACCAATGCCTATGCGGTGCAATCCCTCCACGAATTTCTCGGGTTTGTTGTGGTAGCGGGCATCGATGAGCCGGCTCACTCCTATGTTCGACGAGTACATCAGAGTGTGTGCCACGTCCATGTCGCCATATCCGCCTCGGTTCCAGTTGTGGTCTTTCATCATCGAGCCATACATGTTGTAGACTCCTCCGTTGCCGTTGGTGTGGTCGTTGAGGGTCAGTTCACCGTCGTCGAAGCCCACCAGGATGGATGCGGTCTTGAATGTGGAGCCAGGCTCCATGAGTGCTGCCAGTGCGAAGTTGCGTGCTTCGTAGTAGTTGCCGTCATCGTAGAGCGAGAGGTTTACGATGGCTTTCACGTCGCCTGTCTTGGTTTCCATCAGCACCACCACTCCCATGTCGGCAAGTCCGTTGGTGCCTTTTATTACGTCAAACTCTTCGCGCAGTGCACTTTCACACACGTCTTGCATCGTGACGTCGATGGTTGATACGATGTCGAATCCGTTTTGTGGCTTTATGTCGATGAGGTCGATGTATTTGCTCAGTATCTTGCGGCGGTGTTTGATGCCGGGCACTCCGCGCAGCAGCGAGTCGTAGGCCAGTTCCATGCCCGAGCGTGCTGAGTCTTTGGCTCCATACATCTCGCCCAGCGTACGTTTTGCGAGCGAACCGAACGGTTTTTTGCGGTTGTTGCGCTCTTCGACGGTCAGTCCCACGTAGTACTTGCGGCGCTGGAAGTCGCGGAAGAAGGGCAACTTGATGAGTTCGGTGTATTGTATGTAGTTGAGTGTGGTGCCCTTACACACCTCGAAGTATCGGCTTTGTGCATTCCACCCATCGGCCAGGTGACGGCGATATTCTGCTGCGGTCCTCTTTGGGCAGATAGCGGCCAGGCCGTTGCAGATGGTGTCGAGCATGGCGGCATATTTCTCGCCTTTGCCCATGAAGAGTGAGTCTTTGGTGAAGTGGAAGAGGCTGTCTTGCTTGGTGAATCGTCCGGTCTTGATGGCTTCTTTGGTCAGTCCCGACTTGAAGTCGATATACACTTTGTAGTCGGGCAGGCTGCTGGCCATGAGTTGCCCGTCGGCCGACAGGATATTGCCGCGCATGGCGGGCACGCTGAGGCTGTCCTGCTCGAAGTTGTTGCGGCGTTGGTCTTCCCAGAAGTTTTTGTCGAACACCATGGTCTTCACCATGTAGAAGAGTATTCCCACGCAGAAGACCAGTGCTATGATGAGCACCAGTGTGGTTTGGCTTGCTATGTATTTCTTTTCGAATTTCATGTGGTTTGCGGTTCAGTCTTCTTGCTTTATGGCAAATGGTGGCGTGGTTGAGTGCAGCAGGGTTGAGTCGCCGTTGGCTTTCAGTTCCTTCACTATTTCCGACTGCCGGCTGGCGTTGAGCAGTTCGCTCTCGATGGTCAGCACCTTGTAGCGCTCTTCCTGCAGTTGCACCTTCAGGCTGTCGATTAGCAGCACGTCTTGTTGGCAGGCGTAGCGGTTGCCGGTGTAGAGTATTGCCAGCAGTACGAGGAACATGAAGAAGACTACCTGCTTGAGCATGAATCGGCTTTGCAGGATGTCGCCGCCGAGTATCGACTTTAGTGTGATGTCGCCCAGCGAGTCTTCGTCTTCGTCCTGGTCGGTGAATTGCTTGATTGCTTTGATGGCCTCTTCTTGCTCTTTGCGGTCTTTGCGTTCGGCTTCTTGCAGTGCTTCGGCAATTCCTTCGCTTATGTCTTTCTGTTCGTCGTTCACTGTCTTAACTTTTTATCGTTCACTTTTCTTTCTTCACTCCCACCCTCAGTTTTGCGCTCCGCGAGCGTGGATTCTGTTCCTGCTCCTCGGGTGTCGGGACTATTGGTTTGCGTGTCAGGGTAGTGTATGGCGCCGATATGTTGCCAAAGAAGTCTTTCTCTTCTTTGCCGTCGATGTTGCCGGTGCGCATCAGGTTTTTCACCATGCGGTCCTCGAGCGAGTGGTAGGTGATGACCATCAGGCGGCCTCCGGGGCGTAGCACCTGTGTGGCGGCATTGAGCATCTCGGCCAGGGCGTCCATCTCGTGGTTCACCTCGATGCGTAGTGCCTGGAATGCTTTGGCCAGGTCTTTCTTTTCTCGGTCGCGTGGCATGAGTGGCATCAGTGTGTCGGTGAGTCGGGCTATGGTGTCGATTGCCTGTGTGGTGCGTGCCTTGACAATGGCTCGTGCTATCTGCCGTCCTTGGTTCAGTTCGCCGTAGGTGTGGAAGATGTTTGCAAGTGCCGCCTCGTCGTAGGTGTTGACTATGTGTGCGGCGGTGGTTGTAGCGCGTTGGTTCATGCGCATGTCGAGCGGTCCGTCGGCGCGGAAGGAGAATCCGCGGCTTGGGTCGTCGAAGTGGTGTGATGACACTCCCAGGTCGGCCAGTATGGCGTCGACGCGATGGTCGCAGCCGTAGTATCGCATGAAGTTTCTGAGGTAGCGGAAGTTGCTGCGCACGAATGTAAACCGCTCGTCGCCGCCAGGGGCATTTGCCTCTGCGTCGGCATCTTGGTCAAACGAGTAGAGGTGTGCCGTGGTGTCGAGTCGGCTCAGTATCTCTCTTGTGTGGCCGCCGCCACCCATAGTTGTGTCGACGTATATGCCGCCAGGGCGCAGGTCCATGGCGTCGATGCTGGCACCGAGTAGCACTGGCGTGTGGTATGTCTCTGCTGGGATGTTCATGTTCTGACTTGTATAGGGTGGCGCTGCTTCGGCGTTTTTGGGGCTTATATAATAAATAATGTACGCGCGCGAGACTGCTTAATTTTGCCTCGCTGCTCTTCAGTGCCAATGGGCTTCGCCCAGTGCTTCTGTGCGTTTTGTGCTTCAGATGTTTTGGGTTATGGCTGTAGGCATGTCGGCCATGATGGCTTGCAGGTCTTCTCCGAGTGTAGATTGTTCGTTCAGCACCTGCTCACATCGCTGCTTGTCCCATATCTCGATATGGTCGTCAACTGCGAGGAAACGCACGTCGGCAGTGATGCCTGCATAGTCGAGTTTACGTTTGTTGATGAGGATTCGGCCGTTGCTGTCAAGTTCTACCACTTCGGCGTCGGCCAGGAATTTGCGTAGCAGTTGTTGATGCGTCCCGTTCCACCGGTTGAGCCGTGACCGCAGCATGTCGAGCATCTCGTGCCACAGGCTTTCGGGATAGAGAACGAGGCATGGCTGGAACAGGTCGACCCGAAGGATACATCGGCTTTCGCCGGCACCCTCGAGCACCTTTCGCAACGGTGCGGGAAGAAACACCCTGCCCTTTGCGTCTGCTTTTGCTGAATAGTCGCCTATAAATCGCATCAATCCTTACTTATTTAGGTTTTAGCCTATGAAACGCAGGGTAGATTCTGCGCTCATTTCGTTTTCGTCTGCAAATTTAGTAATTTTCCTCCACATTCCACCACTTTTCCCCACTTTTTTTTGTCTTCACAAGCAATTTTTTTTGTTTGTGTTCGTAAATGTTTGTGTTTTAGGCGGTTTCGGGTGGGGCAAATTTGGACATAAAGGCAAATGTAAACTGGCAGTTTACAATTGGCTTTGATAAAGACTGCTCCGAGGTTGCCGGCCGTGTCGTCGATTTTGTGCCATTGCAAAAAAAGCATGTCATCGGGCTTGTTCGTGCGCGTATGTAATGGTAAAAATAGGTGTTGATGCAAAAAAATAGTTATAATGTGTTTCGAATTACAAATTTATTTGTATCTTTGTCGCCGAATACAACCCCAAAATCGTAGCATTATGAAGAAAGTAGTCAGAATGTTTGCCGTGGTGACTGCCCTGCTTATGGCAGTGCCTGCATGGAGTCAGGTCCAGTTTGGAGTGAAAGCTGGTCTGAATGTAACGAAAGTGTCGCTCGACAAGTCTACCGTCATCGATGCCAACAATCGCATCGGTTGGTTTGCCGGCCCTATGCTCGACGTCTCGCTGCCCATCACCGGACTGGGCTTCGATGTAGCCGTGCTCTACAACAACAAGACAATAGAGCTGGAGACTGAAGGCGCAACCGAATCGGAAACACTGAAGTATGTAGACGTGCCGGTGAACCTGAAAATCTCGCTCGGGCTTGGCAAGAAAGCAAGCATCTTCCTCACAACCGGTCCGCAATTCTCGTTCAACATAGGCGACGATGAGATATTTGAAGACATATCGAATGCCAAGCGACACTTCGAGCTTAAGAAGTCGGAGTTCAGTTGGAATGTAGGTGGCGGCGTGAAAGCCTTGAAACATCTGCAAGTGGCCTACAACTACAACGTAGCAGTAGGCAAGACTGCCGACGTGAACCTCGATGCCAGCTATTTCGGAGGAATGGCAGGCGATATAGTACAGAAGAAACTGACGAACAGTACCCACCAAATTTCGGTGGCGCTAATGTTCTGATACTGTCGATAAGCTGCTGACCGAGGGATGCACCGCGTGTGTGTCCCTCTTTTTCTTTCTCTTGCCCGATGGACGAAAATGCGGTTTCATCGGGCTTTTTGTGTGTTTTTTATGCGGTGAAACCGATATTTTGTATAAACGACGATATCCTCACAGGGTGTTAAGGATATCCTCGCAGGGTGTTAAGGATATCCTCGCAGGGCGTTGACGATATCCTCGCAGGGCGTTGACGATATCCTCGCGGAGCGTTGACGATATCCTCGCAAGGTTGCGGATGAGCTTTTTTTTATGCCTTCAAGGCAGGAAAAATATCCGTTTGCCCAACTTTTTACTTACATTTTACGAAAATGTAAGTTGAAAAGCGTAAAATGTAAGCATTTTAACTCACTTTGTGTCGTAACTTTGCGCCCGAAATGTGTACGCATATCATTGCTTGCGCAAAAAAGATAACGTGGATAACCTGAACATCAACACGCTCTTTGACATCCCGAATAGACTCTCCTATCCATCCCGCATGGACTCTCCCACCTGAAAGGGGGAGTACCCGCAGGGGGAGTGGGTCTTCTCCCCGGAAGGTTAGTAGTCAATATTCTAAAGCGTAGACCCCCTCCGCTTCGCTCGTCCCCCTTTCAGGCGGGACATTCCATCCGGAAGCCCCATCCATCCCGCATGGTTAATGCTTCTCCTGTTGGAGGAGACGGGAGAAGTTTTTTCTGAAATTTCTACAATCAATCAGATTATTAACAATTAAATCAACAACGTTATGAAACAAAACTTAACGAAACACATCTTTGCAGCGCTCTGCCTGCTTCTGGCATCGGCTGCATGGGCTCAGACGTTTACCGTCGACAACTTGAGCTACACTGTGACTGGCCAAAATGCAGTCTCAGTGAGTAAGACCGACGGACTGACTGGCGATGTGGTCATCCCAGCCAGTGTTACCAACGACAAAGTGACGTATGCAGTCACGGCAATCCCGGAGTATGCTTTTGGTAATACTGCCATCACCTCTGTCACCATTCCTGCTTCGGTGGTGAGCGTGGGTTCTTGTGCTTTCGAACAGTGCAGCCTGACCAGTATTGTTATTGAGGACAGCGAGACTCCGTTGAAATGGTTGGGTGGCACGTACTACACTCCGCTGTACAACATGGCCAACACTTCCAGCTACACACTTTATCTGGGCCGTACCCTTTCTACGGAAGGTGATGGTTGCTATTTCCCCTATGCCACGAGCGTGACCATAGGCAACAAGGTTACCGCTATCAATAGCAAGTTGTTCCAGAATGCTACCAAGCTTGCCAGCGTGACTCTCGGCAGTGGTTTGACATCGATGGGTACATACGCCTTCGACGGTTGCACAACGCTGGCGTCCATCGATCTCTCGGTAGCCCCAGGCCTGACTGAAATACCCGAACGTGTTTTCAACGAATGCGATGCACTGACTGCAATCACCATCCCAGCCAGCGTGCAGACCATTGAGTCGTCTGCTTTCTATAATATGGATGCAGACATCAACGTGACGATCGAGGATAGTGAGACACCGCTCACGCTGAACTGCGCATACAGTTATTATCCGATATTTGAGTCGAACAACACGGTAACTGCATACGTAGGCCGTAACATCATCCGTACTGGCTATTATGCAAATCGACCAACGTTTGATGGCAGCCTCGTGGGTTTGACATTCGGCCCGAAGGTAACTGCAATCGGCGACTATGAATACCAGGACTGCTCGAACATTGCCGGTGCTGTCAATGGCTTGAGTAATGTAGTGAGCATCGGTGCCAAGGCTTTCAACAATTGCCCGAACATTACTTCCATCGAAATCGGCAATAAGCTGGCGACACTGGGAGAATATGCCTTCCAAGATTGTCAGAAGCTGGAAAGCATCAGTCTGCCAGGCACACTGAAGAAGATACCTACCGAGGCCTTCGAGAACTGCTTCGCACTGGCTACTGTCACCCTGGGCGAGGGTATCGAGGAAATTGGCAACGGTGCATTCTACGATACCGATGCACTGACCGAAATCACCATACCGGCATCGGTGAAGAAGATTGGTCGCGCACCATTCTATTGCAACAGCAATCAGGCTATGACACGCATGATCATTGCCGATAGCGACACACCGCTGGAGTTTGCCAACGGAACATCGGAGTACAACTATGGCTATGATCACATAACCGATAATATTGTATTAGATTACTTCTATCTCGGTCGTGACATAACTCGTGCAAAAACCGATCAAAGTTTGGTATATAGTGCCACAAATATAGAGATCGGTCCGAAGGTGACCAACATCGATAAGCTCTTCGACCATACATCCGACGTGCAGAGCGTGAAGGTACACGCCCTGACACCTATCGCTATCAGCACCGATCCATTCGACAGCAATACCTATGCCAACGCTACACTGTGGGTTCCCGGTGGTACGAAGGCCGCCTATCAGGCTGCCGACTACTGGAAGAACTTCGGCAATATTGAGACATGGTCATTTGTGCTGAACTACACGGTGAACGGACATGGTACGATGGACATCGACGGCGAGGCTGCCGGAAATGGCGAGACGAAGACCGTGCGCAAGCCCAATGGCGACGGACTGGCTAACTCGAACTGGACATGGACGGTGACTCCCGATGCAGGCTATGAACTGACGAGCCTGACGGTGGAAGATAAGACGGAGGCTACAGATCCGGCTGTTCAGGAAATCTTTGTTGGCAACGCAGGTTGGGAGAATCCTCACACCGAAGGAACTGCCATCAACCACGACCTCGACTACGTAGCCACCTTCGCCCCCATCACCTACGCCATCACTTACGACCTCGCAGGTGGAACCGTTGCAACAGCCAACCCTGCTACATACAACGTAGAGAGCGCTGCATTCACACTCACCAATCCAACTCGCGAGGGTTACACCTTCGCAGGATGGACCGGCACTGACCTCACTGCAGCAACCACTACTGTAACCATTGCTAAGGGCTCGATTGGCGAACGCAGCTACACTGCTACTTGGACTCCTATTACATATAATGTGACCTACGACCTCGCAGGCGGAGCCGTTGCAACACCTAACCCAGCAACCTACAACATCGAGACCGCTGCATTCACACTCACCAACCCAACCCGCACTGGCTACACCTTCGCAGGATGGACCGGCACCGACCTCGGCGCAGCAACAGCTACAGTGACCGTGGCTCAGGGCTCGATGGGCAACCGCAGCTACACCGCTACTTGGACTCCAGTGACCTACACCATCACTTACGACCTTGCAGGCGGAGCAGTATCGACAGCTAACCCAACAACCTACAACATCGAGACAGCTGCCTTCACACTCAACAACCCAAC
>JAFUSD010000115.1 GCA_017480685.1 Bacteroidaceae bacterium
CAACGCACCTCAACCCATCACCCTCGAATCGCTGCTGAGCGAAAACGCAGGATACAGCCAGTTCAAGGCATTCAACACCGGCAGGGTATATGGTTGCAATACCGCCACAAGCGAGTTCTATGAAGAAACACCATTCCATCCCCACTTGCTCCTCCGCGACTTCATCACCATCACTCACCCCGACCTCAACCTCGGAACTCCAAGATACTTCCAGAAAATAAAAAACTCCCCCAGCCCGCCCTCCGTCGCTTTGCTCCCCAATTGCTCCCATTCCGCAATTGCCCAAGGAGGGGAATTAGACCATCCAGATGCATAAAGTTCATCCAACACTCATCATCATCTCTACGATACTGCTCATCGTTCTGCTCTTTGCCTTGAGCCTGCTTGTAGGCGCAGTGCAGATACCCATCGACGTGGTAGTCAAGATACTGTTTACATCCACGGCCGACCTCGATGCCGACCCCACCATACGCCAGTCGTGGATATACATAGTGCTGCAAAGTCGATTGCCCAGCGCGCTCACCGCCATGCTCAGCGGTGCCTCGTTGGCAGTATGCGGATTGATGCTGCAGACCGCATTCCGCAATCCGCTGGCAGGACCCAGCGTGTTTGGTATCAACAGCGGAGCATCGCTCGGAGTGGCGACAGTCATGCTCCTCATGGGCGGAAGCATCACAGCCGGCACCATATCGCTCACAGGATTTGTGGCAGTACTTGCAGCCGCATTCATCGGAGCCATGAGTGTCATGATGCTCATACTCTTCTTCTCGCTCATGGTCAAAGACAACGTCATGCTCCTCATCATCGGTATCATGATAGGCTACATATCGTCGTCGGCCATATCGCTGCTCAACTTCTTTGCCACAGAGCAAGGAGTGCAGTCATACATGATATGGGGTATGGGCAATTTCGGAGGAGTCTCGATGGAGCAGATGCCCCTCTTCGCATCCATCACCATCGTTGGCCTTATAGCATCGCTCCTGCTCATCAAACCCCTCAATGCCATGCTGCTCGGCACGTGGTATGCCGAAAGCCTCGGCATCAACACCACCCACACACGCAACCACCTGCTCCTGGTCACCGGCCTGCTCACAGCAGTCACCACCGCCTTCTGTGGTCCCATCGCCTTCATCGGGCTCACCGTGCCCCACATCTCACGCCTCATGCTCGGCACCGAAAACCACAACCACCTCATGCCTGCCACCATACTCACCGGAGCAGCAACCGCACTGCTCTGCAACGTCATCTGCATGACACCCGGACAAATAGGCGTCATACCCCTCAATGCCGTCACACCCATCATGGGAGCGCCAGTCATCATCTACGTCATCCTGAAAGGACGACACAAAGCATAATGAATGGGTGAAGCACTTTGTCTACCGATAAAAAGTACTTCACCCATTCGAATAAATTCAGACGTTTTCTCGCCATGGCAGAGCAAGCAAGCTTTCTCTGCTCATCTGGCTTAACGAAAACGTTCATTTTGATGAAAAATCGAAGATTAGCCATTGTTTGTTTGGCTGTAATCTTAAAAAGTTGTATCTTTGCAAGCCAAGCAAGGATACAACTCTTTATGTGACAAACGCTTTTGCAACCGAAAGGTGAAAAAAACGATGTATCATTGCTTGGCAGACACAATAAAAGGGGGCGCTAAAGCGTTTTGAGTAAAAAAGAATAATCGAAATAGGGGGGTGGTTGCCTCGGCTCGGCACAAGATGTGTTGCTGCATAATGACGCTGTGAGGTGGCTGCCACAATAAATATAGTTACGAACGTTTTTCGTTAAGCCAGATGAGCAGAGAAAGCTTGCTTGCTCTGCCATGGCGAGAAAACGTCTGAATTTATTCGAAGGTATATGATAGACTTTGTTAATGGAAGAATTGATGACCTGACCCCTGCCAGTGCGGTGATAGAATGTGGCGGAATAGGGTTTGCACTCAACATATCGCTAACTACATTCAGCTCTATTCAAGGAAAAGAGACTGCCAAGCTCTATGTTTATGAGTCGATTCGTGAAGATGCGTGGGTGCTCTACGGATTTGCCTCGCGCCAGGAGCGCACTATGTTCTTGCTGCTTACATCTGTGTCGGGTGTGGGTGGGGGCACTGCCCGTATGGTCCTTTCGTCGTTCTCTACGAGCGAGGTGGCAGGCATCATAACCGACGGGAACGATCGCCTGCTGTCTACAGTGAAGGGATTGGGCAAGAAAACTGCACAAAAAATCATTCTCGAACTTAAAGACAAGATATCTGTACTGGATATTGAACCCACGGCCACACAAACCGACAGCGGCAGGGCAGTGACTTACAACAAGGAGATACATGATGAGGCTGTTGAGGCTCTCAAGATGCTGGGATTTCCACCCGCACCATCGAGCAAGACGGTGAAAGCCATATTGGCCGACGAGCCTGATGCCACGGTGGAACGTGTGATAAAGCTGGCCCTTAAAGCTCTATAAGCAAAGAACAATGGAATGCGCATAACAAACGGGATGAGGTCAGAAAGAAAATATGGTAGAGGTATGTGGTTGCTGCTTGTTGCGGCTACTACTTGTTTTGCCGTCCCCATGTTGGCCGAATATAATAGGGAAGGCGTATATCATTTTTTTAATGCCGACAACCAGCCCGCCCTGATTGCTGCTGAGCCTATCGACACCGTGCCACGTGTCAAGGTAAGGAAAACCGACCACCCCACGGAGGAGTATGCAGAGCAAACCAGCTTCGACCTGGCCGACCCTGAGAACCTGACGCAAGACGTTGGCGAATATGACGAAACGCACGGCATTTACCGCGTAGGCACTAAACTTGGCGACCACTACCTAAGCGCTCCGCTCATCATGACTCCGGAGGAGTATTTCGAATATAACTCACGCCGGTATCTGAACAACTATTTCAGAATGCGCAACGACTCGCTCTTCCAACACAAGGGACAAGACAAGTTCGACTTTACTGATATGCACTTCGACCTCGGCCCTGCCGAGAAGATTTTCGGTCCCGGGGGTGTGAGGATACAGACGAGTGGAAAGGCAGAGCTGAAGTTGGGCTACAACTATAAGTATACCGACAACCCGTCGATGTCGGAACGTAACAGGAAGATTACGAGTTTCGACTTCGATGAGAAGGTGGAGTTGAACATCAACGCTAAGATAGGCGACAAGATGTCGTTCAACCTGGGATACAACACCGATGCCTCGTTCAACTATGACGCTAAGAACCTGAAGCTGTCATATGAGGGCAAGGAAGACGAGATAATACGTCTGCTCGAAGCGGGCAACGTGAGCTTCCCTTCAAACAATTCGTTAGTGCATGGTGCACAACAACTATTCGGTATACGCACCGACATGCAGTTTGGAAAGCTGAACCTGCAAACCGTGATCTCGCAAAAGAAGACGAAATCGACAACTGTCAGTTCGCGCAACGGTGCACAACTCAACACATTTGAGATAGAGGCCTACAACTACGACGAGAACCGCCACTTCTTCCTTGCGCAGTATTTCCACGACAACTATGACCGTGCATGCTCTACACTTCCCAACATAACATCGGGCATCAGCATAACCCGAGTTGAGGTGTGGGTTACCAATACATCGGGAGCGACACAGAATACCCGCGACATAGTGGGATTTGTAGATTTGGCAGAACGCAGCAAGATAAGCAATCCGCAATGGCAGGGTGTGGGAGCCGACGTGCCTCAAAACTCGGCCAACAGCCTGTATGGTACCATCGTGGGTTCGTATCCCGAGTCGCGCAATGTGGAACAAGCCAGCAACGTGCTTGACCAGATACTTGCCGGAGGTGTTGACTATGAGAAGGTGGAGAACGCACGTCTGATGCAATCAAGCGAATACACGGTGAACACCCACCTTGGATATATATCGCTCAACTCAACTCTGCAGCCCAACAGTGTGCTTGCAGTGGCATTTGAATATACTTATGGTGGACAGACGTATCAAGTGGGAGAATTCTCGTCTGACATAAAAGACAACGACCAGGCTTTGTATGTGAAACTGCTGAAAAACACCAGCAACTCGCCACGTATGGGAAACTGGGACCTTATGATGAAAAACGTGTATTACCTTGGTGCTACATCGGTTCAGAGAGACCGTTTCAAACTCGACATAAAGTACCTGAGCGATACTACGGGTGTTGCCGTCACGTATATACCAGAGGGGGCATGGAAGCAGACCACACTGCTCAAGATGATGAATCTGGACCGACTTGACGACAACCAAAAGACGAACCCTAACGGAAAGTTTGACTACATAGAAGGATATACCGTCATCTCAAACCAGGGCCGAATCATCTTCCCTGTAGTAGAGCCTTTCGGTGACTGGCTCCGCACCAAGCTGGGAAGCGAGGAACTGGCTGAACGATACTGCTATGATGAGTTGTATGACTCTACCAAAATAGTGGCCAAACAGATTGCAGAGAAAAACAAGTTCACCCTTAATGGCGAGTACAAAGCGACATCAGGAACAGAAATTGATCTTGGAGCTATGTACATTCCAAGAGGCTCGGTAGTTGTTACGGCTGGTGGTGTGACACTTACCGAGGGTTCTGACTATGAGGTGGATTATACATCGGGAGTTGTGCGTATCATAAACCAAAGTATAATAGATGCAGGCACCAGCATAAGTGCGAGCGTGGAGAGCATGGCCGACTTTGCGATGGTAAGGAAAACGATGCTGGGAGTGAACTGGACCTACGACTTCACCAAAAACTTCCAGATAAGCGGTACGTTCATGAAAGTGAACGAAAAGCCACAGACCACCAAGGTGCCGATGGGAGCCGAACCCCTGAACAACACGGTGTGGGGTGTGGGCATCAACTGGAAACAGCAAAGTCAGTGGCTGACTAACGTGATAGACCGCCTGCCATTCATAGAGGCCATACAGCCATCGAGTATAAACTTCAACGGAGAGTTTGCACAGCTCATTGCAGGCAAGGCCAAGGGTGTACAAGGCAATGCATCATACCTCGATGACTTTGAAAGCACCAAACAGAAATCGGACATGAGCACCCCTTCTGCATGGATGATAAGTTCTGCACCTACAAACATGCAGTATGGCAACATGAGCAATGACATACGCTATGGATATGGACGGGCACGCCTGGCTTGGTACACCATCGATCCACTATTCACGCGACGGAGTTCATCGCTTACGCCTGGACACATAAAGAACGACCTCGACCAACTCTCAAACCACTACGTCAGGGAGGTATACGTCAGGGAGGTATATCCCAACAAAGACGTAAACCAGGGCAGCGCAAACACCCTGTCGATATTGAATCTTGCATTCTATCCCAACGAACGCGGTCCGTATAATCTCGACACCGATATCGATGCCGACGGGCACCTGCTCCACCCCGAACGCCGGTGGGGCGGAATGATGCGTAAGATAGAAAGCAGCAACAGCGACTTTGAAACAGCCAACGTGCAATATGTGGAGTTTTGGCTGCTCGACCCGTTTATCTACACAAACCAGAATCCTGACGGACACAAATATGGTGGCGACCTGTTCATCAACTTGGGCGACATAAGCGAAGACGGACTGAAAGACGGCAAGAAATTCTATGAAAGCGGAATGTCGGTAAGTGGAGCCTCGTCATACTCAGAGACGGTGTGGGGACGTATACCCAACGAAAAGAGTGTGGTATACTCGTTCTCGACCGAAAGCGGTGCCAGACAGCGACAAGACGTGGGACTCAATGGCCTTACGTCGACTGAAGAACGCACCTACGGAGCCTATGCTGACTACCTCAGCGCCATACGCGGAATTGTAAGACCCGAAGTGTACGACTCAATTGCAAACGACCCTGCAGGCGATGACTATCACTACTTCCGCGGTTCCGACTTCGACACAAGGCGCACCAGCATACTCGACCGTTACAAACTTATAAACAACCCCGAAGGCAATTCGCCAAACTCGAGCGAAAGCGGCGAATCGTATAGCACGGCTTACAAGACCACACCTGATGTGGAGGATATAAGTCAGGACTATACCATGAACGAATATGAAAACTACTATCAATACAAGATAAGCATCCGTCCTGAAGACATGGTGATTGGTCGAAACTACATAGTAGACGAACGACATACCAGTGTGAAACTACGTAATGGCCATACCGAAGATGCTACGTGGTATCAATTCCGCATACCTGTAGACGACTATGAGAGCAAGGTGGGCAGCATCAGCGACATGAGCAGCATACGTTTCATGCGTATCTATCTCACTAATTTTGAAGAACCGATTGTAATGCGTTTTGCATCACTCGACCTTGTAAGAGGGGAATGGCGTAGCTACACAAAGGCTCTGTTTACCGGCAACACCCCAAGTGTGAGTGGCAAAGTGCGTACTGCTGCTGTAAATATCGAAGAGAACAACGATAAGACACCTGTTAACTATGTGCTTCCGCCTGGAATCACCCGAATACTCGACCCCGAGCAGCCTCAACTCACCCAGGCCAACGAGCAGGCACTGGCAATCACCGTGGAAGACCTTGCGCCTGGCGATGCACGGGCCGTGTATAAGACCATGACCCAAGATCTGAGAAAGTATAAGCACCTGCAGATGTTTATACATGCCAACGCTTTGGAAAACGACCACGACCTGCAAGACAACCAGATGAGCGTGTTCATACGTCTTGGAAGCGACTACAAAAGCAACTACTATGAATATGAGATTCCGCTCACACTCACCCCTCCTGGACACTACGACACCTATACATCAGCAGGATGTGAAGCAGTGTGGCCCGAGGAAAACATGCTCGACATAGATTTTGAGATTTTCACCAGGCTGAAGCATGACCGAAACGTGGCAAAAGCTAACGGCAGTGCAAGCTATACGGAGCTGTATTACGACTATGACCCCAATCGGCCTAATAACCGAGTGAGCGTAATGGGTAATCCGTCGTTGGGCGAAGTGAAGACTATGATGATTGGTGTGAGAAACAATGGCAGACAAACCAACTCGGTAGAAGTATGGGTCAACGAACTCCGACTACAAGACTATGTAAACGAAGGTGGATATGCAGCACAAGGCAATCTCAGTGTACAAGTGTCGGACCTTGGAAGTGTGAACCTCAACGGACACATGGAGACCGCCGGATATGGTGGTTTGGAAGAAAGCCTCGCCTCGCGACGCGATGACAACCTATATGAATGGAGCGTGACCACAAATATAGACCTCGGTAAGTTCTTCCCCGAAAACTGGCGCATGAACCTACCTGTATACTACTCATATTCGTGGCAGAAGATTTCGCCTAAATACAATCCGTTTGATACCGACATGCTACTCGAAGACGCGCTCAACGAATGTGAAAACCAGGCAGCGCGCGACTCTCTGAGCAGCCTCACGGAAACGATAATAAAGAGCAAAAACTTCTCGCTCTCTAACTGGAAATCAACCTACACAAGCAGGGTTCCTATGCCATTCGACCCCTCTAACTTCTCGTTCAGCTATTCATACAATCAACGCTATAAGACAGGCGAAACTACGGTTTATGAAAACGATGAAAACTGGAAGTTCAACATGTCATACCAGTACTCGCCTAAGTTCAAGACATGGGAGCCGTTCAAGAATATCAAGGGAAAATCGAAGTGGCTCGACATCCTGAAAGCACAAAATCTGAACTACCTGCCTCAAAGCATTACGTTCAACACCGACATATCGCGTAGCTACTATGAATTCCAGGAGCGCGACATCAACGAAAATACGCAACTGCCGGTCACCTTCTCAGAGCAGTTCTTATGGAACCGCCAATTCACACTCAACTGGGATATATTCAAAGCACTGAAGTTGCAATACACGTCTACTACTCATGCAGAAATAGAAGAGCCGTACACCGTAATCAACAAAGCATTATATCCCGATGCATACGAGGCATGGAAAGACTCCGTAAAGCATAGCTTGGCCTCGTTTGGTCGTCCTCTCACCTATGCATCAACGTTCAGCGCGTCATACAAGGTGCCGCTTGACAAGATACCGGCACTCGACTGGATTGGACTTGACGGCAGTTACAACAGTACATACGGATGGAATCGTGGAACCCAGCTTGAGAATGGAGTTTCGCTCGGACATACTGCAAACACATCGCGAAAAATCAGCATCAACGGCCAGATAAGGATGGAGACGCTGTATAAGAAATGGAAGTTCCTGGACAATGCCAACCAGCGTTTCAGCACCAACAAGAAAACTACGACAACACCGGCACGCAGAACCACTACGACAGCCAGCAAGAAAGTAGCCAGCAGCACTGGTGCCGACTCGGCCGACAACCCTGAAGAAGCAGCACAGGGCAACAACGACGGGCGTGCTGCCACATCAAAAAAGAAGAGTTTCACAAAAGAAGTGATGCTGAACGATTCTACGTATACCGATGTGGCACACGGACAGAAATCGAAACGAATAGAGGTCCGTGCCACAACGGCTGAAGGCCGTACATACAAACTGAAATTCAAGAAAATCGACGAAAACACAATTAGGGTTACAAACCACGATACCATACCCGTCAAGATATCGGTTTTGGCCAAAGAGCCACTCGAAAACAAGGGTTGGTATAAAGCCTCACAAGTCATGGCACGTGCACTGATGATGGTTCGCAACATTTCGTTCTCATACCGTAACGACTACACGATGGTGCTTCCCGGTTTCCGCACAGAAATTGGAGACGCTTTCGGGCAGAAAACGGTCGATGGCATACTTTCGCCAGGGCTTGGCTTTGCATTCGGTGCAGTAGGCGACAGCTATATTGAAAAGGCGGCACGCAACGGATGGCTCATGCAGAACGACTCTAACATAACAACGCCTGCTACAACCAACGGAACCGAAGACCTTCAAATAAAGGTGACCCTCGAACCACTTCGTGACTTGAAGATAGACCTCAACGCCAGCCGCAACGTCAACAAGTCGCGCAGCATCAGGTTCATGTATGCAGGAATGCCCGCCACACAAAGTGGTAGCTTCAAGATGACCATCATCTCTGCGAAGTCGGCCTTTGCAGGTAGCGGCAACATCAACAACAACTATAATTCGAAGCCTTTCAACGACTTCATGCAAAATATCTCAATCATACGCAACCGAATTGAAGACCGATATCGCGGTGCTGAATATCCGGTTGGCACCGGTGCTGCCTTTGCAGGCAAGACGTATGACCCCGCCAACGGAGGTGTCGACCAGTATTCTTCAGACGTGCTCATCCCAGCATTCCTTGCTGCATATACAGGGAAGAATGCAAGAAGCAGCTGCCTCGATATCTTCCCGTCAATACTGCGCATGATGCCCAACTGGAGCCTGAGTTATAGCGGACT
Source organism: Bacteroidaceae bacterium (assembly GCA_017480685.1). Classification (GTDB taxonomy): domain Bacteria; phylum Bacteroidota; class Bacteroidia; order Bacteroidales; family Bacteroidaceae; genus Colivivens. The sequence goes on from JAFUSD010000115.1 coordinate 9,309, forward strand.
GTCCAACCTCGGATGGTTTGCCGAACGTTTCAAGAGTTTCAATGTGAACCACGCCTATTCAAGTGTGTATGCTGTGGGTGCCTACAACTCATACACAAACTACATGGGATATATGAATGATATGGGCTTCATACTCGATGTCACATCAGGCAACCCCATCCCAAGCAGCATGTACAACATCAGCACCGTGTCAATTACCGAGTCTTTCTCACCTCTCATCGGTGTCGACATGACTTTTAATAACGACATGACAGCAAAGCTCGAATACAAGAAGAGCCGTGCGCTGAGCCTCAGCCTCACGTCTATTGCCCTCACTGAGAACTACTCTAACGATATCGTCATCGGGTTTGGCTACAAGGTGAAAGACCTCAACCTCTTTGGTGCGAAGCGCATACAGTCAGGCGAGCCCAAGAAAAAGAAGAGCAACAAAAAGACCGATGCGGCAGACGAGGCAGCACAGAGTCGTACCACCACTAATAACAACCGGCTGGTTGGAGGCGTGAGCCACGACCTCAATATCCGTTTCGACTTCTCCTACCGCATGCAGAATGCTCTGAACCGCAACATACAGACCCAAGTGACTACAGCCACAAACGGTAGCACCGCATACAAAGTAGCAATTCAAGCCGACTACACATTCAGTAGCCGACTCACACTTACCGGATTCCTCGACTGGCAAAAAAACATTCCGCTGGTGTCCACAAGCTCATACCCCACCACCACTGCCGACTTTGGAGTGAGCATGCAGTTCAAACTCACGAGGTAGGCTGGTGGTAGCGAATCGGCACAAAATACCCAACATAGTAATGCAACAAACCGACAATCTGCAACAACTAATTATAAACGCCAATTGGGTCGCTCTGTATGAACGATTCAACCGAATGACCAATGCTGAGTTTCGCCGCACTGAGCAGATTGTCCGTGAGAAGGTATTGCCAGCCCTTTCCAATTCCGACTACTGGAATGCTTTCCTCCACTTGCTTATCTATCGCCGCCAAGCCTTTCTGTCGTCCATATTGGCAATACACCATCTTGCACGCACCAACCAACTTGATTTTTCCACTGCCGAGCCACAAGCATTCATAGACTGGATACATACCAATTCATCAGAGTCGGTCATCAAACTGCTACGCATGGGCATTCCGCAACTCTCCACAAGTCAACAGATAGTCAGTATGATACAATGGACCGACTCGCCCGACAGCCGCGAAGTGGCAGCAATACTCACCAAGGAGACATCGGCCCACGCATATCATGCGCTTTTCCAGTTTCTGAAGCATGAAGACGACAACATGCCTCTGCTACGCACATCGTGTACCACCCTCTTGCGCAAGGGTGACGACATGTCGTTCAACATGGCAAGCATCTTGCGCAGCTATTTCGATATAAAAGACATAAACAGTACCCTCTCGCTGCATATCGAGCCCTACGAACTGAGCTATATCGATCAGTCGTTCGACAACTTTATGCATGTGTTAAAGGGACGCAGACCAAAACTAATATGAAACACATCATTATTTTAGCCCTTGCATGCTTCTCGCTGCATGCACTTGCTCAATCCGAGAAATCTAATTCGTATTACAGGTATCGTGTTTATCTCACCGACAAACATGGCACAGGGTACAGCACCTCCCATCCCGAGCAATTTTTATCGGAACGTGCCCTGCAACGCCGCAAACGACAAGGCATCAAAGTCGACGAGTCTGACCTACCCGTATCGGCTACATACATTGGTCAATTGCGCGCACAAGGGGTCGACATACATACCACCAGCAAATGGAACAATACGGTGGTGGTAGGCACCGACGACACACTGCTCATCGAGAAGGTAAAAGCACTTCCTTTCGTATCAGGCATACGCAAGGTCGCTGTCTACAAGTCTATGAACAGTGCCGCTGGGCGCAACCGGAAGGAGAACCTGCGCGCGGTGGATAACACCTATAGTGCTGACAGCTATGGCAACGCATTTACACAGATTCAACAGCTCAATGGCATATCCCTCCATGGAGCCGGATTCCGCGGTGAAGGCATGGTGATTGCAGTCATCGATGGTGGATTCTTCAATGCTGATGTCATTCCGGGCTTTGCGCATACCAAGATTTTGGGCACCAAAGACTTTGTAGACCCGTCGGCCGATATCTTTGCCGAGTCTACACATGGCATGAATGTGCTGTCGTGTATCGGAGCAAACGAGCCAGGCTATCAGATTGGCACCGCCCCCGAAGCCTCGTTCTGGCTCATACGCTCTGAAGACACATACACAGAGCAGCTGGTCGAGGAAGACAACTGGTGTGCAGCAGTGGAATTTGCCGACAGCGTGGGGGCCGATGTGCTGAACGCTTCACTGGGCTATTATGATTTTGATAACGATGACGATGACCTCAAATACGATGAAATTGACGGCCGTACACATATCAACTCCCGCTCGGCATCCATGCTTGCAGCCAAAGGCATGATTCTTTGCAACAGTGCAGGCAATGAGGGCGGCGGTCGTTGGGGCAAGATAGGTACTCCGGCCGATGCTACCGACATACTTGCCGTGGGGGCTGTACAGGCCAACGGCGAGATAGCCTATTTCTCATCAAGAGGTTATTCGGCCGACGGACGTGTAAAACCCGACGTGGTTGCAATGGGGCAGATGTCGGGAGTATATAGTGCTAAAGGCGGACTCACCCATTCCAACGGCACTTCTTTCTCTTCGCCTATACTCTCTGGCATGGTTGCATGTCTGTGGCAGGCACTGCCTCGCCTCAATGCATATCAAATAATGGACATCATACGCCGGAGTGGCGACCGCTACGACAACCCCGATGAAACCTATGGATACGGACTCCCCGACTTCTTCAAGGCATATACCATCGGACTTCTCTACGATAAATAATCCACACACACACCCATGCCAGCACTCTCTCTCTTCGAACTCAACAACCTGGTACGTGCCTCGGTAGAGGCGGCAGTCGATGGTCCAGTATGGTTCCAAGCCGAACTCAGCTCGGTGTCAGAACGTGGCATGCATTGCTATCTTGAGTTTGTCCAGAAGTCGCCCGACTCCTCGGCTACACTTCTTGCCAAAGCTCGCGGACAGATTTGGGCTCGCACTTGGGCCCTGTTGCGGCCTTATTTCGAGCAAGCTACGGGTCAGCCGCTGAGTGCAGGCATGAAGGTATTGGCCGAAGCAGAAGTTACGTTCCACGAACTTTATGGATACTCGCTCAACATCATCGACATAGACCCCACCTACACTCTGGGCGACCTCGCACAACGCCGTCAGGAAATCATACGCCAGTTGCGCGATGAAGGTGTGGCCGACATGAACAAGACTCTGCAACTGCCCACACTCATCAAGCGCATTGCAGTCGTCTCGGCCGAAGGGGCTGCCGGTTGGGGCGATTTCCGCTCACAGCTTCTCACCAATCCCCATCATCTGGCATTCAGCCTGCGTCTCTTTCCTGCCACCATGCAGGGTGAGCGGGTTGAGGGAAGTATCATTGCAGCACTCAATGCAATCTACTCCGAAATCGACAACTGGGATGTTGTGGTCATCATCCGTGGAGGCGGGGCAACATCCGACCTCAGCGGATTTGACACCTTGAGCCTTGCCGAGCATGTGGCACAATTCCCCTTGCCAATCATCACAGGCATCGGTCATGAGCGCGACGACACGGTGATCGACCTCGTGAGCCATACACGGGTCAAGACCCCCACTGCCGCTGCCGAGTTCATCATACACCATCAGCTCAGACAGCAGGAACGCCTCACATCGCTGGCAGCCCTCATCAGCAAGCAAGCCACTGCCATGATGCACCTCAAGCGTTTGCAGCTACAGCACATCGCAGCAACCATGCCAACCGTAGCCACAAAATACATAGAGATAGAACATCTGCGCCTGCGCACCTTTGAGGCAGGACTGCGCCAGGCTGTGGCATCGCGCATGGAACGCGAACGTCACCGCTTGCAGCTGATGGTTGCAACAATCAGCTCTGCATCGCCCGACCGCATACTGCAGCTGGGTTACAGCATCGTGCGTAAAGATGGAAAGGCTGTCAGCAATGCAGCCACCATTCATCAGGGCGATACATTGAATATCACGTTCCACGAAGGAAGTATCTCAGTTAAAGCTTTAATGAATGCTGAATGTTGAATGTTGAATGATGAATAGCTGACGTGACTTCATTCTTTCAATCTTTTAATCTTTCAATCAAAAAACAATACAGACATGACCTACGAGCAAGCCATTTCACGCCTTGAGGCTATAACCGAGGGGTTAACGAGCGGACAGACCGGTATAGATCAGTTAGTAAGCCAACTCACCGAGGCTAAGACACTGATTGCTCAGTGCCAGAAGCAACTGACCGAAGTAGAGACACAGGTCAACGCACTGACCAACGAAAACCCCGACACCACAACCAATGATACACGCAACCTATGGGAAAAGGAAAATTAGCTAAGTTTGCCGACATGGCATCCAATCCGCTCGTGGTGGAATGTCCGTTCCACCAACTGCGCACCGAGGGGTTTGCCCTGCGCGGTCATTGGAACGAGCAGTTCTTCCACAACCCCAACCCCATAGTGCTTGAGTTGGGGTGCGGGCGTGGCGAATACACCGTAGGACTGGCACGCCAGTATCCCGAGACCAACTTCATCGGGGTCGATATCAAGGGTGCGCGCATGTGGCACGGAGCCATGACAGCTCAGACTGAAGGGCTTGGCAACGTGGCATTCCTGCGCACACACATAGAGTTCATCCACGAGATGTTTGCGCCCGACGAGGTAAGCCAGCTGTGGCTCACGTTTCCCGACCCGCAGATGAAGAAACCATCGCGCCGTCTCACTTCCACCTTCTTCATGGAGCGATATCGCCGCTTCCTGGTCGACGGGGGAATCATACATCTCAAGACTGACTCACGCTTCATGGCCACATACACCATGCTCATGGCCACTCACAACCAACTGCCCATCCGAGAGCATACCGACGACCTCTACCACTCCTACCTCGCAACCGAGTGCAGTGCATTGGTCGAGATACAGACCTATTATGAGCAGATGTGGCTCGGGCGCGGACTTACCATAAAATACATACAGTTCCTACTGCCTCATCAGGGTGAACTCACCGAGCCCGATGTGGAGATACCCATCGACCCCTACCGCTCCTACGACCACCAAGTGACAACAACGGTCAAGACACGGAAATAGGATTCACAATCCACACTCAACATTCATCACTCAACACTCATCACTCATCACTCAACATTCATCACTCAACATTCATCACTCATGACCCTCTATCCCAACCTCATAACCGACGCTCTGCGCACAGTGCGCTATCCGGGCAACGGACAAAACATCGTAGACTCTCAGATGGTGGCCGACGATATGCGCATCGACGGCATGTCGGTGACGTTCACCATCGTGTTTCCACGCAATCCTGATCCATTCATCAAGTCGGTAGTAAAATCGGCAGAAACGGCAATACACACGTATGTGAGTCCCGACGTGGTGGTCAACATCAAAACCGAAAACATTGCAGCAGGGCAGCCGGAAGCTGAGCCACCCACGCTGCCCGGAGTGAAACACATCATAGCCGTAAGCTCGGGAAAAGGCGGAGTGGGCAAATCAACCGTGGCAGCCAACCTCGCCATTGCCCTGGCACGCCTGGGCTACAGCGTCGGACTGCTCGACACCGACATCTTCGGACCCTCCATGCCCAAGATGTTCCACGTAGAAGATGCACGCCCCTGCGCCATTACCGTCGATGGGCGCGACCTTATAGAACCCATCGAGCAATACGGAGTCAAACTCCTGTCAATCGGCTTCTTCGTTTCGCCCGAGCAGGCCACCCTGTGGCGCGGAGCCATGGCATGCAATGCCCTGAAACAACTCATCACCGAAGCTGCATGGGGCGACCTCGACTACTTCATACTCGATACCCCGCCGGGCACCAGCGACATCCACCTCTCGCTGCTCCAGCTGCTCGACATCACGGGGGCTGTCATAGTCAGCACCCCGCAGCAAGTGGCACTGGCCGACGCCCGCAAGGGAATCAACATGTATCAGAACGAGAAAATCAACGTACCCCTGCTTGGCTTAGTAGAGAATATGGCATGGTTCACCCCGGCCGAGTTGCCCCAGAACCGCTACTACATCTTCGGCCGCGAAGGCTGCCGGCAGCTGGCCGACGAACTCGGAGTGCCGTTGCTGGCACAGATTCCACTCGTGCAATCAATCTGCGACCAGGGCGACCAAGGCAGCCCCGCCGCTCTCAATCCAGCTTCGGCCGAGGGTATGGCATTCATGGACCTGGCTGCACGCGTAGTGTCACAAGTCGATAAACTATGAGCCTGCAACCACTCACACGTTCCGACCGCCGCGCACTGCTGCCACTGCTCATCATAGCCGTGGCACTGGTGGCGGCACTCTTGTGGTTGCCAGGCACGACCAACTCGCCACAGCATAGCGGCACACCTGCCGACACTACCAGACGTGATGCAACCCAAGCCGCTGTGACACAAACCGACACACAACCAGCCACACCACCAGCCACACCGCAACACTTCGACCCCAACACCGTCGACTCGGCCACACTCACCGCCATCGGGCTCCGCCCACATAAGGCACGGGCTTTCATACGTTTTCGAGCTACTGGAGCCGTGTTCCGCAAACCGCTCGACATAACACATATCTATGCCCTCGACGACGACGATATCGACCTGCTCCTGCCACTAATACGTATATCGCCACGATATCAAGACCGACGCAAGAAATACCCCATCGGTGCAACCTACGACACACCCGCAACCCCCAGTCACACACAAAGCGCAGGTACCGAAACACACCAACTCTACACATCCAACAAATTCAGCACACCCACCACCGTAGACCCCAACACTGCCGACACCACACTGCTGCAACGCATCCCTGGCATAGGGTCATACATAGCCACATGGATTGTGCGCCACCGCGAGCGACTCGGAGGATTCCATGCCGTAAACCAACTGCTCGAAGTGAAACACGTGACCCCCGACATGCTACAATGGTTTGACATACAGACCGACAGCCTGAGATACATCAACATAAACACCGCATCATTCCACATCCTCAGCTCACATCCATACATCGGCTACAGCCGTGCCAAAGCTATCGACAACCGGCGGCGACTCTACGGCCCATTTACCAATGCTGACGAGCTGAACGCAACCGGACTATTCACCCCCGACACACTCGCACTGCTCATACCATACCTGCAATACTGACCCACCATCTGCATGCTCTACCTTTTGCGAGGATATCGTCACCGCCCTGTGAGGATATCGTCACCGCCCTGCGAGGATATCGTCATCGCCCTGCGAGGATATCGTCGTTTTCCTCTTCCCTTCCATCCCCCCCCCTATTATTGCAGCCCCTCCCCATATTGTCATCCCGACAGACTCCGACGAAGGAGCGAGGCTGGAGCGGATCTGTGACAGGCCGAAGGAATGCTCATCACACACCACTTCATATATTTGCAAACAAAAAAAGAGAGGCACCAACGCCTCTCTTTTCATATCTATATATACTCGATATCTGGTTCCGAACTGACAATCTCCAACTGTCAATCTTTCAATTTTTCAATCTTTCAATTTTCCATTGTCCTTCGGACAATTTTCACCAGTATCCTTCGCTCCATACGTCGCGGCTCTTAGATCCTGCTTCGGTTACATTGTTAGAACCTGTACCGCCACCATCTTGAAGCAGAGATTTGCCCTCGTTGCTTCCACCTATCATATAGGTTGTAAGTGCTATTTCGTTTACGCTTGTTGTTGGTTTGATATATTGTTTCATAATAGTCTTCTAAATAATGAATAATGAATAATTAATAATGAATAGCGGGTGGACCCTCTCTGTCCTTCGGACATCTCCCCCTTTATGGGGAGAAGATGCTATCCGGATGGTTCTCCCGCAGTCACCCTCCCCATAGAGGGGGAGGGCTGGGGAGAGGGTCCGTTTACTTCACCAGCACTTTCTTGCCGCCAACGATATTGATACCGCGCTGCAGGCTGTTGAGTTGCTGACCGTTGAGGTTGTAAATTGATTGACCATTTACTGATTGACCATTTACTATTTCATCGATTGCAGTTGCATCAGCTTCATCGAACGACCAAGTGAGACGTGAAGGAGCTGCGCCAGTGGCTGTAACGGTGAAGTAAGCACGTGTTGACTTGATACTTACGTTAGAGTCAACCTTATAGATATTGCTTCCGCTGATTACGTAGCTATCCATTGGTACTGTTCCAGGTGTGTATGTCCCGATGAAGTCAAGACCTGTAACGCTGACAGTAGGAGTGCCTGCAACGATTGTGCGGCCTTCGATGGTGTAGCTTGTACCTGCCACAGTAGCTTCGAGCAGACAAGGAACGTTTGGCTGGATTCCGCTTTGTTCAGCGAATGTGATGTTCTCTTTGCCTTCGTCGTATGCGCTCACTACATAAACCTTTGAACCAGCACCGAATGTTGATTCAACTTCTGCCTGAGTCATAGAGAATGGCAGAACGAGAGTGTTCAGACCTGCGCTGATTGTGCGGTTCAGTGTTACATCGCCGGCACCGCTCTGAGTGTTGTCGTATTCAGCAGTTTCGTCGATAGTGTAAGTCTGTGCAGGCACTTTGTAGAGCTCTACATAACCGATACCCATCCAACGGAATTCGTTGCCAGTACAAGCTTTCAGGCCAATCTTGACATCCTGAGTTGTTGAGTTAACAAACGAAATAGATGCAGCTGTCAGCACGTCGGATGATATGAGTGAGCCCTGAGTATCGTTTGCAAAGAAATAAACTGCGCTGTTAGTAGCTCCTTCAACTCCATTTGCTGTTGCAAGAGCATCGCATTGAATCTGATATGTTCCTTCTGGAAGATTAACCAACTGGTAGAATGCAAATTTGTTATCGGCCTTTGCAGTTGCTGACCAATATTCAAAGAAAGCATCGCCGTGACTGCTTGCCACACCTGCTGAGTGTTGAACATTTCTGTTTCCATCAGTATAGTCTGAATACCATCCATCAACGTCGTCAACACTTGTCCATGCGGCAAAATCTGTCAGGTCAGGATTATCCATAAGGAATGTACAGTCGAACTTAGCTCCATCACCAACAGGTGTAGCAGCAAATACGTATGTTTGCATTGCAGTCTTCAATGCAGAAGTTGCAGCTTCAACATTGGCAACTGTAGTTGCTGCTTCTGCTGCGGTATTCTGTGTACTAATTGCATCAGAGAGTGTGCTATTTGCTGTTGCGTTGTCATTTGCTACAGCGACCAAAATGTCAGCCTTTGCTTTCAGTGCGTTAAATGCAGCGTATGGAGTAACAAAAGTATTAGCTGTGGTCATTCCTGCTTCTATATTCTCAATTGCCGTATTAAATTCTGCCTCTGTCGTAAAGGCATCATCATCGTTATCGTTAGCAGATATAACTGTTTGCAATGCAGATGCTGCAGCAGAAGGCAGATTTCCGCTATCATGGAGTGTCTGAGCTTCAGTCACTTTGCCTGCCAATAAATCCTTATATGCCTCTAAAGGATCACCATAGAACTGTAGTCCGAATCGATCGAATGCAGCCCAGTTTCCTGAACAATCATCAAATTTTACACCGATGACCAAATCGCCATCTGCAGCGAGTGTCGTGCGAACCTTGTATTGTCCAGCAGTTCCGATTACTGTCTGGTCGCCATTTGCAGTTAAATACATACCAGTACCTCCAGCATTACCATTTCCCTGTTCAATATTCTGTGCATAAACAGAAAGTTCATAAAGGCCGGCCGGCATGTTTTCCAAGGTTTGCGTAAAAGTTCCAGCATTGCCTAACTTTCCGCCATTCGCAGAAGATGTCCAGGTTTCGTAATATCCCAAACCAGCTCTGTAAGGGTCAATGTGGTCGTCGCTAGCATAATGATTATTGCCTACAGTCACACTATTTGTCCATCCTGACAAGTTACGATATTCGAAACCTGAGTTTGTGATGGCATAAGTTACATCGGTAGGAGAACTTGCTGATGCAAGGTCATTCAAGTCGAAAAGTTCAAACTGACCTACGATACACCAGCATTTGGCTTCATCGAAAGTTCCTTCCACACCAATTTCGATGGAAGAGCCATCTGAGGTAAATTCTACAACATTACGATACATCTTACTATCAAAACAGTTTGCACCCTCCGCCTGAGTATTTGCATATCCTGCAGCGGTGATACTTCCGAGAGTCTTGAGGGCAACCCACTGGTCACCAGCTTTCAAAATGGCAAGAGACTTACTTGCATTGGTATTGTAGGCTTGACCCTGACGATAGAATGCATAGCATACTAGACGATAATTGCCAGCAGGCAAGGTAATTGTCTGCTTCATTGAGTAAGCAGTTTGAATTAGGGAACCCCAACCTGCATAAGCCTCAGTAGCATAGCCTTCAGTGTTGTTCCCTTGTACAGATTTAGAAAAGGCATCCGCCGGGTCGTCTGTCGGTGTAGTTTTAGTGAAATTTTTTGTCCATCCATTGGTCCCGTCAGACAACTTGGCATTAGTGATGTACGTACTTGTTACATCCTTCTGCGCCCACATGCTGCCAGCGCATAACACGGCGGCAGCCAAAGTAAGTAATTTTTTGATTGTCATAAATTGTTTGTTTGGTTAAATAAATATGTTAGTTAAAAAGTTTGTTAGTTAAACGTTGGTCAGTTAGAAGTTGACTAGTTATAGCTATTTGAATCGACGGTTCCGGCGGCGGTGTGGTGCGAAAAGCAAGGAACTCTGCGCGGGAAGTCGTAGGAAGTTGTTGTGAATGGCACTATTCCCCGCAACCCTTCGTGGCGCTGCTCGCCAGTTGCAACGATTACTCAGTGGCACGCTTTTAGGAGGGATGGGATTGTGGTCATTACACATATTTAAATGAGTATGGACATTACACATATTTTTATATACGTGTGTACGTATGCGCGCGAGCCGACCTTTCCAAGATTGCAGGGCCTTCCCATATTGTCATACCGAGCAACGCGAGTGTATCTTGAAGGAGCGACACTGCTTTACTTCATGATAAAGTGCCCTGCACTTTCGAGATCCACTCCAGCCTCACTCCTTGCGTCGGAGTCTGTCGGGATGACAGGCGGGAAAAGGTAGTGCTTCAAATGAAGGGCAATGATAGTTTGGCGTTTAGCATACACGAAAAGACACTGTTTGAGGGCAAAACGCATAAAAAAGAAGAAAAAAGTTAGAGTAAAAGACATTTTTTTCAAAAACAGTAACCGCCGTATACAGAAAAAGCCGTAACTTTGCACGACTTCCCGCGCAGAGTTCCTGCTTTTTGCTTTTGCTTTTCGCACTACTTCGCTGCCGGAACCGTCGACTCAAATAGCTATAACTAGTCAACTTCTAACTGACCAACGTTTAACTAACAAACTCTTAACTAACAAACTTTTTAACCGACCAACTCTTAACTAACAAACTTTTAACTAACATATTTTATTAACCAAACAAACAATTTATGACAATCAAAAAATTACTTTTTGTTGCAGCTACTTTGCTCACAGGGGGGGTAGTGTGCATGTTTCGGCACAAAGTCTTCCTGAAGACAAAACATCTTCGGTTGCTACATGGGCTGGTAATACTTACACCAGTGCTACTGATGGGGTCTCGTTAAAAGAGAACTATGTAGCAAATACAACGACAACAGGGAACATTTTCAGTCAAGAGGTTACAGGTTTGGCACAGGGATATTACAAATTAACACTCTATGCTAATGCCATTTACACACCTGAACGTGGATTTGCTTCTGACGCATCTGATTTTGATTCTGATCGAGTATTTATCTTTGCCACTGGTAATGGAGCAACAAGTAAGACAGCAGTGCCTGTTAAATATGGAATTATTACCACTGGTTCTGAAGCATATACAGTAAACGCTTATGTTGGTGCAGATGGAAAACTAACCATCGGTATGAATAAGGAAAAGAATGGAACCAACTGGCATACAATAGCTACTAAGAGCCTTTTATTCTATGGTGATGACCTAACGACTATTAAATCTGAACTCAATTCTGAAATAAATACAGCTACAGGATTGAGCGTTGACGCATCAGAGCAAACATATTTAAATTCTGCAATCGATGCTGCAGAAACAGTATATGCTAGTTCAACTGTGACATTTGACGAGATTGACGCTGCTATCACTACTTTGAAAATTGCAGAGAAATACGCCAAAGGAGGTTTTTCTAGTGCGACACTATCAACTCCTGTGCTGACAGATTTTGTTGTAAACGGAGATTTTGCCAGTTTTACGAATGATTGGCCTAATGGTGGTTGGTATACAACAGCAGGTGTTGGCAACCATGGACAAATGACTGAAGCAGATAAATTTGCTTGGGAAAACTATTCATGGGGTAATGAAAAATTAAGTGGTAAAATGTACTACCGCATGACAGAGATACCCAATGGAGCTTATTCTGTATCAATTGATGGATTCAGTCGCACAGCTGCATCTACCTACATATATGCTAATAAGGAGAGGGTTTATCTTACTTCAAGCGAAACCTATGAGACTGTTGTAATACCTGTTATCGTAAAAAACAACATGCTTGAAATAGGTGAATATTCTGGTAAGATTGACTGGATGAAGATAATGAATGTAAAAGTGTCTTACACCGGAGATCCACTTGCATCATACAAGAATACAATCAAAAATCTTATAGAAACAGGTGAGGGTCTTGATGTCACAGGAATACCTGCAAGTGTTGCTTCTGCTATGACATCAGTCATTGATACATATAAGCCCGTATATACATCATATACAGAAGAAGATGAATGTACTGCAGCCATATCTGCTCTGCAACCTGCAATAGAAAAGGCTCAAGCTTATATCAAAGCCAAATCAACTATTGATAAAATTAATACATTGCTTAGCAATACAAACCTTTATACATCTAGTGCCTACACAACCTTCTATACCTATGTAAGCAAGTTTACAAATGCTGAATATACAGTTGAGGAAGCAAACTCTCTTGAGGGAGTTGTCTTTGGTACAGGTTGGCGCACTACAGCTGCAATAGACGATTTCTTAATCAGTGCATGGGATGTCAATGCTCGTGATTGGTCAACTTATCATGTTAATACGTGGTCTACTACCGGCGACTCTGGTAATCCGAACTTTGTTACTCCATGTATAGAATATTGGATAGGAGATGCTGAAACACTTGGTGACAAGGTTATGACAGCAACACTTCCAGACTTTGTTCCAGGAGCAGAATATAAGGTTACTGCTACTATCTGCCTCGGTGTAAATACAGGTGTTGATGCTTCTACTTCACCTACAGGTGTAACACTACAACTGAATGAGGGTGATGCTGTCAGTGTATGCACTGGTAGCCGTATTGCAGAGACTCGCTTCTATGAAGGTACATTTGAAGCAAACGGAATGATTGGTCTTGATGGCAAATTAAATGTCAAGATTAATGTAGCAGGCACAAATGCAAGTTGGATTACATTCCGAAATGTAAGTTACGAAATGACAGCTGATGCCGCAGCTCCAACATCAGAAGAAATAGCAGCTCTTAACTCTGCTATTTCTGCAGCGGAAAAATATTCCCTTGGTTTTGAGACTGGCGAATATGCTCCATATAACAATGTAGAAGGATTAACAGCCTTGGCAACTGCACAAGATGTTATTGCTAATCATACTGATTCCAAACTTTCTGTTACATCTGCTACCACAGCTCTTACAAGTGCTACTTGGAATGCCAACGCAACAGAGGTTGAATGTGTATATAATGGCAATTTTGCTCTCGGACAAGGTTCTGCTGCAGCTAATATTCAGCAATATGGATGGACTCGTACAAATGCATGGGGACAGTTCCGCAACGATCTTAGTGGCTCAACAACAGGTTATTACAATCAGCCTGGTTCATTGCAGTATGGAAATGCAGGTGTTTACACTATGCCGCTGAAAGCAAATACTGTTTATAATCTCACATTCCAATATGCATCATGGGAAGACGGTTCGAATAATGGCATGACTGTTTCTGTGCTCAATGCAGAGGACGGCATGGCTGCTATGGCATTTGATGCTTATGCAACGAAGTATACAAATGGATTGACTACTCAGTCGCTCGTGTTTGTTACTGGTGCAACTGGTAATTACGTACTGACTCTTGCAAATGGTGGTAATACTGTTATCACTGGTGTTTCAATCACTAAGGCTGCTTCACAAACTCTTGAGTTTGCCGACAACGATGCACTGCCATCCTACGCTCCTGGCACTTATCCATCAGTTAAGGTGGCTCGTTCGATCAAAGCAGGAAAGAACACGCTCGTATTGCCATTCAGCATGACTGAAGAGTTGGTTAAGGCTACATTCGGAAACAATGCGAAGGTATACACCGTAAGCAAGTATGATAACGACAACATCACATTCGCTTCACAAACTACTATCAACGCAAACGAACCTTGCATCCTCGTTTCTGAAGAAGCCGTTTCAGAACTGAACCTCACCAACGTTGCTGTAGCCGCTGCAACTGCCAATCCAACGAAGGAAGGTACAAGCGTGAAGATGATTGGCAGCTATGCTGCATCAACCGAAATTGCAGCAGATGCAAATAACTATGTAGTAAGTGGCAACGAACTCTGGCTGGTTGAAGGAAGTGCAGTGACAATGAAGGGTACACGCGCTTACATCCAGATTGAAGTTTCTGGCACAGCTCCTTCACGTCTCACCTGGTCGTTCGACGAAGTTGATGCAACTGCAATCGACGAAATAGTAAATGGTCAATCAGTAAACGGTCAATCAATTTACAACCTCAACGGTCAGCAACTCAACAGCCTGCAGCGCGGTATCAACATCGTTGGCGGTAAGAAGGTATTCGTGAAGTAAAGTGCAAAGCCAAGTTTGCTTGGACTTTGCTGAACGTGAAGCACCAAGATGAAATAAGAAACAGACCGGAAGGACTGTCCCACCTGAAAGGGGGACGAGCG
>JAFUSD010000116.1 GCA_017480685.1 Bacteroidaceae bacterium
CTCGACCAGACACCCAATGCAGGCAGCCTCATCAAGCAGGGACGCATCGTATACCTCACCGTCAACCTCAACGGCGAACCGCTGGTGAAGAT
This sequence comes from Bacteroidaceae bacterium, assembly GCA_017480685.1. Classification (GTDB taxonomy): domain Bacteria; phylum Bacteroidota; class Bacteroidia; order Bacteroidales; family Bacteroidaceae; genus Colivivens. The sequence goes on from JAFUSD010000116.1 coordinate 93, forward strand.
GCCCGACCTGGTGGACAACAGTTCGTATCGCGAAGCCGAAATCACACTCACAGCCCTGGGATTCAAACTCACAGCACCTACATACGTGGAAGGTATTGAGAAAGACCGTGTGCTGAAAATAAAACAAGGCAAACGCGACGTGAAGACAGGCGAGATGATATCGAAGGAGCGCGCACTGACCCTCTTCATCGGTGCCGGCGAGATAGAAGAAGACTCACTCTACTTCGATGACGGCAGCGAAGACTTCGAAATCGATACCGACATAAGCGAAAGCAACTTCGACGTGCAGCTATGATAGAAAACCACGACTGCACCGAAGAACTAGAAGGGTTAGACAACCAAGACTCCCTGGAAGACGACGACACCCTCCCCCTCTACGAGCACCACCGCATCGTGGTCGACCCCGGGCAGAAGATGATGAGAATCGACAAATACATCATCGAACACCTGCCCAACACCTCGCGCAACCGCATACAACGCGCTGCCGACGCAGGATTCATCCTCGTGGGCGACACGCCAGTGAAGCGAAGCTACAAGGTGAAGCCGCTCGACATCATACGCATCATGCTCGACCGGCCACACTACGACAACAAAATCCTGCCCGAAGACATACCACTCGACATCGTATACGAAGACAACGACCTCATCGTGGTGAACAAACCAGCAGGACTCGTGGTACACCCCGGACACGGCAACTGGAACGGCACCCTGCTCAACGCACTGGCATGGCACTTCAAGGGACTGCCGCAATACGACATCAACAATCCCGAGATAGGACTCGTACACCGAATAGACAAAGACACCAGCGGCCTGCTCGTCATAGCCAAGACCGCTGACGCCAAGACACATCTGGGACGTCAGTTCTTCAACAAAACCACCAAGCGCGAGTACAACGCATTGGTGTGGGGCAACTTCACCGACGACACCGGACGCATCGAAGGCAACATAGCCCGCAACCCACGCGACCGTATGCAGATGGCCGTCTTCCCACCCGACAGCGAAATAGGCAAACACGCCGTGACACACTGGCAGGTGATGGAACGATTCGGCTACACCACCCTCGTGCGCTGCCGACTCGAAACGGGACGCACCCATCAAATACGAGCCCACATGCGCCACATAGGCCACCCCCTCTTCTGCGACGAACGCTACGGAGGCAACCAAATACTGAAAGGCAACACCACCAGCCACTACCGCCAGTTCATCGAAAACTGCTTCAAGACATGCCCGCGCCAGGCACTACACGCCAAGACACTCGGCTTCATACATCCACACACAGGGCAGGAAATGATGTTCACATCACAACTGCCAGCCGACATGACAGCACTCATCGACCGCTGGCGGAACTACAGCAACTACAACGGAGCCCTGCCAGCAACATAAGCCAGCCGGAATTCCTGGAAAACCTAGGAAAACCTAGGAAAACCTAGGAAAACCTAGGGAAACCTAGGAAAGCCTAGGAACCCCTAGCCCCCCTCAATTCCAGCTTCAGAGCCCCAACCCAAAATAATAAAAACAAAAAAATGAAAACAATAGCAATCATAGCAGGAGGCGATTCATCGGAACACGACGTCTCGCTCAAGAGTGCGGCAGGGATTGACTCCTGGTTAGACCGCACACGATATATAGTTTACACCATAGAAGTGAAAGGCCTTACATGGACCGCACACCTGCACGACGGCACCACCGCTGAAGTCAACCGCCACGACTTCACGTTCGTGGAAAACGGCACAACCGTGAAACCCGACTTCGCATACATCACCATACACGGCACTCCAGGCGAAAACGGAATCATGCAAGGATACTTCGACCTGCTACACATACCCTACTCCACATGTAGCGTACTCGTGGCAGCACTCACATTCGACAAGTTCACACTCAACCAATACCTCAAAGGCTACGGAGTGAAGATAGCCGAATCGCTACTGCTGCGCAAGGGACAAAACATCAGCAACGAAGAAATAGTGGAACGCATAGGACTGCCATGCTTCATCAAGCCCAACGCATCGGGCAGCAGCTTCGGAGTGACACACTGCAAGACCACTGACGACCTGCAACGAGCCATCACATTCGCCCAAAGCGAAGGCGGCGACGTGATGATAGAATCCGAATTGAAAGGCACCGAAATAGCAAACGGAGTATATCGTAAGAAGAACGGCGAAGTATACGTGCTGCCAATCACCGAGGTTGTAAGCCAAAACGACTACTTCGACTTCGATGCAAAATACAACGGACAAGTGACCGAGATAACCCCTGCACGCCTCAGCGACGACACTACCAACCGCGTGAAAGCACTCACCAAAGCCATCTACACCATACTGGGAGGTGAAGGCATCATGCGAGTAGACTATATCATCACAAAGAAAGACGACATCGATGTCATCTGCCTGCTCGAAATAAACGCCACTCCAGGCATGACCGCCACATCGTTCATACCACAGCAGGCACGAGCCGACCATCTCGAAATGACCGACATACTGACCGAGGTGATAGAGAGCAAGACAGGATGGTAATCCCCCCAAAAAACATTATTCACATTTCCACTATTCACTAAAAAACAGCGATGACCGACATACACGAATTCGACGACATACGCCCCTTCCTGCCCGAAGAGATGCCTGCAGCCTACGACCGCCTACTGGCCGACCCGCGCTTCCTGGCCATACTGCCAAAAGTATATCCAGGCGTTCCACAAGAAAAGGTGGAAGCAATGCTGCGAGCAGGAAAGACCAACCTGGAGTTTCAGAAGATATGCATCTACCCCATACTACAGGCATTGCTGCAGAAAGCCAGCAAGGGCTTCTCGGCCAACTTCTCACATCTCGATGGAAACGGCTACACATTCATCTCAAACCATCGCGACATAGTGCTCGACTCAGCACTCCTTGACTTTGCGCTCGTCGACGCAGGATTCGACACCGTTGAGATAGCAATAGGCGACAACCTCCTGATATATCCATGGATAAAAGATGTGGTGCGACTCAACCGCTCCTTCATCGTGCAACGTGCACTCACCATGCGGCAGATGCTCATGGCATCAGCCAAGATGTCGCGCTACATGCATTATGTAATAGGAGAAAAAGGCGGCAACCTGTGGATAGCACAGCGCGAAGGACGCGCCAAAGACAGCGACGACCGCACCCAAGACAGCGTGCTCAAGATGCTTGCCATGGGAGGCAGCGGCAATGTGATCGAGTCGCTCAAGTCGCTCAACATAGTGCCACTCGCCATCAGCTACGAGTTCGACCCCTGCGACTACCTCAAAGCCGAGGAGTTCCAGCAAAAGCGCAACAACCCCGACTTCAAGAAAAGTCAGCAAGACGACCTCGACAACATGTCGACAGGCATATTCGGCTACAAGGGACACATACACTACCATGCAGCACCATGCATCAATACATGGCTCGACACCCTCGACCCCGACATGCCAAAGCAAGAGCTGTTTACTGCCATCGCACAACACATCGACCACGAAATACATCGCCACTACCGCCTCTACGACATCAACCTCGTGGCCGCAGGCATGGACAAGGACGACAAACATGTGGCCGAGTTCAACACATACGTAGAGAGCCAACTGCGCAAGGTGGAACTCGAAGAGCCCGACATCCCGTTCCTGCGCGAAAAGATAAGACAAATGTATGCCAACCCTGCAATCAACAAGGCAAAGGCCGACAACCAATAACAACGGAATATGAACAACCACCGACATACAGCACACACACTCGCAACGATGCTGACCACAATGCTCGTCAGCATGGTGTGCCTCATGTCGTGCAACGACGATGAAGACACACTGCCTTCATACATCACAAGCCTGGTCGAAGTCAATACCGATGCGGCCAGCAACGTGAAGAGCATACGCACCGACGACGGCAATACATATTCCATACATCAAACCATCAGTGCCAACACAGCCGACACGACCTACCGATGCCTGGCCACCTACACAATCGCCACACAGGGTGTCACACTCTATTCAATCAGTCCTGTGTTCTCGGCACATCCCAAACCCATAGCCGACTATCGATCCACACCACGCGACCCCGTGAAGTTTGTGAGCGCATGGCGCACCGACCGCTACGTCAACCTTCGCATCGACATCCTGACCACCGGAGCCGACAAACACGCATACGGATTTGCCTACGACGGCACAACCACAGCCCCCGATGGCAAGCACACGGCATGCTTCATCCTGCTCCACCGACGTCCCGAGGCCGATGCAGAGTCCTACACCGAAAACGTATTCCTCAGCATACCACTGTCACACTACACCGAGTGCGACTCATGTGCAGTAAGCATCACAACCTACGAAGGTGAAAAA
>JAFUSD010000117.1 GCA_017480685.1 Bacteroidaceae bacterium
GACTCGGCAAATCCCACGGCCAGGGTGTCGTTGCGCTCGCCACCGCCCACTCGTCCTACGAAGTTGACAAGTGTGGAGTCGGCGAAATCGTATGTCATGGCGCGGTCGAAGTAGAACGTACCCTCGGTAGGGAAGCGTCCGCCATCCACCATTTTGTGGCTCTCCAATTTGGCTTCTACATAATGACGGCCTATAGGCACTGAGATGTTGTAGTAGCCATTGCTTGATGTCATTACCGACTTGCCGTCTTTGGATACTGGCATACCGTCAACATAGAGCATGATACCCTCTGCCGGTACGTTCGTTCCGGCATAATAGACATAGCCGCTCATTGGGACTGACGACACATCTTCGAAGTCGGCAGTATGTACGAGTGCGTTCTTACCCACGAAGATCAAAGTCTTGGTTGAGTTGAACTCGTGAACACCATAGAGAGGGACAACAGAATAGGTTGTACCCTCGCCGGTGAACGGTATGCCCTGGATAATGTAGTTACCGTCGGCATCGGTTTTGGCTTTCATCTTCAGCGCATCGGGCGTGAGGGTTGACGATTGTGCATTGCTTCCTATCAGTCCGTGGTGTTTGCGATAGCTGCTACCGTCGCGTGAGTAGTCGAAGAACTGTGTGTGCAGACCCTCGTCGAAGGTCCAGTAGGTCTCCAGTTGCTTCTCGTCGCCTACGAGCAGGTGGTCGTAGTTCTCGATGATGTCGGCCTCGGTGAGGCATTTCGTCCACAGGCGGAACTCATCGACAGAGCCTTTGAAGTGACCCAGTTTGAACTGTGACACATCGGCCTGCGGCCAGGTGCTGCCGGCCGTCCACGTCTGTGTGGCTACCTGTACGGTCGGTTCGCTACTCTCGCTGTTGGGGGTCAGCACATAGCAGGTCAGCGTCGTGCCCTTGCGGGTCAGTGCCACATGGTTGTAAGTCTCTTTACGAAGTGAGATGCTGTCGAATGCATAAGTGTTTGTTCCATTGCAGAAGGCCAGCTGGCCGCCCGATGTCATGCCCAGACCGATGCCGCCACCGAAGTCGGCTATCAGCCTGTCGCTGAATGTCTCGGGATAGAGCCACATCTGAATGGAGAAGTCGCCACTCTTGAAGAGGTTGGCAGCATAGTCCTCTGAAGGATACTGCCACGTCACGGCCCCGTTCATGTCGGAGAAGTAGATGGAGTGGAACTGCTCTGTCTTTCCACCATCATTGCCAGTGATTGTCATCACCACATTTACACCCTGAACGGCCGTACCGGTGGAGCCATAGGCTATGCGGCCTGTCACGGTGCCAGTGCTCTTGGCGAATCCGATGTCGGTCACCTCGCCAGTGATGATGGTTCCGTCGGAGCATTTGTCTTCAACGGTGATACGGTAGTCGTAGTAAACTCCTGGCAGAGCCGTCTCGTCAGTGTAGAACATATAGTCTTCGTTGCTCGACAGGCGTGTGAGTACTTCCCACGCTTCGTTCTCCTGCTCGGCAAGCCTGCGCTCCACGATGTATGTCTTGGTGTATTGCGAGCCCTGCTGGTCGACATGCCACGACAGTTTCACCGAACCCTCATAGATGCCCTTTGACGCATCAAGTCCGTAGAACTTGGTTGCCTCGCCGATGGCCTTCGGATTAACGGTGTATGTGTTGAGCACCGTGTTGCCGATAACACCTTCTATGCGGTATGTATGTGGGGTACAGGCATTGAGCGGCTCCTCGGTGTAGGGCACTCCCGTCTCTGAGTCTACCTTATTCTGCCGGTTGATGTGCTGGTCGGTGGTGCGGTGTTCCCATCGCATGGTGTTCTGCATGTTGCCTGGTGTCAGCGTGTAGGTTGGCGAGTCTTCGTCATCGACATAGATACGGAACTTGTGGCCGAAGCCTTCGGGATATGCATCGGAAGTCCATGTGAAGACGATGCGGTCGGCAAGTTGCTCTGCCTTGAAGTCCCTTACAGGTACTGAACGTGTTGTGTTTATTGTCACCGTGGCCTGCGTGTCGTCGCGCCGTGTTGTCATGTCCCAGAAGTTAGATACATAGTACACGTCGTAAACCGGTGTTGACTCGTTGGTGAATAAGCTGTCGGAATAGGCATTGACCTTTGATGTCAGTTCGGCAATCTTTGTGCCATCGCGGTAGACCACCCATTTGAAATCAGAATAGTTGCCTGGGATTGAAGGGGTGTTCCATGCCAGGTTCACCTTCTTGTCGCCTTGGTTGAACACGCCTTTCAGGTTATTGGCCTTGATAATAGGCGGGTTGATGGTCACGGTTTTGCTGATGACCTGACTGTTGTTGGCAAAGTCGATATCGTTGGCAGAGACACCTACAAGATACGCCTCTACAGTGTAGTTGCCCACATTTATGCCTACAGGTGTGGAGGCAGACCATGGCCCGCCGTTCACCCTGTATTTCAGTTTTCCGTAGTTGTTGTTCCACGGATTCTTGGTTATCAGGTCTTGCTTCTTGCCATTGAATGTGAGGTCATTGGCGAAGGTGGGTTCCTCCTTCCACTTCAGTGTCTGTGTGGTGAAGTGTTGTTGGATATAGATAAAGTCGCCGCCGGCTTCTTTGTTCACGTCGCAAATGCCACTGTATTTGGAGTTGCGCCACGATACGGCAGCCGTATTCGGATCATTGTCTTCGGCTGCGTTGGTCACCGACAGGGCGGTCAGCACACGCTCGTCGGCACCGTATGAGGCAAGTTGGCCACGGTCGCGGGTGTAATATACAAAGATGTCGGCACCACCGGCACCACGATTGAGGTCGCCGTTGAACCCATTATTACTTGATACCCTATAGTAGGTGCGACCCTCGAAGGTGAAGGAGTTCACCGCCTTGTCCGATGTGCAGATGTCGGTGATGTAGCCTGTCTCGGGATTGGCAGTGCTGCTGGTCTTATAAATGATATAGATGTCCCAGCCGCCGGCACCCTTGTTAAGGTCGTTACCCAGTACGGTCCAACCCTTGTTGATATACTCGCTTCGCACAGTGCCTCCCTTGCCTTTTTCTGCACCGATAGTCATCACCTCGGTGATGTACTCCTGGGCATGCATGTTCGTCAATGCACCTACCAACATGAGCGCTGTGGCCATTATGCGGGTCATTAGCTTTGTTTTCATGATGTTTTGATTTTTTCGTTTATTCTTGCTTTGTCAGTTTAAGGTTGGCAGGGTAGTACTTGCCAGCCTTCAGAGTGGCAGAGGCAGTGCCGGTGTAGGTGCCTTCGCTGTTTTCCACGGAGAAAAAGATGTTATATCCCGAAACAGGGAAAAGAGCCACATACACACCGTCGGAGGTTTCAGAATCGGGGGTGATGACAAGCGGCCCGTCCCAGTCTTTTTGGGCTGCGGGCACCACTGCAACATCGCCGACAGATGGGGTCAGTGTGCCTGTTAGCGGATAATCAAGTAGTGATGGGCCATAGATTGCATCATCTTCATAATACCGAATGCTGAGCGATTTCACAGCAATGGGGTTGGTGCCATCGTTGAACTCAAACTTAGCTAACGCCAGAAGCGACTGCATCGACGATATGGTGGCATTGGCCGTAGTCTCTGTCACCGATGTCACCTTTCCCACACCATATACATAGTGATAGCGTTGGGCCACATCGCCGAGCGTGCCTTTCTGCCCGCCCAGGCTGATGGTGAATTTTCCCCGGTTCTCGCCCGACATGATGGGGGCAGTAGCAGGGTAGAGCAGCGCTATGTTGTCGTTCACCGAGCATCTCACCGTGCCGGTAAATGCCGACGTGGCGGCCGACGAAGAGGCATAGAGAGTGCCGTAGTCCATTCTGTCGGTGGTGAACGAACTTACGTTGAAGTATGTTGCCGCATCGCCTGCGTTCCAGCTGGCTCCCAGTGTACTTATGTTGTCCGTAAGCGTTGCCCTGGTGAGGGGCACGTCGGACACTGTCATCTGCAACAGCTTTCTACCGTCGCCCTGTTGTTCCACCCCCTCCGGTTCGTCATCGTCTGAAGAACAAGAAGTCTGTATACAGCCCAATGGCAAAAGGCAAAACACTATCATGATGCCCATCTGTAAATTTAGTTTCTTCATGGTTTCCTCCTTTTTTTATCTACGTGAAAAGCCCCCTTCCTCGTCTTTGTCATATCCCGACATAGAAGAACGGACGCCGCGTGTCGGTTCTTCGCTCGTCATGAGCACACTCTGGTGGACAATCATGGTTGCCATCACCGAAGGCTTGGCATACTGTCGTTTCTTGATAATCTGTTCCATACAAAATAAATATAATTTAAGTTTCGTGAGTTAATTTACGATTTATGTACGATTTGAGCCCCCTCCCTGCTCCCCCAAAGGGTGAGTGATAGGCCTTCCGACGCGTGCCTCTCCCACCTGAAAGGGGGAGTACATCCCTCCCCTGGGGGAGCGCGAGAGGAAAGAAGACAGAATCATCCCACAAAGTGGGAGGGCTCCATTTCCCATTGCAAAGGTAACTATTTATTACGGAAACAACAAATGTTGACGCAGAAAAATCACACTTTCGGGTCGATTTTTTATTACTGTCCGCTAAAACTCAAATGAGCAAAAAATTATCTTCCGCAATGCCCTTAAACAGGCGTTGCGTTTTTATTTTCAGAAAATAAGCCCCCTCTAATCGAATAATGTCTGTTCTTCAGGCGGCGGATTGTCCATTTCGAGTATTTTAAGCCAGTCCCTCTCGGGCTGAAACGAAGAATTTTTTGCTTGTTGAGCAAATTTAACAGCTGTCCATACATCAGCTGTCCGATAAAATGCGTACCTTTGTTCATGTTATTGATGTTTTGTCGCAAAAACAAAGGTAACAAAAAAGGCTGAAACCCGAGCGAGGATTTCAGCCTAATTTTTTATATTGCTAAAAAACTTTTACCGGACAGCAATAATTTCAGATGTGTGCTTAGAGGTTTAGGTCGGGACAATCTTCGAATGCCTTGTCTTCAATGTGTACATTACCTTTCGATATGCCCCATTTGATGTGTTTAAGTCCGTTTACCATTCTGAAAGCGTCATATTCTATGAGTTTTATGCTTGCCGGGATGTCAAAACTCTCTGGCAAGGTGCGTCCGGCGAATGCATACATGCCAATGATTGTTACATCGTTTGGTATTGATGTGTTGTAGCATCCCGCAATCAATATGTCTTTTGTGGTGTCGATTATAGCATTGCATTCGTGACGTGAATCATAATAAGGATTGCGTTTATCAACCTCTATAGTGGCAATTATCGGGCAGTATGCTAATGCGTTGCTACTTATGTGTTTTACCCATTTGGGTATGAAAACATTGACGATGGGTTGTCCTGCTAAGCATAGTGCATCAAGGCGTTGTATGTCGCGATTAATGGTAACTGTCTTGCATGCTGCTATCATGCTATGTTTTGCAGTTTCGATTATTGCGTCGTTTTGATTGTTTGAGTGATATTTGGCATTCCCTTTTTCTACATGCAGATATTTTATCGATGGGCACCATGTTACAGGATTTGAAACAATCAACTTTACATTCTTTGGAATTGTGAGTGACTCGAGTCGTGTGCAGTGTCCAAATACTTGTCCTGACATCTCGGTCAAACTTTGCGGAAGGATTACATCGCTCAGGTTGCTGCATCCACGGAATGCTTCGCTGGCAATCCGTCTCACCCCTTCGGGTATAATTATTGATTTCAGTGCCTTACATCCCATAAATGCTTGATGGGCAATTTCCACTACTTTTCCTTCGGGAATAATTGTGCTACCACATCCATTTTGTAGAATTCCGTTCTCAACCAATGCGTTACTTCCTGAGCAGCTACCATACACAGGGTTTGATTTGCTTACACTGATGATGTTGAGTGCTTCGCAGTTGCGAAGTGCAGAAGGTGCTACAACGGTTGTTGAGGCTGGTATGTATATGCTATGCATGTTGCTACATCCGTAGAATGCATATCCATCGATGCGGTCAACTCCATCTGCCAATCTGACATCATGAAAGAATTTGCAGTCAGCGAAGGCCTTTCTTCCAATTCTCGTATGATATACTTTGTTATTAATAGATATTGTGCCCGGAATTACTAACTCATTGATACCATCGGAATAGATACCATCCCACTCATATGTGTTGTTGTAGTCAACAATCACGATTGTATCCTTCATTCCGTCACGACTCACAGAGTCGATAGTAAGTGTATATCTCAACCATTTATCCAAAACGACACAGTCGGCAGCAATGATGTCGACATGTCCTAACAAAGCAAAGAGAATGTATGCATAGATTCGAATCATATACTTGATTATCTTAAATGTTACTGTCATTATAATTATGTTGCAGAGATAGCAATTATTTTGCTTAATGTGTGTTCAGATAACGAAAAAAAATATGTTATGAAACTCTTTATGTCATTAATTTTTGCTCTGATGTTTGGTCGAAACGTAGTTTTTGCGTATCTTTGCAGCAGCAAACAGCGGTTTGCAATCTACACACCGGATATCAGGTGCTAACTGCAAATTGTCGGTTGTCGATTATCAATCGTCAATAACACAATGGGGTTGACATGGATTTGACAGCAAGCCGAGGTGGTAGGTAAGCATGCAGAGCGTCCTTGGATAGGCTCTTAAAACTCATCCTTGCAGAAATTTATTTATGACAGCATTCCATGCTGTTCGTCCCTCCAGCTCCACGATGTTACGCGCTCGGTCATCGAACCTGGAGCGTTTTTTGTTTCAAGCTACACGTGCACTATAACAACCATCATGATTAGCACAACCTCCCCATATTGTCATCCCGACGAAACGAAGTGAAGGAGAGGATCTTAATTTTCCCACACATATATCCAACTTTTCCCACACATATATCCAACTTTTGCTGCGCATACGTAAGAAAAAGCTTGCGCGTATACGGGAATTCTTTAATTTTCGACGTAAATTTAATAATTTTCGGCCGAGAATTTATTGATTTTCCACCGAAAATTTAATAATTTTCGACGTAAATTTAAGAATTCGTACGCACTCGCAGCAAAACTTCCGTGCACTCGCAGCAAAACTTTCGAGCACTCGCAGTAAAACTTTCGCACACTCGCAGCAAAACTTCCGTGCACTCGCAGTAAAACTTTCGTGTGTATTCTTAACGAAAATGAGTGGAACGATACACTTTTAGGAGTTTTTTGTCGGATTATATTCATAAGTTTTTGTATCTTTGCACACAAATGTGTGCGCAAATCGCACCCACTTTGCAAGTACTAACAAAAAACACAATGCGACAGATTATGCAAAGACTTATCACACCCCAATCATTATCGCGTGCAACCGTGCTCCTGCTCATGACCATCATGACCTGCACCACAGCGTGGGCGCAGACGGCATCTACCGCCGACGGATGGGTCATCGAGAAAGACGTCTATGGCACCAGATGCATACTACAAGACTTCACGGGCAACATAAATAATGTAACCGTGTACCCCGCCATCATCGACGGTGCAGCGGTGGTTACCATCTATGAACGCGTGGAGCCCAAGGATTTCCCCAAACTCGAAACGGTGTATATGTACGACCACTATGAATTCAATGAAATGTCGCCTGTACCAGCAGGAGTGAAGCATATCCATGTAGTCAACAGTAGCGGTACCGTCGTTGCTGAGGATGCCATTCCGGATGGCATCACCAAAATCCCTTATATTTGCTTCTATGGATGCGCGGATATGGAAAAACTCACTCTTCCTAAAGGATTGAAGGTTATCGGAAACTATGCCTTCTTTCTTTGCAAAGCCTTAAAAGACATCATCATTCCAGACGGCGTGACAGACATTGGAGATTATGCCTTCTCGTACTGCGATGCCTTAAAAGACATCAACATTCCCAATAGCGTGACGGACATCGGAAAGCATGCTTTTGAGTGGTGCGAAGCTCTTACAAGCATCACCATTTCCAATAGCGTGACGAGCATCGGTGAACGTGCCTTCACTTTTTGCAAGGCTCTTACAAGTATCACCATTCCAAGCAATGTGACGACAATTGCGAATTATACATTCTCTGGCTGCGAAAAGTTAGAAAACGTCATTATCCCCAATAGTGTGACGAGTATAGGACAAAGTGCCTTTGACGGATGCAAAGCTCTTACAAGCATCACCATTCCAACCAGCGTGACATCAATTGGTCAATCTGCTTTCTCTGGCTGTTCAAGCCTAAAGGACATTTACTTCGACGCCCCCAAGGCACAGTGGAATGCGGTGACGAAGGGGATGGGTTGGAACAGCAATGTTCATTCCGACTACAAGGAGCACTGGCGCTGCACGGTGACGCTCGAGACGAACAACGCGTCGTATTCTATTCCGCCGATAACCAATATGTGGAGCAATTGGACGTTGGGCAATCCAGCCGCTACCCTGCCCATCGCGGGTTGGTACACCGACGCCGACTTTACCAACGAGTGGCACTTCAACTCCGACCTCGTGCCGGGCGACATGACGCTCTATGCCAAATGGGACTACCCATGCGCCGTCACGGCATCGACCGATGCGACGAGCATCGACATCCCCTACGGACAGGAGTGGACCGACATCAGCGTGACGCTCAACAGCCTCACCTTAGGCTGGTTCCAAAACGACGGCAGGGCCGTGCGCGAGGCTGACGCCGTGGCTGTGACACCATTCGTGGGCAGCGGTGCCAACTCCGACTTCACATTCTACGACGGCAGCACTACGCTGACAGCCACCAAGGGCGCAGGCACCCACACCGACGGCAACCAGCTGTCGGAACCACTGACCGCCGCCGGACAGAGCGGCACCATGTGGATACACATACCGCAAACCACATGGCAGAGCGCCGCTGCGGGCAACTACACGGGTCTGATCTACTACGACGCCCTGTTTATCAGCAACACCAACCCCGTCGAGACCTATACCTACAGCCTCGGCAGCGATGCAAAAGTGACTATACGCCTCAGCATACCCGAAGCCGCCACGCTCACATTCCTGCCCAACGGAGGCACAGGCGACGCAATGCCCGCCATCAACACCCGTGTGGGCATCACGACCACTCTGCCATCATGTACCTACAGCGGCAGCGAAGGCAAGTCGTTCCTCTGCTGGAACACCGAGGCCGACGGCAGCGGCACCCGCCACTATGCAGGCAGCGACTTCATACCAACCGGCAGCACCACACTCTATGCCGAATGGGGCACCGACTACATCATCGACCTCACCGGTGCAGCTGTTGGCGAGTCGGTAGCAATACCATTGGGATTGTCGGCCCAACTGACCATGCTGACTGGTTACTTCAACAACGAGGGCGACCCCATGGGCCTCGACCTCAACCTCGACGGAGCGAAAGACCTGGCACTGGTGCAGGAGTATGACGAAGTGAACGGCGTGATGACAGCCAGCGTGAAGAAACTGACAAGCCCGACCCAGAACTACCACTTCGTGCTCACCACCAGTGGCGAGGAAGGCGAATATGGAGGCGTGACTATCAAGTATGTGAACGAAGGCACGACGGTAGAGCCATCGGCCATCGATCAGATATACGACGACAACGGCACCATAAACTACGACCTGATACTGAGCCTGAAGGACGGCCAGCCACACAACGTGATGCTGAGCGGCCGCACCCTCTACTGCGACGGCGACTGGAACACGCTGTGCCTGCCGTTCGACGTGACACTCGATGGTTCGCCCCTCGCCGGCGCCACACTGATGGAGATGGATGCAGCATCGTCGGGGCTCGATGGCAATACCCTGACCCTCAACTTCAACACAGCCACCAGTATCAAGGCCGGTGTGCCATACCTCATAAAGTGGGCAGCAGGCACCAACATCGTGAACCCCGTATTCTATAATGTGGTGGTGACAGCAACCGTGAGCGACATCCCTAACCCCTATCGCTACAGCATCGACGACCCTGAATACATCACTGTTCCTGTCACGACCGATGTGACAAGCACCGACGGCAAGATAAGCTTCAAGGGCACCTACTCGCAGGTGAGCCTCGACGGCATGGACAAGAGCACCATCTGGTTCGTGGGAGCAGGGAACACACTCTACAACCCAAGCGACGAAAGCACCAGCCTCAAAGCCCTCCGCGCCTACTTCCAGATCGACGCAAGTGCAGAGGTGAAGAACATCAACATGAACTTCGAAGATGCAACAGGCATCAAGCTCACAGAGAGCACAGAGAAGACAGAGGGCACAGAGGGTGGAATATACAACCTCCAGGGCCAACGCCTGAACGGAGTACAGAAGGGAATAAATATCGTGAACGGAAAGAAAGTATTCATCAAGTAAATAAAGCATAAGACAATGAAGATATATCTCAAGCCCCAAACATCAGAGCAGCACATCATGATTGGTACATCGATGATGCAAGCAAGTCCTAACTTTGACGGCAACACTGGATTGACTAAAGGAAGTAGCAGAACCCAAAGCACCAGCGATCAACGTGTGAAAGAGCGCGATGTGTGGAGTGAAGGCTACTGGTAATAAAACAAATACATCATAACCGTGAAACGACTGACCATTATCCTGACACTTGCATGCATAGCCCTCCAGTGCGGCATGAGTGCACAAACCATCGACCTCGCCGGGCGATGGAAGTTCCAGATAGACCGCAACGACCGCGGAGTGACCGAACAATGGTATGTGAACCATAAGTTCGACGACTCGATCGACCTGCCCGGCTCTATGCCCCAGCGACTAAAAGGCGACGACATAAGTATGAACACCCAGTGGGTGGGCAGCCTCTACGACAGCTCCTACTTCTTCAACCCCTACATGGAACGCTATCGCCTGCCAGGCAAAGACATGAAGCTCACCTTCTTCCTCACCCCCGACAAGCACTACGTGGGTGTGGCATGGTATCAGCGCATTATAAATATAAATAAGGTGGACAAGCAGAGTGCCTACACCCTCTACCTGGAACGTCCGCACATCGAGACCACCCTCTACGTCAACGGCCAGCGCGTGGGCATGCGCAACAGCCTCGTCGCCGCCCACCAATACGATGTGACCAACTACCTGCAGGCAGGCGACAACATCATCACCCTGCGCATCGACAACCGCCCCGAGACCGTGGATGTAGGAAAAGACTCGCACTCCATCACCGACCAGACCCAAGGCGACTGGAACGGCATAGTGGGACGCATGGAACTACGTCAGACTGGCTCAACACGCATCATCGACATGCAGGTATATCCCGACATCGACAACCACACGGCACTGGTGCGACTGCAACTCGCCGGCAAGCCCAAGACCAAGGCACGCCTGCAACTGCAATGCACCACAGGCGAGAAAGCCGATGCCGCCGTCAGCCTCACGACCGACACGATGTGGACGGAGCTGACACTGCCCATGGGCGACAACATGCGTCTGTGGGATGAGTTCCACCCCAACCTCTACAATCTCACAGCCACCATCACGGTGAAAGACAAAACCACCGACACACGCGCCACCACCTTCGGCATGCGCCGCTTCGAGATACGAGGCAAGATGTTCTACGTCAACGGACACGAAGTGCAACTGCGCGGAACGGTTGAGAACTGCGACTTCCCACTCACCGGCTATGCACCGATGGACGTAGAGTCGTGGATGAAAGTGTTCACCCGCTGTCGCGAATATGGCCTCAACCACATGCGCTTCCACTCCTACTGCCCACCCGAAGCCGCCTTCGAAGCCGCCGACCGCGTAGGCTTCTACCTGCAACCCGAGGGTCCGAGCTGGCCCAATCATGGAGTAGCGCTGGGCAACGGACGTAGCATCGACACCTACCTCATGGAGGAAACCAAGCGCATGGCACGCGACTACGGCAACCACCCCTCGTTCTGCATGCTGGCATGCGGCAACGAACCTGCCGGCCGATGGGTGGAATGGGTAGGTCAGTTTGTCGACTACTGGAAGGCAACCGACACCCGCCGCGTATATACCGGAGCATCGGTAGGCGGTTCGTGGGCATGGCAGCCCAAGAGCCAGTATCACGTGAAGGCAGGAGCTCGCGGCCTCACATGGGCCAGCACCCGCCCAAGCAGCACCGACGACTACTCGCAGGCACTGCGCACAGTGGCCGAGCCCTATGTGAGCCACGAGACGGGACAGTGGTGTGCATTCCCCAACTTCGACGAGATACCGAAGTACACGGGTGTGAACAAAGCCAAGAACTTCGAAGTATTCCGCGACCTGCTGCGCGACCGAGGCATGGAAAGCCGTGGCCGACGGTTCCTCATGGCAGCAGGCAAGTTGCAGTCGTTATGCTATAAGTACGAGATCGAACGCACGATGCGTACCCCCGAGTATGCCGGATTCCAACTCCTCTCGCTCAACGACTACTCGGGTCAAGGCACCGCGCTGGTGGGAGTGACCGATGTGTTCTTCGACGACAAAGGCTACATGACCGCCACTGAGTTCCGCCAGTTCTGCTCGCCCATAGTGCCACTTGCCAAGATACAGAAGTTCACGTGGAAGGCCGACGAGACATTCCATGCCGACATACTGCTCAACCAATACAGCGACCACCCGCTCAACACCATCCACCCCCACTACATGATAAGCAATGCAGAGGGCATCGTGGCCGAAGGCGACCTGCTCCAGGTCGATGCACCCATAGGTCACAACCTGCCACTCGGCAGCATCGACCTTCCGCTCAACGGCATCAGCGAGGCACAGAAGCTGACACTGAGCGTCAACATCCCCGGCACCGAAGCACAGAATCACTGGGACTTCTGGGTATATCCCACCGAAGTGACAGCCGATGAAGGCAAGGTGTGGGTGACCGCCGATTTCGACGAGAAAGCCCAGAATGTGCTGAAGAAAGGCGGCATCGTGCTGCTCACAGCAGCAGGCAAGGTGAGCTACGGAAAAGAGATAGTGCAGCACTTCCTGCCCGTGTTCTGGAACACCAGCTGGTTTAAGATGCGTGCGCCCCACACCACCGGCATCCTGGTAGAGAACGAGCACCCCATCTTCGACATCTTCCCCACCGAATATCACAGCAACCTGCAGTGGTGGGAGTTGGTGAACAAAGCACAGGTGATGCAGTTCGATATGTTCCCCGACGATTTCCAGCCACTCGTGCAGAGCATCGACACGTGGTTCCTCTCGCGCAAGATAGGCATGCTGTTCGAAGCCAACGTGCTGGGCGGCCGCCTCGTGATGACCACGATGGACATCACCAACGACCTCGACCACCGCATCGTGGCCAGGCAGATGCGTGCCTCCATCCTGCGCTACATGAACTCCGACCGCTTCCGTCCTGCGATGACCATCGAGCCGCAACTCATAGCCGACCTCTACACCAAGACGGCACCACCTATCAACACATTCACCAAAGACTCGCCCGACGAACTCATACCCAAGACCAACCGATAAAAGCCCAAAGTGCAAAAGACACAGACCTCACATAACCGATTCCTGATACTGACGTGCGCCATCATCGTCATCGTCGAGGGCCTGCTTGCCCTGCAAGGCTTCTGCATGGCCGACGAGGGGTGGTCGCTCAGCGGATACCAACAGATATACCACGACCCCGAGAGCGTGAGCTACATCTTCCTTTTCTACAACGCGCTGTGGATTGGCGGCTTGTGGGAAGAGCTGTTCGGCTCGTGGGGCATCTATGGGTTCAGGATTCTCAACATACTGTTCATCGTGGCATCGTGGGCGATATGCTACCTCACCGTCAGCAACTTTGCAAAACGGGCAACACTGATTGCAAGCATGCTGATGATTATTTGCGCCCACAACTACGGAGTCATGGTGTTCGACCATAGCAGCGTCACGGTGCTTTTGTCGGTTGCAAGCATATATATGATGTGTAAAGCCCTTACAACACACAGCCGCTGGCATGCGCTGGCATTCGGGCTATGTGTCGGCATCAACATATTCTCGCGCATACCAAACGTCTCGCAGCTGGCACTACTGTTGCTTTTCATTCCCTATTACATCTTCAACCGAAACATCAAGCAGACCCTGCGCCTCATGATTCCAGCACTGGCAGGCATTGTGGCAGGCATCGGTTTGCTGCTTTTGCTTATGTGGGCTTTGGGCCATCTCCCCATCTTTGCCGACAACCTGCAGAGCGGTTTCTCGGCTGCATCAAGCGCCGACAGCAGTCACAACCTGGCAACGATGGCAGGTAAGTACTTTGCCCAATATATTCAAGTAGTGAAAGACATGGTGAAGGTGATGTTGCCTCCACTGCTCTTTCATGAGTTCGACAACATGATGTACCTCTATGCATTCTGCACACTGATGCTCCTGACAGGTTTGTGGTGCTTTCGTCATGAGCCGCAATACGTGTACACAGCCATGGGGGCATTGATAGTGCTCTACACCCTACCCCTTGGCAGCGATTACGGCATCAACAACATGGGCGAGAATGCAATATGGACAGCCACTCCACTGGCACTCGCCACCACATTCATGCTCGCCAGACAACTGAAGAGCGGAAGCATTGTCAGGCAGAGGCTGAGATGGTGGATGAACTGCTACGTAATGGTGGTGGGCACCTGGTTTTGCATCATATTCATCTGCATGAACTCGATAACCATGAGCCGCAGTGCCTACTTCGACTACGGCCCGAGGATGGAGAAGACCTTCCGAATCGACCATCCGCTGGCCAACACCTACACATCGGAAGCCTACAAACTCCACACCAACAAGATACTGAGCCAGCTGAGCCATTACGTCAACCAGGGCGACTACCTCTTCTGTTTCCAAAACCGCCCCATGCTACACTACCTGACCCACACACGGCCCTACATGCACAATCCCTGGCCTTGGTCGTATGACAACAGCATGATGGAGCTCAACATGAGGCAGGCAGAGCAACGCACCGAACAGCGAGGCGAACCATGGCCGGTCATCCTGCGTGAGAAGGGCGAGACCATCGACTTCACGCAACCCGACCCCCTGTGGAACTCGACCGACGCTACCGACGACTTCATGCACAAGAACCGCAAGGTGGAGCTGATACAACAATTCATAGCACGCCACAACTACAGCGTGGTGTGGGAAGACGAAGACTATCAGATATTATGCGTAAGATAATCAATGCATGAAGCAGTGACATGCATTACAACACAATGAATAAAAATAATAATTAATATAGAATATATAATAATTGAGAAGATATAATTGAGAAGATATAATAAACAAATAATAACAATAGATGACACTATGAACTGGTTTTTCTTGATTATTGCAGGTCTGTGCGAGGTAGCATTCACCTTCTGCCTCTCGCGCGCCAAGGGTACAGAAGGTATGGTTTGGTGGAGTTGGATTGGCGGTTTCGCACTGTTTTCAACTCTCAGCATGGTGCTGCTCATCAAGGCCACACAGACACTTCCGCTGGGCACTGCATATCCTGTATGGACAGGAATCGGGGCAGTAGGCACGGTGTTGGTAGGCATATTCTTATTCCATGAGCCTGCCACCTTTTGGCGACTGTTCTTCATCACCACACTCATAGGCTCCATCATCGGGCTTAAGATGATTGGCTAAAACCAAAACTCGCAGATACTCACCACTAAAGAAACGACCACACCAATGATTTTTCGCGAAATGAGACGCAAGCGGCAGCAGCTGTCCGACGCAGAATGCGAAGAGATATTCAGCCGCTGCACATCGGGCACCCTGGCTTTGCTGGGCGACGGCGGCTACCCATACGCGCTACCCATAAGCTATGTGTATGCCAACCGACAGATTTACTTCCACAGCGCTGTAGAGGGCCACAAGATTGATGCCATAAAGGCATGCAACAAAGCATCGTTCTGCGTGATAGCACAAGACGACGTGAAGCCACAGAAATTCACCACCTACTTCCGCAGCGTCATTGCATTTGGCCACATAGGCATAGTGGCCGATGCCACCGAGAAACTCGAGGCAGCAAAGCTGCTGGCACGCCGATATGCACCTGGCGACGAGGCAGGCATGCTTGCCGAACTGGACAAAGGGTTGCATCGCATGGTGATCATCAGGCTCGACATAGAACACCTCAGCGGCAAACAGGCCATAGAATTGCAGAAAGAGAGAATGCGCATGAATATGGGCGGATAAAAATGAGGATATCCTTGCAGCCTTGTGAGGATATCCTTGCAGCCTTGTGAGGATATCCTTGCAGCCTTGTGAGGATATCCTCGTTTTTACTGACACTTATGGCAAAAAAAATACACACCGGTTATATCGTATATAAAGGTGTGTACTGAAACGGTATGGTGTTCACTTAAAGAAAGAGAAATGCACCGAGCCGTAGTTGCGATGGTCCACAAAGTGTGGATGCTGGGCAAAATCGTATGTACGTCCGTGCTCCAGCACGAAAATCCCGTCGGGCTTCAGCATCGGCACCGTGCTGTTGTCGAATACGAGGTCTGGAATCTCTGCCAGCC
>JAFUSD010000118.1 GCA_017480685.1 Bacteroidaceae bacterium
ATTATTCATTATTCATTAAAAAAAAGGACATGAAGACAAAGTATCTATTGATGGCAGCCATGATGCTGCTGGGCACAATGTGCTTCACCGCCTGCGGCGATGATGATGACGACGTAGAAAAGGCTATCGAGAAGATTGATAACGGAACGATGAAGCCGACCGTAACAATCAACGAGACTGCCACACAACTGGTGTTTACCGCCACATGGCAGGGAGTGATGGTCGAAGTGTATACCGCTACATTCAGCAGCGACGGAACACTGACAAAATACATCTGCACCACAACCTATGCTACCGACAAGCTGGCTGACGAAGCATGGAAGGAACTGAAGGAAGACCTCGACCCCGAGGAGGAAGCCAACTACTCGCGCAACGGACGTACCATCACGGTCGACCTCACGTCGGAGGTGGAAGGAGCCAACAGGCAGATTATGAATCAGATATTCCAATCATTGAAGGCAGAGTACGAGAAGGGAGTCAAGTAGTCACACATCGTAACTGCCACGATATTCGCACCATCCGTCGCTAAGGCGGAAAGCATATAATACAATCATTTACCCTTTTCTTTTATTTCATTCAGAGCCTTGGGAGCAATTGCTTTCCGAGGCTCTGTCGCATGATACAAATGGAAAGTATCATCGACGACAGACAGTTCACTGACAGTTCAAAACGTTCGGACTGACAGTTCTCGACGTTCGGACTGACAGTTCTCGACGTTCGGACTGACAGTTCTTGACGTTCGGACTGACAGTTCTTGACGTTCGGACTGACAGTTCTTGACGTTCGGACTGACAGTTCTCACCTGTAGATTATCTGTTTTCAGTTGTAGATTATCATTTTTCAGCCCCTTTGGGGTGCAGAATTCTTTATTTTCGTTATATTTGCAGCACAGAAGAAACAGAAGGACATGTCTGACATCCGGAAGGATACCCTCTCTGTCCTTCGGACATCTCCCCCTTTGGGGGAGCAGGGAGGGGGTTCAAATGGTAAATCTATAAATAGTAAATGAAATTATGAAACAAACAAAACGTGCTACCCTGTTGCTGTCATTCATGGCAGTATGTGCATTGTCTGTTCAGGCAGACGATTACGATGACTACACAAAGACCAATGCAGAATGGTTTGGTTCCAACCTCAATTTCGACAAGACCACGGTCGAATTTACAAAGATTCCTGAAGGCACCATGGAGTTCTTCCAACAGACCATCATGGTTTCCACCTTCGAAGAGTCGCACGGCAATATGCCGACATTCTTTGCAGGCCCCATCGTCACAATCGACCCTAAGTGTACATTGCTGATGGAGCAGTATATGGAAGCTTTTAAGCCACGACCATCGCACATGCATCCCATAACCGACGCCACCATTCCAAACTATCAACCGCGGCTTCAAGGCTCGATGCTGTGCAACAGCGCACTGCCGTGGTTCCACATCGACCATGAGCCATCGGTGCAGAACGATGCTGCCATGATGCAACGCATAAACGAAGCAATCAATCAGAACGTCACCCGCCATCAGGATGATGAACTGACTCGCGCCACCAATGCCGACCTTGTGTTTACGGTGAAGATGCCGTTCTTCGACAAGATTCACTGCGACGACGAAAAGCTGCAACATCGCCTGAAAGACGGGGCAACCGAGTGCTACGGAGTGGAAATATACAGAGCCGACCGTTATCGCAGCATCACATTCCTGTTGTTTATAAAACCTGGAGCCAAGAGCATCGACGAATACTTAAAGCAAATATGCCAGCAAGTGAAGTTCGACCCCGACTTCAAGTACGAGGAGTAGGACTCAGCATATTGACAGCTATAATAATATAAAAAAACAAATGCTTATGAAACGAATCATCACACAGATTATCTGCTGCATCATGTATGCTACAGCAATGGCACAAACTACCGATTTCCGAATACTGAGCAAATCGGACGGAAGCATAACATTCGAAGTGGATAAAGACCTGCCGAAACCCACAGAGGAACTGAGGCTGTGGGATGCCGACGTGATATGTCGCGAAGTGCTCGGCGACTTCCAGATTCCGCGCGAACAGCACAACATCATCACACACAGCATTGCCCCGGGGCGCAAACTGGTGCTGTATGGCGAGGATGTGGTATATCGTATGCTCTGCTGGGCATACGCCGAACACCGCCCAGTGGCCCTGTCGCCCGACGTGGTGTGGTTGCTCATCAGCCAGACATTCGGACGCTACGTAAACCTGAATGCCGAACAATTGCGCAGCAAGATAGTGAAACACGATGGAGTGAAAGAACTGACCATTGTAAGCAACTTCGACCTTCTCAGAGGAAGAGGAGCAAGCGCTACTGCATGGAACACGATGCTGGATGTATTCAGTAAACAAATTGAATACCATACCCAAGGCAACATAGCCAAAGTGATGGCTTGCGACTTCTCGACTTCAACACTCACCTCGCGCATAGCATCGCAGATAACACTGATGGAAGCCGTGAAGCAATACTTCCGCTACGAGGTGCGATACTCCATCTGCGGCATCCCGTCGGTCACACTGCACGGCACAGCAGCCGACTGGCAACGTGTGCTGGAAAAGACCGAAGCACTCACCGCCTACGACATGGGATGGTGGGTCGAAAGCCTGCGGCCGATACTGAAAGAGTTCGTAGCAGCAGCCAAAGGTAAGCCGCGCCGCGACTTCTGGCTCGACATGATAACCAAATACCACCCCGACCAACTGCGAGGACTCGGCTGCTTGAGCACCAACGTGAAGGACTTCGACGGATGGTTCCTCACCTTCTTCCCAACCATCGAGACGAAATCGATACCGAAGAAATCGGGCATGTACGACCACATGGCCAGCGAAGTGGTGAGCGTAAACATGAAATACAAGCGCATAGGGAGAGATGAAAAAGACGTAATCGACGAGACAGGCCTCGAACTCTATGCCGGATTCTTTGGCGCAAGCGCAGACCCCAAGACCGGTGCACTGACTCCGGAGATAGGATGGATGGTGAGAAATGCAACGACCGACGAATCGACAGCACGATTCATCGGACTAACCAACAACGACTACTATGTGCTGCAAGCCGAAGAGGTGTTACCCGTCATGCCACACCTGTCGCACTTCGTCAACCTGCAACTGACATTCGACGGCAAAGTAACCCTCCCTGTGTGGCTGGACAACGTCAAAATCGACAACTTCACAGTATATGGCATCATGACCGACAAAGAGGCGGAAACCCTCCGACGCCGCTTTCCAAACATCAAGATAGTGCGACAAAAGCATCGCAACCCCACCCACATGCTCACGGCTCCACCATCAGCAAAGAAAGACTTCCTTATGTTCTAAGAACATTCCCTGTAGCGGAAACAGCTGCCACTATAGAGGGAAGCAGCTGCAGGCTGGCTGCGCAATTGACTTGAACGGATATAGTAACCAGCAGAAAAAGCAATAAGGGGATGTGCCTCGAGGCGCATCCCCTTATATTTTAAGTGTGTAAGTACTTAGGTTTACTTAACCAATACTTTTTTACCGTTTACAATATTGATGCCGCGCAGCAGGCTCTGCTGCTTAGCACCTGTGATGCTGTAGATGCCACTGAAGGCTGTTGGTGCCTGCACATCAGCTGCGATGTTCTCGATGGCATCTGGCTCTGGCAGACCATTGCGGTAGCCGATGAGGATACTGGTGACTACTACGTCGGCCCAGTTGGCTCCCTTGATGGCGTGGAGGTGTACGAAGCCCCATTCGTCGCAAATCTTAGCAAGGTCGATGATGAAGGTCTTGGTTCCATCACCATTGTCGATGACAGTCTGGTAGTCGGATGCGTTGCCGTTGGTTTCGAAGAGCTGACCGTTGGCCACTTGTCCACCATCGACTGTACGGTTGAGCAGTACACGTGGGTTACCGCTGCTAACGGTGATAACGAGTGCGCTGGCGTCGGAGAGGTCGGCATAAGTGAGGTAGTTGACGTTGGTGTCGCCCCATACTGACTGTACGATAGGAGTACCGATATTGTTTTCTGGAGTTACCTGTTCCACCTTCTCGCCACTTGCATCGGCAGCGCTCCAGCGGAAGAAAATGTCGTCGCTGATTGCGATGTACTCGCCAGCAGGCAGGAGGAGTGCATAGCCGGCTTGTTCCATCTCGTCGATGAGTGCTTTCACCTCGTCGTTGGTGAGGTTGAAATTGATAAGAGCATTTTCTGCCTTGTCGCGCAATGCGCTTGCATTGTCGATTGCCTCGGGCGACACGTCTTCATCGTCTTCATGCAGGAGGATTGTTTCGAAGATTTTCTCGTATGCTCCTTCCAGTTGATTATAGAGTGTAGCCGATTCCCTTGCGTATGCAAGTGCTTCATTACCCTGTGATATTGCAGTTGTGCAATCTTCGATGGTAGCTGTCTCTGCCTTGGCTGCCTCGAGGTCGGCAATAGCCTTGGTTGCTGCCGTACGTGCATCGTTACCCAAAATCACATCATCGCCGCTTGCATCGGTGAGCGATGTGATGAGTCCGTCCACTGCAGGGATGTATGCGTCCTTACCACTACCATTATATATAAGGTGGAAGTTGTCGAAGATTACCCAGCTGTTGGTTGCAGGACACTTGAGACCGATGAGGATGCTGTCGCCATCGTTTTCGAGTGTGATTTCGGTCTTCACGATGTAGGTCTCGGGCGATATGTTGAAGAAGAAGTTGGCACCTTCCATCGAGTTGGGGATGTAGAAGTTGTAGTCTTCCTCGATATAGCGGTCGCACGACCAGTGGTTGACAGTCTCGCCGGCATCGTTGGTGGTGAGAGCCTGATACTGAGGTTCAGGGTTGCCGAATGCCATGACGTTGTTGACCTTGGTCTCGAACTCGTTGGCATAGAGCACTGCGCTGATTCCGGCGCGTGGGCCCTGTGCCCAGTCGTCGATGTATGCATGGTTGTCGTTGTTGTCGTTGCGCTCGAATGCCTGGCAGGTGATGGTGAAGCTGCCCTTCGGCATGTTGCGGATGAGCTGATACATGTTGAACGAAGCGTGGAATACCTCGGCGTTACCGCTGTCGAGTGTCGGGGTGTCGCCCACGATGTTCTGGCCGTTGGCACCCTTACCGCCAAATGCAGGACGCGAGCCCGTGGTGCTCCAACCCGAGAAGTCGTTGTTGAAGTCGGGGTTGACGATGAGGGCAGTGATGTCGCTGCCTGGCTCCACGTTCTTGGTGATGAAGTCGATGATGAGCTGTGCCATCTGCTGATCAGCATTGTCGATATACTCCTTGGTGAGGGTTTCTTCTTCATATTTCTCGTTCCATTCCATGTAGAGGTCGCCCAGTTCTTGTGCCAGTTGTGGGAAGTCGCTGTCCTCGAATGCAAGCTGCTTCTGATAGAGTGCGCTCATGATGCCTGGGAACTTAGCGTAGTCGCTGATTGACTGTGCCATGACACCTGCGATGCTGTCGATGACTGCCATTTCCTCTTTATATCCCTCGGTGAGTGAGCGTGCTTTGTCTATCTCGTTGAGGTAAGCCTCACGCACTTGAGCATTGGCCTTCACAGCATTTACGTCGCCCAGTTCATCTTCATAGTTTGCAATAAGACCTTCGAGCAGCACCTTGTATGGGTCGCTGGTGAGAGGTCCGTAGTAGATGAGGCGGAAATTGTCGGCTGCCATCCAGTTGGCATTCGAGTTTTCTGCCTTCAATCCTAAGACGATATCGCCGCCGCTGCTTGCAAACTTCAACGAGAAGTGCTCAGGAGCGTTGTTGCCTGTGTGTACCGACTTCTGCATGTCGACATCACCTCCGATTGCAAAGAGATAGACACCCTTACATGGAACGCTCGACTGGTCTTGCGTCACTGCTATTGCGTCGCACTCGAAGCTGTAGACACCTGCAGGCAGCTGAGTGATGGTCTGGCTCATCGAACCGTCACCAAATGTGCGGTAGTCGGGATAGTTGCTGTTGTAGCGAGCGTTCGACCACACCTCGATAAACCTGTTGATGCTCACACCGTTGTTGCTGTAGCTTGCCGTCTGGTGACCTATGTTGGTTGCGTTGGTTCCACTCTTGAATGTGATGTCCCAACCATTCACGTTGTCAGCGAAGTCGGGGTTCTGCATCAGCGGAGTGATGTCGTGTGGATCATCCTCGGTAGCACCGTTGGTATATTCACCCACCTCCACGTCGCGTACGTCGTGGCGCAGTACAGCCAATTCTGCGTTCATCTCATCGCGCGTGGCGCTGCCGCTCGTGAGCAGAGCCTCTGCGGTGGCAGTACTGATTGTCGGGTAGAGGGCTTGCACCTCAATCACATAGTCGGCCAGGCTGATGGCAGTGTTGAGGTCGTTGCGAACCGAGTCAAGCTCGGCTGTAGTCGACTCCGTGTTGTCGAATACTGCCTTTGCGCCGCTCACTCCAATCATGCCGGAGTATTCGTCACTGATACGATCCATGACTGCCTTCAGCGCCATGGCTGCATCGTAGGTGGCACGCAGCGGAGCATAGGCATGATATGTTTCAGAGCTCACGAGCATCCAGTCTACCCAGTATTCATGGTCTATCTCAGCATTGTCTACCTCGAGCAGCGGACGTATCGGACCTGTGAGGGTTGCACCCTCGGTGTAGTCATAACCCATGTAGCTACCATAGTATATCAACTGATTGTAGTCGGGGTTGATGTCGGCACCATAGAAACGGTAGACACCATTGCCGCGGTCTTCAATCTCCCACATGTAGTTTGCCTGCTGGTTGTGGTCGACATACATATTGGTTTCGTTGTCGATGAAAAGTTGCATCCAGCTGCTCTTGCTTCGACACGAGTCGGTGATGAGGTATGTCTTGCCGTCCCAAGACGAACCTTCCTCCACATACTTCTCAAAAATCACCTTCAGGGCAGGAGTACCCAGACTTGCCTGAGTGCCGTAAGCATTGCCTTGAGTAAAGAACGCATCGGCACCAACATTGTAAAGGTAGTAGATAGTGGTGTCAACACCAGCCTCCGATACCTTTAGCGTCTCAAACTTCAGTTCTGGCTTCTGCCATCCCTGAGCAAACGACAGGATACCTACCAGCATCCCAGCCGCAAAAACGAGTAAACGTTTCTTCATGATGTTACTTTTTTACATTGTTAACAATAGTTGTTGTATTAAGTGCCGCAAAATTACACATATTATTACAAATAAAGTGTCGGGCACGAAACAAATCTTATAAAATATGACACATTCAAACATACCCCCGCGTTTTAGCACCGCATGAAAGGCTTTCTTAATTGAAGAATTGGTGTGTCAACATCCCCCTACTTCCATATAGTCCATGCTGCTTCGGCTTGAAGCAAGAGCATCTCGTAGCCGTTCTTGATGGTGGCTCCTTGCTCGTGGCCGCGGCGGAGGAATAGGGTTTCAGAGGGATTATATACGAGGTCGAAAAGGAGGTGACGTGATGTGAGCATGTGATAAGGTATGTCGGGACATTCATCTACATTGGGGAATGTGCCGAGCGGAGTACAGTTCACTATAATGCTATGACTATCCATCACTTCGCTGTCGAGGTCGGTGTATGTGATGGATTCGCCGGTGCGAGTACGCGAAACGCTCTGTGTCTCAATACCCAGCTGATGCAATCCGTGCTTCACTGCCAACGAGGCTCCGCCGGTTCCGAGCACGAGTGCACGGGTGTGGTGTGGCTGGAGCAGTGGGCGCAGGCTCTCGCGAAAACCTACTACATCGGTGTTGAAGCCACGCATATCGCGAATGCGGACTACATTGACTGCCCCGATGGCGCGTGCCTCGTCGCTGAGCGAGTTGAGCAAGGGGATGATGTCGCGCTTGTAGGGTATGGTGACATTGAGCCCTACGAGGTTGGGCTCTGAATGTATGAGCGAGAGGACGCCCGACACATCGGGCATCTCGTAGTTGAGATACTGGGCATTGATACCTTCACGGCGGAACTTCTCGGTGAAATACTGCTGCGAGAATGAGTGGCCGATTGTGCGGCCGATGAGTCCGAAGGAGCGCATTGGGCTTTTCTTAATGAATAATGAATAATGAATAATGAATAGAATGGACGGACCCTCTCTGCCCTTTGGGCATCTTCCCCTTTATGGGGAGAAGACCATCCGGGGAGAAGACCCCCTCCCCCTGCGGGTACTCCCCCTTTCAGGTGGGAGAGTCCATCCGGATGGTATCATCTCCCCTTCGGGGAGATAAGAGAGGGGTTTCACTTCCCCACATACATGCAGCACATGCCGAATGGCAGGTAGCGGAAACTGACATCCGTGAATCCTGCCTGGCGGAAGTGCCCAGCCATGTCTTCGCCCTGAGGGATGGCTGCCATGGTGCGTGGCAGGTAGGAGTAGGCATCGCGGTCGTGGGCAAAGAGGCGTCCCATGAGTGGCATGATGCAGTGTTGATAAAGTGAAAACAGCTGACGCATTGGAAACCGACGTGGTGCGCAGAGGTCGATGATTACTGCCATTCCG
Organism: Bacteroidaceae bacterium; assembly: GCA_017480685.1. Taxonomy (GTDB): domain Bacteria; phylum Bacteroidota; class Bacteroidia; order Bacteroidales; family Bacteroidaceae; genus Colivivens. Next base: position 8,438 of record JAFUSD010000118.1, read on the forward strand.
CCAGGACTCAACACCCTGTGTATCTCTTGCAGGCAGCGGTCGAGGTCGGCAAAATTGCGCAAAGCGAAGGCTGACAACACGACGTCGAACTCTGAGTCGGAGAAAGGGAGGTCGGCACAGTCGGCATGTCGGAACCCCACCCTATCGGTCAATCCGCGTTCGGCAGCTTTCTCCTTGGCTATGCGTAGCATCTCGTCGGCTATATCACAACCGACCACCCACTCGGGATTGAGCTTCCCCTGAGCCAGCAGGGCGAAGTCGCCTGTGCCGGTTGCCACATCGAGGATGTTGACAAGTGAGCCTCCACGGTAGTTCTTCCTTACATGATTGATGGCAATGCGCCGCCACCAGCGGTCGATGCCCAGGGAGAGCATGTGGTTGAGCAGGTCGTAGGTGGGGGCGATGTTGTTGAACATGGCCTCCACCTGTTCGCTCTTGCTGTCGGCGGTGTCGTAGGGCTTTATCTCGTTTGCAGCCATGCGTTCACGTTGCGCTCGATGCGTGCAGCTATATCGTCGGTCGATTCCTCGCGCACGAACTTATCGCCAGTGATGTGTTCGTAGAGTTCGATGTAACGGTCGGTGATTGAGTTGACGAACTCGTCGGTCATCTCGGGCACCACCTGTCCGGGTTGGTTCATGAATCCGCGGTCGATGAGCCACTGGCGTACGAACTCCTTCGAGAGCTGGCGCTGTGGTTCGCCCTTGAGGAACTTCTCTTCGTAGCCTTCAGCATAGAAGTAACGTGAAGAGTCGGGGGTGTGGATTTCGTCGATGAGGTATACCTTGCCATCGCGCTTGCCAAACTCGTATTTGGTATCGACGAGTATGAGCCCCTTCTCGGCTGCAATACGTGTTCCGAGGTCGAACAGTGTGCGGGTGTATTGCTCCATCACTTCGTAGTCTTCCTTCGACACGATACCCTGAGCGATGATTTCCTCTTTCGAGATGTTCTCGTCGTGGCCTTCCTCGGCCTTGGTGGTAGGTGTGATGATGGGTGTTGGGAACTTCTGGTTCTCTTTCATTCCTTCGGGCAATGCCACTCCGCAGAGTGTGCGTGCGCCTGCCTTGTATTCACGCCATGCCGAGCCGGTGAGGTATCCGCGTATGATCATCTCGACACGGAATCCCTCGCACTTGAGGCCTACGGTGACCATGGGGTCGGGTGTGGCGAGTTTCCAGTTGGGCACGACAGCTGCCGAAGCGTCGAGAAACTTGGCTGCAATCTGGTTGAGCACTTGTCCCTTGAACGGTATGCCCTTTGGCAATACTACATCGAAGGCACTGATGCGGTCGGTTGCTACCATTACCATAATGTCGTCGTTGATGTTGTACACATCACGCACCTTTCCGTGATAGACACTTTTCTGTCCCGGGAAGTTAAAGTTGGTCTTTGTTAAAGCCATTTTAATTTACTATTTGACGATTTTTGTTTATTTACTATTTGACGATTTTTGTTTATTTACTATTTGACGATTTACTATTTACGATTTATGTACTATTTATGATTAATTTACGATTTGACGATTTACTATTTACGATTTATGTACTATTTAACTATTTAGTTATTTCCTTCCGGATGGCACTCCCTCCCCCTCTCCCCTGGGGGAGTGCGAGGGGGAGAAAAACCGTTCTTGTCCCCCCTCAGTCCCCCGCAGGGGGATGACGGGGGAGGGCTGGGGAGAGGGTCTGTCCCCCTCCTTGGGAGGGGTTAGGGGAGGTTTTTTTCCTCATACTCCCTATATGCATTAACAATTCGTGTTACGAGTTTATGACGCACGATGTCGCTCTCGTCCATCTTGATGAAGCTGATGCCTTTCACGCCTTCGAGCACGGCCATTGCCTCGATTAAGCCCGAATGCACTGAGCGCGGCAGGTCGACCTGGGTCACGTCGCCCGTGATTATCATCTTGGCATTGTGTCCCATGCGGGTGAGGAACATCTTAATCTGTTGCGTTGTAGTGTTTTGTGCTTCGTCGAGGATGACGACAGCATCGTTGAGTGTTCGGCCGCGCATGAATGCGAGGGGTGCTATCTGTATGGTTTGCTGCTCTATATATTCTTGCAACTTCTGTGCCGGTATCATGTCTTGCAGCGCATCATAGAGCGGTTGCAGGTAGGGGTCGATTTTGTCCTTCATGTCGCCTGGCAGGAATCCGAGTTTCTCGCCTGCCTCGACTGCTGGACGCGAGAGTATGATGCGTCGCACTTCTTTGTTTTTCAGTGCCCGCACAGCCAGGGCAATGCTCACGTAGGTCTTGCCCGACCCTGCGGGTCCTACGGCAAAGAGCATGTCGTGGGTGCGGAAGTCGTCGACCAACCGCCGCTGGTTGGCACTGCGTGGCGTGATGGGTCGGCCGCTGATGCTGTAGCAGATGGCGGCAGGGTCGTCGGCTCCGTGTGAGCCGTGCCGGCGGTCGCCTTTCACTATGTGCAGTATGTCTTCTTCGGTCAGCAGGTTATACTTGGCACAATGTGCCTGCAACTGCTGCATGGTGTCTTCGAAGGCACACATCTCTTCCTCGTCGCCAAGCACTTTCATCACATTGCCACGCGCCACTATCCTCAGTTTTGGGAACAGTGCCTTTATCATCTGCATGTTTTGGTTTGCAGGTCCGTAGAATGCGAGCAGGTCGGTTTCGTCGAGTATTATATGTTTTTCTATCATCCGTCGGTAGTTTAGAATGGCAGCACAGGCTCTTCCGTGTCGAAGAGCATGTCGGTGTCGTTGATGCGGTCGAGGTGCGACTTCGAATCGTCGCCCATACGTCCGAGCAGCAGGTCGTGCAGTGTCTGGTAATACTTGTCGGGCGCAATGCCTATGAGTTCGTCGCTCCAGCATGTCTGCACCAGTTCGGGCGTGTACTGGCATGCCTTCTTCAGGTATTTCAGGAACATGTCGGTGTGGCGCATGAGGTAGTAGCCCTGTGCCAAGTAGATGTAAATCTTTTGGAATTCGGGGTCGTCGTCGAAGCGCAGTGCGGTGGTTAGCTGCATCTTGGCCACTTCGGTATATCTCATTGCCATGAGTTCTCCGCCTGCTAGAGTGAGGAACGGGAAGTTGCGCTCGGCTGCTTTTACTGCCTCG
>JAFUSD010000119.1 GCA_017480685.1 Bacteroidaceae bacterium
AAATGTTTTTATGTCATGAATAAGATTCGATACATCATTTTCACCGTCGTGGCGGCGCTGCTCGTAAGTTGCGGTACTACCACCCGAGTTCCTATCACCGGCCGTAAGCAACGACTCATGGTGAGCGACGAGCAAGTGCTGAGCCTCAGCGGTCAGCAGTATAAGGAATATATGCAGTCGGCCAAACTCTCAACCAACGCCACCAACACCGCGATGGTGAAGCGCGTGGGACAGAAGTTGGCCAACGCAGTAGTGACCTACCTCAGCCAAAACGGCCTCGGAGCCGAAGTGGCAAACTATCAGTGGGAGTTCAACCTGGTACAAAACAATCAGGTGAACGCTTTCTGTATGCCAGGCGGCAAGATTGTGGTATATGAAGGCATACTGCCCGTCACTCAAGACGAGGCATCGCTGGCCATCGTTCTCGGTCACGAGATAGCCCATGCTGTGGCAAAACACTCGGCCGAACGTATAAGCAATGAATACAAACAGCAGACCGGACTTGGCATACTGGGAGCAGTGGCGGCTATGTCGGGTGTAAGTTCCGACTGGCAGCAGCTGGGCGGTGAAGTGCTGGGACTCGGGTCACAGATTTGGTCGTCGGGATTCTCGCGTTCGCAAGAGAGCGAAGCCGACCACATCGGACTCATCTTTGCTGCCATGGCAGGCTACGACCCACAGGTGGCGCTCACCTTCTGGCAACGTATGGCACAGGAAGGCACAGGCTCTGCATCCATATTCAGCGACCACCCGTCCGACGAGAAACGCATAAAGCAGATTGCACAATGGATGCCCGAAGCACTGCGCTACTACCAGGCAGCTGGCGGCACACCATCGGCCAACAGCAATGCACCTACGTATCATTTCCAGACGCGGTAGGTTGCAATCAGGGTTTAACGCAGATGACAAGTCGGTATCGACATCAGTGAGTGGGGGTTGGAGTGCAAGTCATGTCAACCCACTCGTATGTATTGCCGGTTGAGTCGAGGTATCGCATGAAGTCGTCAAACCTCAAGTTGAGCGATGCCCTGCTGTCGTTTGGATGGAATGACAGGTGGGTGTATCGACACAGGTCTTGGTCGAGAAACACATGCACATGGTGTTCTGTGTCGTTCAGCAGTCCGAACGGGCTTACCGAACCAGGACGCAGGCCGAGGTAGCGCATCATGCGTTCGGGCGATGCAAAGGTGAGCCGCCCTTGATGCAGCCGGTGTTCGAGCAAATGCACGTCGAGTGTCTGGTCGGCCTGTATCAACACCAGATAATGGCGGTTGCCTTTATGGTTGCGGAAGAACAGGTTCTTGCAGTGAGTGCCAGGCAGGTTGCCCCAGTATTGGCGTCCTATCTCTATGGTGTCGGCCGCAGGATGCTCGGTGTAGGTATAGTCTATATTGAGGCGTTCAAGTGTATCGTATACTATTTGTTGTCCAATCATGAGAGAGAGTGTGTGTGTTGAGTAATGAGAGTGAGTGTGCGTGTGTTGAGTAATGAGAGTGAGTGACGTTCGTCGTTCGTCATTCATCATTCGTCATTAAAGCCAAATGAAGCACAAAGGTAGTCAATATAAACGAGAAGTGAAAAGCCAAATATGAAAAAAAGCTTCTGCTGCCGGTTATTTCATGCTCCATGTGTCAACTTTTCACATTTCAGTCCCTCGCTTTTCAGTTAAAACCACTACCTTTGCAGTTGCAATTAATACCAAACAACAATTTAAATATTGGTTTATGAGATATTCTGAACTGGGCAATACAGGCCTTAAGATTTCAAATCTGAGTTTTGGAGCGTCGTCGCTTGGCAGCGTTTTCCGCACCACCGACGAGGGCGAGAGCATTGCAGCCGTCGAAGCAGCCGTGGATGGTGGCATCAACTTTATCGATGTCAGCCCCTATTATGGTCATTACAAAGCCGAGACCGTGCTGGGCAAGGCCCTGCGCCGCATTGAGCGAAACAAGTATTATCTCTCGACGAAGGTGGGGCGTTACGGTCAAAATGGAGTCAACACCTGGGACTATAGCGGGCGTCGCGCTCAAGAGAGTGTGATGGAAAGCATGGACCGACTGGGCATCGACCACATCGACCTCATCAACGTTCACGACATCGAATTCCAGGCATCACTACCTGGCGGACTTCAGAAAGTGGTAGACGAGACTCTGCCTGCACTGGTTGAGTTGCGCGAGAAGGGCATTGTAGGCCACGTGGGCATCACCGACCTACAGCTCGAAAACCTGAAATGGGTAGTGGAACAGAGCAAGGACGGAGTGGTTGAGAGCATACTCAACTTCTGCCATTATTGTCTGAACGACGACGCGCTTACCGACTACCTCGATTTCTTCGAAGCTCATGGCGTGGGTGTGGTCAACGCATCTCCGCTGAGCATGGGACTACTCACCTCGCGCGGCATTCCCTCATGGCATCCGGCTCCACGCCCGCTGGTCGAGGCATGTACACGTGCGGCACACCACTGCGCCGAGAAAGGATACCCCATAGAGAAACTGGCCATACAGTATTCTGTACACAATCCGCGAATTACATCCACCCTGTTCTCATCGGCCAATCCTGCCAACGTGGTGCGCAACATAGAATGGGCCAATCAGGAGCCCGACTGGTCATTGGTGGATGAGGTGCAGGCAATCATCGGCAACCAAAAGCGAGTGACATGGTCGAACACATAATCGATGCACACAGCCACCTGTGGCTCCGTCAAGACACACGGGTGGAGGGCAAGACAATACGCAGCCTCACCAACGGACGCAGCATATTCCTCGACGAAGAGGTGCAGATGCTGCCGCCGTTCATGATTGACGGCGTAAACTCTGCCGAGGTATTCCTCTCCAACATGAACTATGCACAGGTAGGTGCTGCCGTGGTGGTGCAAGAGATAATCGATGGCAACCAGAACGACTACCTGCTCGACGTGCAGCGCCGCTACCCCAACCGCTTCTTCACCATGGGCATGGTTGAGTTCCGCTATGGTGCCGACTACCTGGGCGACACGGCAGAGGTGATACAGCAAGGATTCAAAGGGCTCGCCATTCCAGGACACCGACTGATAACCCTGCCCACCAATACCGACGAGACTGCATTCACCACCCTCCATCTCAACTCTGACGGCATGATGTCGCTCTTCAAGCTACTGGAACAGAACGACATGATACTATCCATGTGCCTGGCCGACAACGAAAGCCAGATACACGAAATGGCCGAGGTGATACAGGAATGCCCGCAGCTGAAGGTAGCCATCGGACACTTCGGCATGGTCACCACCCCTTCATTCCGTTCACAGATACTTCTTGCACGCCAAGGGCCAAACGTCATGATCGAATCGGGGGGCATCACATGGCTCTACAACTCAGAGTTCTACCCCTACCCCACTGCCATGCGCAGCATCCGCGAAGCTGCCGACCTCGTGGGCATGGACCGCCTCATGTGGGGCAGCGACTATCCACGAACCATCACGGCCATAACCTATCGCATGTCATACGACTTTGTCATGAAGTCGGACATACTCACCCCTGCAGAGAAGACACAATTCCTGGGCACCAACGCAATCCGTTTCTACGGCTTGCACAACCTGCCCACACTTCCATACATCAAAAACATGTCAGAATGAAAGCAATAGAGATAACCCACAACCAGGAATGTCGTATCATCGACATAGAGACACCCCCTCAGCCATCAGCAGGCGAGGTGTTGCTCCGCATCAAACACGTCGGATTCTGCGGTTCCGACATCAACACCTTCATGGGTCGCAACCTCATGGCACTGAACCCCGTAATACCCGGACACGAAGTAGGAGCCGTCATCCAGGCAGTAGGCGACGGCGTCCCTGCCCACCTGCAAGCAGGCATGACAGTGACCTGCAACCCATACACCAACTGCGGACATTGCGCCAGTTGCCGCCGCGGTCGCGTCAACGCATGCGAACACAACCAGACCCTCGGCGTGCAACGCAACGGAGCCATGCGCCAGTTCATCACCCTGCCCTGGCAGAAAATCATACCAGCCACAACCCTCTCCACCAGTCAGGCAGCACTGGTAGAACCCATGTCGGTGGGATTCCATGCCGTGAGTCGGGGCCAGGTGACCGATACCGACACCGTCCTCGTCATAGGCTGCGGCATGGTAGGCCTCGGAGCCGTGGTGCGTGCCGCCCTGCGTGGTGCCACCGTCATAGCAGCCGATATCGACGACGAGAAACTTGCACTGGCACGCAAGCTGGGAGCCTGCCACACCATCAACACCCGCACCGACGACTACCCCACACGACTCGCCGACATCACCCAAGGCTTCGGCCCCGACGTAGTAATAGAAGCCGTGGGCAGCATCCCTACATATCAGATGGCTGTAGACGCGGTGGCATTCACCGGACGCATTGTATGCATAGGCTATGCCAAGAGCGACGTCACACTGCCCACACGCCTCTTCGTACAGAAAGAGCTCGACATACGCGGCTCGCGCAATGCCGACCCTGCCGACTTCCGAGCCGTGATACGCTATATGGAGCAGGGCACATGCCCCGTTGACCAACTCATCACACGCACCATACAACCCGAGCAGGCACTCGAGACACTGCAATGGTGGTCGGAAAATCCAGGCAAAGTGTTCCGCATTCTCGTGGAATTCTGACACCACCACAGCCTCACTGCCCCCGCTCACCTCGCGTCATTCAAATCACGACGATATCCGAAAAACGTCGCAAGCACGATGTAGTTTTGCTGCAAGGATATCCTAATTCTTTAATTTGCGTCGTAAATTTAATAATTTTCCACCGAAAATTTAATAATTTGCGACGCAAATTTAATAATTTACGTCGAAAATTTAAGTTTTTCTATATCCTCGCAGAGGTTTTCTTATATCTGCACAGAGGTTTTCTTATATCTGCGCAGAGGTTTTATTATATCTGCGCAGAGGTTTTCTTATATCTGCGCAACAAAATCACTATATCTATATCGCTGTCCGGTAAATGCAGTCCGAGGGAAGACAAATATGGTGTGGAAAGAGAAAAAAAGTCGTTTCAGGTGACGCTCTTACGAGATAATTGCGTATCTTTGCAGTGCAAAGACACGTTTTTACGTTATTAAGGTGCATGATCAGGTGCAAAGATACGTTTTTATTACGTTTGTCGGCACCTGTTATTATAAAAAACTTTACTCAAATATCTGTTGTATCAGTAAACCGCAATTAGTGTTATGAAGAAAGAAGCGACTTCCAAGTTAGTGGAGAAGAAGTATCTGGTGACATTCATCCTTGTCACCTCGTTGTTTGCGTTATGGGGATTTGCCAACGACATCACCAACCCCATGGTGGCTGCGTTCCAGACATTGATGGAACTGTCGGCATCGAAAGCGTCGTTGGTTCAGTTTGCGCTCTACGGAGGATATGCCACCATGGCCGTGCCGGCAGCACTGTTCATCCGCCGCTACAGCTACAAGAGCGGCATCTTGCTGGGCCTGGCACTATATGCCATCGGTGCCTTCCTCTTCATTCCAGCAGCCGAGATGCAGGCCTTCGGCTTCTTCTGCGTGTCGCTCTACATCCTCACCTTCGGTCTTGCATTCCTCGAGACCACGGCCAACCCCTACATCCTGTCGCTCGGAGCTAAGGACACATCGACCCGACGGCTCAACCTCGCACAGTCGTTCAATCCCATGGGATCGCTCTGCGGCATGTCGGTAGCATCGCTCATCGTACTGCCCAACCTCATATCCGACCGTCGCGACGCTGCGGGCAACATCATCTTCTCGACACTGTCGGAAGCCGAGAAGGCCGACATACGCCTGCACGACCTGGCAGTCATCCGCAATCCATACGTAGCAATAGGCCTCGTGGTGGTGTGCATACTGGTGGTGTTTGCCATTTTCATCAAGAAAGACTCGAATGCCGACAACGCGCAGCATGTGCCTGCACGCCAGTCGCTCAGCCACTTGTGGCACAACGTCATCTATCGTGAGGGTGTACTTGCACAGGTGTTCTATGTGGCTGCACAAATCATGGTGTGGACCTTCATCATCCAGTATGCCGACAACCTGGGTATCGACAAGGCAACAGCCCAGAACTACAACATCGTGGCAATGGTGATGTTCCTCTGCGGACGCTTCATCTCCACCATGCTCATGCGGTACGTCAACGGCCGCCGGCTGCTCGGCATCTTCGGCGTGTGTGCCGCCCTCTGCACTGTTGGCACCATCTTCATCGTGGGCATGCCGGGACTTTACTGCCTCATAGGCATCAGCCTGTTCATGAGTCTCATGTTCCCAACCATCTATGGCATAGCACTCGAGAACGTGAGTGCTGAAGACTCTACGCTCGGCGCTGCATTCCTCGTGATGGCCATCGTGGGTGGAGCACTCATGCCACCGATGCAAGGAGCCATCATCGACTTGGGACAGGTGGCATGGCTGCCTGCCGTCAACTTTAGTTTCATACTGCCATTCATCTGCTTCGTGCTCATCGCCATCTATGGCTTCCGCACATACAGGATGAGGGATTAAAAAAAGGGTGAAAGACGCGGAAGCCCTCTCACCCCATAAGGGTGTAGAACCGGGGGAGAGGACCCCCTTCTCGTCTCATTCATCTCATTCATTAGTTCATTCATTACTATGAAAGTATTCGTAAGTGGTTGCTACGACCTGCTCCACAGCGGACATGTGGAGTTCTTCCGCCAGGCAAGCCAGTTTGGCGACCTGTATGTTGGCATTGGGTCTGACGCAACGATTCTGGAATATAAGCACCACCGCACACTCTATCCCGAACAGGAACGCCTGTTCATGGTGAAGAGCATACGCTATGTGAAGGACGCATTCATCAATGCAGGCAGTGGTGTGATGGACTTTGTGCCCACCGTCGAAGCCCTGCATCCCGACCGTTTCGTGGTCAACAGCGACGGGTCAAGCGAAGAAAAACGCAAGTATTGCGAAGAGCATGGCATCGAATACATAGTGCTCGACCGCACACCGGCCGACGGGCTCACGGCGCGTAGCAGCACCGACATAAAGCGCACCCTGGCCAACAGCGGCATACCCACACGCCTCGACCTTGCAGGCACATGGATCGACCAGCCCTACGTCAGCACCTACGCCCCGGGGTGGGCCATCACCATTTCGCTCGTGCCCAACTTCGACATCCTTGAGCGCTGCGGCCTCTCTACATCCACCCGCAAGCAGATACATCGCCTGTGGCCGGTACGACTGCCCGATATGGACCCCGAGATGCTGGCAAAGCTCGTGTTCTGTTTCGAAAACGAGCCCGAACGCAACGACGGCATCATAAGCGGAGCACAGGATGCAATCGGGATATGCATCCCAGGCCTCTGCCGCCACTACTACGACGCACACTATTGGCCCGAACGCATCGAACAATGCCATGACGAGGCAATCCTCGCGTGGCTCGAAAACCATCTCTGTCTCGTGCCTATGTTCCCACG
>JAFUSD010000120.1 GCA_017480685.1 Bacteroidaceae bacterium
CATCTCGAGCCGTCTGATTCTCGACGAGATTCTGAAGATCGGCGACCTGCGCTCGTCGAAGCGCATCGACTTCGTTGGCGGCCTGCGTGGACTCGGCGAGCTGAAGCGCCGTGTCGACAGTGGTGAGATGCGTGCCGCACTGGCTCTCTATCCCGTCTCGATGCAGCAGATTATGGATATTGCCGACAGCGGCAAGATTATGCCCCCGAAGGCTACTTGGTTTGAGCCGAAGCTGCGCTCTGGACTCGTGATTCACAAACTTTCGTAAATGTCTGACGAATATAAGACTATTACGTCAACTGTAGGCGAGGGGTTTTACTCTGAGAAGCGGAGTAAATTCCTCGCCTTTGCTCATCATGTGGAGTCGATTGATGAGGTGAAGGAGCTTCTTGTGCGCTATCGTAAGAAGTATTACGACGCCAGACATGTGTGCTATGCCTATATGTTGGGAGCGGGTAGGGCAGATTTCCGTGCCAACGACGACGGTGAACCTTCGTCGACAGCGGGAAAGCCAATACTCGGGCAGATAAACTCAAATGAGCTGACCAATATACTGATTGTCGTGGTGCGCTACTACGGAGGTGTCAATCTTGGCACGAGTGGTCTTATCGTGGCATATCGTGAGGCTGCAGCCGATGCCATTTCGCATGCCGAGATCGTCACTCGGCAGGTGGAAGAGGTCGTGTGCTTCGATTTTCCTTATGTAATGATGAATGACGTGATGCGGGTAGTGAAGGAAATGCAGCCCCGTGTCGTGGGGCAGACTTACGACAATAATTGCCAAATCAGGTTGGCCATCAGGCAGTCGGAAGCTCAACAACTGCGCGAAAAACTAAATAAATTGAGTTTCGAGTAGAAAAAACAGAAAAAAATTTGGCAGTATCAAAAATAATTGCTACCTTTGCACCCGCTATCGAAAAGGAGAGTTGGCAGAGTGATCGATCGCGCTGGACTCGAAATCCGGTATACCCTTTTCGGGTATCGGGGGTTTGAATCCCTCACTCTCCGCAAGATTCGTGGAAGCAAGTGCGCTTCTGGCTTGGTGCCTTGGATGAGTGGCTTAGTCAACGGTCTGCAAAACCGTCTACAGCAGTTCGAATCTGCTAGGCACCTCTCAGGATTTTCGGAAGTCCTTTATTGCAAAGGGCTTCTTTTTTTGTAGCTTTACCTTACTATGGTTATGAAGAAATGCATTTTAGACTTGACGGTAAGTAGCGCAGAGAAACTTCATGAGCGTTACGTGCTGCTGCGCCTGTCTCATCATGACAAACTGCCCGAAATGTGTCCCGGACAATTTGTCGAAGTGCTCATCGACAACTCGCCGACGACATTTCTGAGGCGCCCCATTTCAATATGCAATGTTGACCGAGAAAAGAATGAGCTGTGGCTGCTGGTGGCCATGATTGGCGACGGCACCCGTCGGTTAGGACGCCTGCAGAAAGGCGACCGTTTGAATTGTGTGCTTCCACTTGGGCATGGCTTTGGCGCCCCGAGCTGCAAGAGCCGCTTCCTGCTGGTTGGAGGTGGTGTTGGCGTGGCCCCGCTGCTTTTCTTGGGGGCAGAGCTGTGGAGCCGTGGGTGTGACGTGACTTTTCTGTTAGGGGCACGCACAGAGGGTGACCTGTTGCTGCTCAGTGAGTTTGGCCGCTATGGGCGTGTGCTGCTCACGACGGAAGACGGCTCTGCCGGCGAACGTGGCTTCGTTACCAATCATAGTGTTCTTGCAGAAGAGCACTTTGACCAGATTTGCAGTTGTGGCCCCACACCAATGATGAAGGCGGTGGCTCATTACGCACGAGAGCACCAGACAGACTGCGAGGTTTCATTAGAGAATATGATGGCCTGCGGACTGGGAGCCTGTCTCTGCTGTGTGGAGAAGACCACTGAGGGTAATGTGTGTGTGTGTAAAGACGGACCGGTATTTAATATCAATCAACTGTTATGGCTATCTTAGATGTAAACATTGGTAATCTGCGGCTGAAGAATCCCGTGATGACAGCATCAGGCACGTTCGGATATGGCTTGGAGTTCAGCGATTTCGTTAATCTGGAGGATTTAGGAGGTATCATCGTTAAGGGCACCACACTGTCGCCGCGTCAGGGTAACGACTATCCACGTATGGCAGAGACGCCCATGGGGATGCTCAACTGTGTGGGGTTGCAGAACAAAGGGGTCGACTACTTTGCCGAGCATATCTATCCTCAGCTGAAAGACATTGATACACACTTTATTGTGAATGTAAGCGGGTCGTCGCCAGATGACTATGCCGAGTGTGCGGCGCGCGTGGATACACTGGAGAAAATACCAGCCATCGAACTGAATATATCATGCCCTAACGTGAAAGATGGTGGCATGGCCTTCGGGGTGACATGTGCGGGAGCGGAAAGCGTGGTCAGAGCCGTGCGTGAGCGTTATCATAAGACACTCATCGTAAAACTGTCGCCCAACGTGACAGATATCGCGGAGATAGCCCGTGCTGTGGAGGCTGCAGGAGCCGATGCTGTGTCGCTAATCAACACGCTCATGGGTACTGCCGTCGATATAGAGCGCAGACGCAGGGTGCTGAGCATCGGCACGGGTGGGCTCAGTGGCCCATGCGTGAAGCCCGTTGCACTACGCATGGTGCTGCAGGTGGCAAAAGCTGTCCGTATTCCTATCGTGGGATTAGGTGGCATTATGACGGCCACCGATGCCATAGAGTTCCTCATGTGTGGTGCCACTGCCATAGAGGTAGGCACGGCAAACTTCATTGATCCAGCCGTGACAATAAAAATATGCAATGGCATCAATGAGTGGCTGGACCGTCATGGTGTAGAATCGGTGAAGGATATTATTGGAGTGATTGATTGACAAGACTGTCGCCCTGCCCCTTGGCACTCAAGCCTTACAGGGCACCAGTCTTGCTTGAGTATTTGTAAGTAGATAACTTGGTACGAAACAAGAGATAACTTAGAATAAAAAGCAAACCGTGTAGCTCTCATATCAGCTACACGGTTTGCTTTGTGGTTATTTATTTCCCATCAGTGAACCTCCTCGAAGTCGGCATCCTGGATGTCGTCCTGCGGGTTGGAGCCTTGAGCCTGCTGGCCGCCTTGGAAACCGGCACCCTGGTTGGGATCGGCGCCGGGCTGAGGACCGGCCTGCTGGTACATCTTGGCCGAGGCGGCCTGCATCACCTGATTGAGGTTGTTGATGGCGGTGTCGATGGCCTGGATGTCGCCAGACTTGTGGGCGTCCTTCAGCTGCTGGACGGCCTGCTCTACGTTGGCCTTGTCGGCACCGAGCTTGTCGCCGTTCTCGTTGAGGAAGGTCTCGGTCTGGAAGATCATCGAGTCGGCCTGGTTCATCTTGTCGATGCGCTCGCGCTCCTTCTTGTCCTGCTCGGCGAACTGCTCGGCTTCG
>JAFUSD010000121.1 GCA_017480685.1 Bacteroidaceae bacterium
AACCATTGTCAAACGTTCTTATCTCGAATGTGCGTCTATCTCCGCTCAAAAAACAAGAAACCCGCTGAATAATCAGCGGGTTTCTTGTTTTAGTTCGCCAAGCATGGGCATACTCTAACGGGTGCAAGTCCCCAAGCCACCCTGATAATGGGAAGTCTTCACCTATCTCACATACACAAACTTGCTTCCATTCTCCAACAAAGGCCAGCTGGAGCGTGTAAACTCAACCACGGCTGTGTCGCCACTGAGGGTGATGCGGCCACCAATGGGGTTGCCTGCTGCATCGGTGGCTGTGAAGTCGAGGCAATCGTTGAGGGGTGTGCCCACTGCGTCGTCGAGGGTGGTGAGGCGGAAGATACCGAGGTTGATGTCGTAGCGGCCGTCGCTGCGGCGGTAGCTGATGTAGAGGTTAGGCTCATCGTTGTCTTCGTCGCGATATATACCGTCGTAGGGATGTGTGGCGACTGTGATTTCACCAAGGGTGAACGTGCCGTCGGCGGCGATGGTGATGGGAGCCGAGAGGGTGGGCATGTCGTCGTAGGTGAGTACGAGGCCAGTGGTGTATTTCACCCCGGGGGTGACGAGCACGCATGGGGTGGGGGTGCTGATGTCGTAGGTGAGCTGTTCGCCTATCCACAGTGGTTGCTCGCTATCGAATCCGCCCATATCGCTCATGCTGCTGTTGGCTATCGAGATGGTATGTGTGCTGTCGCAGAGCATGACGGCAGGGCCTGCGATGGCGTAGGAAAGGCGGGAGAGCAGTGCCTGCTGCATGTCGTAGGGGTCGATGATGTGAGCGATGTATGCGCTGTCGGCTTCATCGAAGCGCAACAGATAGAGGCGTTCGACCTCAACGCCTGTGCCCTCGATGGCGCTGGTGGTGAACCACAGGTTGCCGCTGGCTGCATCGTAGCGGGCGAGTGGTTGCCGCGTGTTGCGTATGTGGGTGAATGTGGTAGATGTGTGCCCCTTCACCACCACGATGCCATATCCCTCGGTGGGTGTCTCGTCGGCCTCGCCTATGGCCCATACGCTCACGGCGCTGACGGTGTCGTTCATGATCTCGTATTTATGCAGGATGGTTGCTGTCTCGATTGCTTGTGCCACGTGCTCAGGTGCGCTGTCGGCAGGGAGTGGGGCGTCAATGGTGCCACCGAGCGGCTGTGTGTCGGCTGTGCTGCATGTGCAACTGGTGTGTATTCCGCCCATGCAGCACAGGGCGACGGCTGCGGTGGCGATTGATGTATGGATTGTCTTCATGTTTGTTTCTGTTTGTTCTTGTTTGTTTCTGTTTGTTTTGGTGAAATAAATAAAAGTATGCCCCCGTGTGGGCGGAGGGCATACCTTGTGTGTATTGATGTCCTTTTTTTAAGACCTTGTGTCAGTTGAGGCCGAAGAGGCGGCTGAGCCCGTTATCTACTCCGCTGAAGCCCATGAATGCCATGGCGAGCAGACCTGCGGTAACGAGTGCTATAGGCATTCCGTCGAAGGCCTTGGGTACGCGCGAGAAGCGCTGCAGCTGCTCACGAAGTCCGGCAAAGACGATCATGGCGAGTGCGAAACCGAGGGCTGTGGAGAATGAATAGACGATGCCTTGAAGCAGGTTGTAGTCTTTCTGTATGACGAGGATTGCCACACCGAGGATGCAGCAGTTGGTGGTGATGAGTGGAAGGAACACACCGAGGGCTTGATAGAGCGACGGCGATACTTTCTTCAGGATAATCTCTACCATCTGCACCAGGGCTGCGATGACGAGGATGAAGGCAATGGTCTGCAGGTATCCCAGATGGTTGGGGTCGAGCACATAGTGCTGGATGAGGTAGGTGACGATGGTGGCAAGCACGAGCACGAAGGTCACGGCTGCTCCCATACCGCTGGCGGTGGATACTTTCTTCGACACGCCGAGGAACGGACAGATGCCGAGGAACTGCGACAGCACGATGTTGTTTACGAATATTGCTGTGATGAATATGAGTACGTATTCCATAGTCTGTTATGCCTTTCTAAGTTTGTTTACTATTGCGATGAGGAATCCCAGGGCGATGAATGCACCGGGTGCAAGTACGAACATGAGCATTCCGTAGCTCTCGCCCCAGAGTGTGACGCCGAAGATGGCACCGGTGCCGAGGAGTTCACGTACGGCTCCGAGCAGGGTGAGGGCAAGTGTGAAACCGATTCCGATACCGATTCCGTCGAAGATGGATGCTACAGGATTGTTCTTTGCAGCGAATGCTTCGGCACGGCCAAGGATGATGCAGTTGACCACGATGAGCGGAATGAAGAGTCCGAGGGTGGCATAGATGTCGGGCACATAGGCCTGCATCACCATCTGCAGGATGGTCACGAGCGATGCGATGACCACGATGTAGGATGGTATGCGCACCATGTCGGGCACGAGGTTCTTGATGAGCGAGATGATGAAGTTGGACAGGATGAGTACGAACATCGTTGCCAGGCCCATCGACATGCCGTTGATGGCACTTGAGGTGGTACCGAGTGTAGGACACATACCGAGCAGCAGGACGAACGTAGGGTTCTCCTTCACGATGCCGTTGATGAGTACTTTCATGTTATTCATTTGTTGTGTCCTCCTTTCTGGTCGATTGGTGATGCTGCCGTTGCGGCATCGGGTTGTTTCATGAGTTGGTCGTATGCGTTCTGAACAGCAAGCAGGAAGGCGCGCGAGGTGATGGTGGATGCTGTGATGGCATCGATGTCGCCTCCGTCTTTGCTCACTGTGAAGTTGGTGGTGGCAGGGCTCTTGCCTGTGATGTCGCCCTTCTGTCCCTTCTGGAACCATTCGCCTGCCTTGGCTCCGAGGCCCGGAGTCTCAGCATGTTCGAGGATGGTGTAGCCAAGCACGGTGCCTTCGTTGTCGAATCCCACGAGTACCTTCAGGTCGCCGCCGAATCCGCCTGTAACCGACTGAACGGCTGTGCCGCGATCGGAACGGTAGAGGGTGAAGTCGCCTGCCTCTTCGGTCGTGTAGTCAAACTGCTCGTCGGCGGCTACGCCCATCACTTGTTTGATACCGTTGGCCAGGTTCTCGGCTTTTATCTTTGCTATCTGGCCCTCGGTGGCATAGTTGACGTATGCCAGTGCTGAGCCGGCAACGATGGTGATGAGTGTGAGCACCAGCACCATGTTGGTGAGTGATGATTTCAGTTTCTTCATTTCTTGCCTCCTTCCTTTACTACGGCCGGGCGTTCGCCAAAGCGCTTAGGTTTGCAATAGTTGTTGATGAGGGGTGTGAATGCGTTCATGATGAGGATGGCAAACGACATACCCTCGGGATATGCACCCCACGTACGGATGACCACGGTGAGCAGGCCGATGGCCACACCATAGATGATCTGTCCCTTGGCGGTCATAGGTGATGTCACGTAGTCGGTGGCCATGAAGATGGCTCCGAGCAACAGACCTCCGCTGAGCAGGTGGTACTGTGGTGCTACGTATGTAGCAGGGTTGGCAAGGTGCATCAGTCCTGCAAATACGAAGACGGTGAGCAGGATGGATACAGGGATGTGCCATGTGATGATGCGCTTTGCAAGCATGTAGATGAGGCCGATGATGAGTGCCAGTGCACACACTTCGCCGATACAGCCGCCGGTGTTGCCCAGCAGCATGTCGGTGATTGAGTCGCCGAGGTCGTTCATGGTTGCATCGCCTTTAGCTATGAGCTTCATCACGGCCAGCGGTGTAGCGCCTGTCTGTCCGTCAACGGCCGTGTCGGCAATGGTGAGGAACGGCAGGCCCGGGGTCGGCCATGTGGTCATCTGCACAGGGAACGAGATGAGCAGGAACGCACGTCCGGCCAATGCTGGGTTGAAGAGGTTGCAGCCAAGTCCGCCGAAGGTCATCTTCACAACCCCGATTGCGAACAAGGCACCTATTACTACTATCCACAGTGGAATGTTGGCAGGCAGGTTGAATGCCAGCAACAGTCCGGTGAGGATGGCTGAACCATCGGTCACGGTAGGGCGGCCGAGTCGGAGCAGGTATTTGCCGATGACCCATTCGAAGAACACGCACGATGCTACCGATACGGCAGTCACTGCAATGGCTCCGAGGCCGAAGAAGTAGAATGAGCAAAGAAGGGCAGGGAGCAGTGCAAGGCATACTCCGTACATGTTCTTCTTCACGCTGTCGCCGCCGTGAACGTGGGGCGACAGGGATATAGTGAGTTTGTTTGCCATAACTTATTTTGCGTTTCTTTGTCTGATTATTCCCATTACTGTTGATTTGCCCATGCGGATGAGGTCGAGCAGCGGACGATGTGACGGGCAGGTGAACTGACACGAGCCGCACTCGATGCACGACGGGATGTCTTCTTTCTCGCAGGCTTCCCAGTCGTGGCGTTCGGAGAGTGCGCTCAGCAGGTATGGCTCAAGTCCCATCGGACATGCTCCTACACACTTGCCGCAGCGGATGCAGTTCTCCACTTCGCCGCGCTTTGATTCCTTGTCGTTCATGATGAGCACTCCCGATGAACCCTTGCATATAGGTACCTCGGTGTTGAGCAATGCTTTACCCATCATCGGTCCGCCACCAATCACCTTGCCGGTGTCTGCCGGCAGTCCGCCGCAGGCATCGATGAGCTGCGACATAGGTGTGCCCATGCGTGCGAGGAAATTGGTAGGGTGGGCGAGGCTCTTGCCTGTGACGGTGACGACACGCTCGAACAGCGGCTTGTTCTTCATCACGGCTTCGTAGATGGCAAAGGCTGTCCCCACGTTCTGCAGGATGGCGCCCACGCTGACTGGCAGTGCCGGTGGTGCGGGTACCTGACGTCCGACGACTGCGTCGATGAGCTGCTTCTCGCCTCCTTGAGGGTATTTCACCTTGAGTGGCACCACTTCGATGCCCTGGTAGGCTTTTGCCTTTTCGGTAATGAGGCTTATGGCATCGGGCTTGTTGTTTTCGATTCCGATGAATGCCTTGTTTACGCTGACGGCCTTCATGAGCAGTGTGACGCCCACGAGTATCTCGTCGGCATGTTCGAGCATGAGGCGGTGGTCGGCGGTGAGGTAGGGCTCACACTCCACGGCGTTGATGATGACCCACTCGGGCTTGCTGCCTGGAGGTGGCGACAGCTTTACGTGGCATGGGAAGCATGCTCCACCCATACCCACGATGCCTGCTGCCTGCACCTTATTTATAATATCTTTAGAAGTGAGTTCCGGACGGTCGGCCAGTGTTACGAGGTCGGTGGTGCGGTCGATGGTTGGTTCCCATTCGTCGCCTTCCACGGTGATGTAGATTGCCGGCTTCTTGTATCCGCTGGCATCGATTATGGTGTCAACTTTCAGCACTGTGCCCGATACCGACGAGTGGATCGGTGCCGACACAAATCCGCCTGCCTCGGCAATGACTTGTCCCACCTTCACCTTGTCGCCTTTCTGTACGACAGGTTTGGCCGGAGCGCCGATGTGCTGGCTCACGGGGAATACTGCCACCTTTGGCAGTTCAGCAACTTTTATTGGTTCAGCTGCCGACAGTTTGTTTTCTGCGGGATGAACGCCGCCTATTTTGAATGTCTTCATGCCTTCTTTGTTTTAAGTCCCAATAATATTTGCTGTGACGGCATCAGAGGTGCGTCGTATGTATGTTCGATGTTCTCGATGGTTGCTGCCTTGCCTTCGCCCGGTGTGAGGTCGATGGTACCGGCCAGCATGTATTGCTGCGATACCGGCAGTGGTGCATCGAATTTTGGCTCAAGCGGCTTGTCGTATGGGCGCAGGTTGGTGTTTTTGACTGCTGCCGAACTGCTGTCGGCCGACGTAGCTGCGGCTGATGAAGCGGTGGCTGCTGCAGCGGCTGGCTTGGCTGCCACAGGCTTCTTGGCTATCACCTTGCGTGGCTCGCCCAGCATGATGATACATGCCTTCGGACATGCTTCCTCACATGCACGACACGATATACACTTGGCAGGGTCGATGTACGACAGGTTCTGGTCGATGGTGATTGCCTCGGCACCACACACTTGCTTACACTTGCCGCAACCGATGCACGATGCAGCACATACCTTGGCTGCCACGGCACCCTTGTCTTTGTTCATACATGTGACAACCATGCCTTGCTTCTGATCATCGACCTGACGGATTTCGATGATGTTGCGCGGACATGCCTTGGCACAAGCGCCACAGGCGGTACACTTGGTGCGGTCAACCTCGGGCAGACCGGTTTCGGGGTTCATGTGGATGGCGTCGAACTGACATGCAGCCACACAGTCGCCACAACCCAGACAGCCGAATGCACAACCAGTTTCGCCTTGGGCGGTGCTGTTGAGAATGCGGCAACTCTTTACTCCGTCGTATTCCACGACGCGCGGACGGTTCTCGCATGTGCCGTTACAACGTACGACAGCCACCTTCGGTGCACTCACTTCTGCCTCCATGCCCAAGATGGCTGCCACCTTGTTCATGCATTCTTGTCCACCCACAGGGCAGAGCAGTCCCTCGAGCGAGCCGCCATCGGCTGCCTTGACACATGCAGCGGCCATACCGCCGCAACCAGGGAATCCGCATCCACCGCAGTTGGCGCCAGGCAGTACTTCGTTCACCTGAGCGATGCGAGGGTCTTCATATACTGCAAACTTCTTGGAGGTTCCCCACAGGATGAGGGCTGCAATCAGGCCGATTGCTCCAAGCACGCATACAGCAATAAGGATTACATTTAACATAATTTCATTTACTATTTAACTATTTACGATTTACTATTTCGACCCCCTCCTTCTAATCCCCCCCAAGGGGGATGATATCATCCGGAAGGAATCACTCCCCCTTGGGTGAGCAGGGAGGGGCTTTTTGCCTATAGTGGTTCTACCTGAAACTCAAACTTGCGGCTGAGACGGCCACGGAAGCAATATACAATTGTGTAATATACAATGAGTATTGCAGCCATGCCAGCGATTGCTATCAGTTCGTTCAGACCGAAACCGATGATGCCCGCAAACATCCATGCCACCACGAGTATGAGTGGCAGCACGAATGCTATGATGACTGCATCGCGACCCATCTGCATCGAGCCGTAAACCATCACTTCGTCGCCAGGACGGAAGGTGTGGCCGCCGGTGTTGCAGTCGATGATTTTCTCTTTGCTTTCCGAGCTTTGGCACATCTTGCGCGCCTCGCAGGCACTACATGCCGACGACTGCACGATGCGTACTTGCACCCTGTTTCCGTCGGTGTGTTCTACTATGCCACGATGTTCGATTCGTTCTTTCATCGTGCAAAGGTACGCTTTTTTGATGAATAACACATGATGAACAATGAATAAAATGCGTATAAAAAGCTTGTTGTACCCATTTTTGAGTAAAAACAGATGATGTCGGATACAACATTACGATAATAGTCTTGCTTCTGCGGTTGCCGATTACCTGATTTATGACTGCGCACTCGCGGCCTCATGACTGTGCACTCGCGGCCTCATGACTGCGCACTCGTGACATCGCGAGTGCGCACTCGCAGCCGGCATATTCAGTTCAACTGCTTTACATGGAATGTGAAGTAGGTGTCGGGGAATGGCTCGTTGGCAAGTGTGAAGTGCCACCACTCCGACGACAGCGGCTTGAATCCGTGGCGCATCATGGCGGCGCGCAGTATCATGCGGTGCTCGAACTGCTCGGGGGTGATGCTGCGCTGCGCGGGCGAGGCGCTGTTGTCGCCTGTGTATTCACC
>JAFUSD010000122.1 GCA_017480685.1 Bacteroidaceae bacterium
CAACCTCCCCCTTTTGTCATCCCGAGCGCAGCGAGAGGATCTGTGACAGGCCGAAAGGAGTGCTAATAATAGTTTTTAACCCAAACCGGTCGCTATCCAGGCACTGATACTGAAACTCTATGTTTGCAAATGCAGGGTGAATCCTGCTATTGTTTGTCGGATATCTATTTTTATTTAGCAAATGTGTGCGTACATCGAAAAAAATAACTAAATTTGCACTCACAAATCTGCAACTATACAAACTTGTAACACTAATGGCTGAAACGACAATTCACATCCTCGACCGCGACTTCCGCCTGTCGATTCCCGAAGAGGTTATCCAACAAAAGATAAAAGCACTGGTAACCCGTATCAATGACGACTATGCAGGGCTTAACCCCGTGATGGTGAGCATCCTGAACGGAGCATTCATGTTTACTGCCGACCTCGTGCGCTACCTTGAGTTTCAACCCGAAATCATCTTTGCCCGATTCTCATCCTACGACGGCATGGATACCACCGGCGAGGTGCGCGAACTGATGGGCGTGACGGCCGACCTGCGCGGACGCGATGTAATCATCGTAGAAGATATTGTAGACACAGGACTCACCATGTACAACGTGTTGCCCAAGTTCAAGCATCTGGGGGCCAAGTCGGTCAAGATAGCATGTATGCTGCAGAAGCCCGAAAAACTGCGTGTGGACCTCAAGGTCGACTATTGCGCACACGAAATCCCCAACGACTTCATCGTGGGCTACGGACTCGACTACAACGGTTTCGGACGTAACTACCGCGACATATATACCGCAGTGGAGACCCAATAGACAAGCAATCAATCATCCGCTATTCATTATTCATTATTAATTATTCAATATTAATTACCCAAAGCTCCCGCTATTCATTATTCATTATTAATTATTCATTAAATTATAATATATGCAAAACATCATTATCTTTGGTGCCCCAGGTTCAGGCAAAGGCACATATAGCGACGAAATAGTTGCTCGCTACGATATGGGACACATTTCGACAGGCGACGTCCTGCGCAGTGAAATCAAACAAGGCACCGAACTCGGAAAGATAGCCAAGGGATATATCGACAACGGTCAGCTCATCCCCGACAACCTCATGATTGACATCCTGGCAAAGACCTACGACGCACAACCAGCCGGCCGTGGTGTCATCTTCGACGGATTCCCCCGCACCATAGCTCAAGCCGAAGCACTGAAGCAGATGCTTGCCGAGCGTCATCACAACATGGGCGTTATGGTAGAACTCATTGTCGACGAAGAAACCCTGATGGCCCGTCTGCTCAACCGCGCAAAGGAACAAGGACGTGCCGACGATAATGAAGAGACCATAAAGAAACGATTTGCTGTATACCACAGCCAGACAGAACCACTCGCCAAGTGGTTTGAGGCAGAAGGCATGCGACACACATTCACATGGGAAGGCAGCAAGGAGCAGATGCTCAGCAAGATATTCAACTTCCTCGATACACTGAAGTGAGCCTCCACTTGCTATTCATTATTCATTATTCATTATTCATTTTTTTATCGTGGATTTCAAAGAAATAGTACAGCGTCGGCGCAGCATACGCCGATTCACCGAGCAACCCGTCGACGAGCAGCAACTCAATACCATACTGCGTGCCGCACTCATGTCGCCAACAGGCCACAGCGCACGTGGATGGCAGTTTGTGGTGGTCGGTGAGCGCGACACACTCGACCAACTGGCTGCAACCAAAAGTGCTGGTGCCGACTTTTTGAAGGAAGCACCCGTGGCTGTCGTGGTGGCCTACGATGCAACGGCAAGCGATGTGTGGGTGGAAGATGCATCGATAGCAGCCGTCACCATGCAGTATCAAGCTACCGAACTGGGTCTCGGCTCATGCTGGAGCCAGATTCGATTGCGCACAGATGCCGACGGGCATTCGGCATCAGAGGCAGTGAAGTCGTTGCTCTCACTGCCCGAGACGTGGGAAGTGGAGTGCATCATCGCATTCGGATATCCTGCCATCGAGCGTAAGATGCAAGACGAATCGCGCCTGGCATGGCAGCAAGTCATCAAGAAATGAAGATAGTATCGATAGGTGCCGGCAATCTCGCCACCAACCTCTGCGTGGCGTTGCATAAGGCCCGACACGACATACTTCAGGTTTTCAGCCGCACGCATGCTTCGGCCGAAAGCCTTGCCTGCAGGATCGGAGCAAGTCCTGTGACCGATGTTGCGCGCCTCACCACCGATGCCGACATCTAC
>JAFUSD010000009.1 GCA_017480685.1 Bacteroidaceae bacterium
CATGAACAAGTGCGACATGGTTGACGACGAAGAAATGCTCGACCTCGTAGAAATGGAAATGCGCGACCTCCTCGCACAGTACGAGTTCGAAGACGACACTCCATTCATCCGCGGTTCTGCACTTGGTGCACTCAACGGAGTTCCTGAGTGGGAAGACAAAGTAATGGAACTGATGGACGCTTGTGACAACTGGATCCAAGAGCCACAGCGCGACAAGGATAAGCCATTCCTGATGCCAGTTGAAGACGTATTCTCAATCACAGGTCGTGGTACAGTTGCTACAGGCCGTATCGAGACAGGTGTTATCCACGTCAACGACCCAGTTCAGCTCCTCGGTCTTGGAGAAGACGCTAAGTCAGTAGTTACCGGTGTCGAGATGTTCCGCAAGATCCTCGACGAAGGTGAAGCAGGTGATAACGTAGGTCTGCTCCTCCGTGGTATCGACAAGAAAGATGTGAAGCGTGGTATGGTGATCACACACCCAGGAGCCATCACTCCTCACAAGGGCTTCAAGGCTTCAATCTACGTATTGAAGAAAGAAGAAGGTGGACGTCACACCCCATTCAAGAACCACTACCGCCCACAGTTCTACCTCCGCACTATGGACTGTACAGGTGAAATCAGCCTGCCAGACGGAGTAGAAATGGTAATGCCAGGCGACAACGTGGAAATCAAGGTTGAACTCATCTACCCAGTAGCACTCAACGTAGGTCTCCGTTTCGCTATCCGCGAAGGTGGACGTACCGTAGGTTCTGGTCAGATCACAGAAGTGTTCGACTAATCCACACACACACAACTCATCACAGAGTAACACAGTCAGCGACACTGCGACAAACACACACACGTGTCGCTGACTTACACACGGGAATAGCTTAGTTGGTAGAGTGTCGGTCTCCAAAACCGAAGGTCGGGGGTTCGAGCCCCTCTTCCCGTGCAAAATGTAAGAATTTATGGTTACAGTTAAAGACATAACAAACTATTGCAAGGAATCATACGATGAACTTGTACATAAAACAACTTGGCCAACCCTGAAAGAGTTGACAAACAGCGCTGTGATGGTACTGACAGCTTCCATAATCATTGCCATCATCGTTGCGCTGATTGATTTCGTCTTTGAATATCTCATGACTTTGGTCTATTCACTCTTTTATTAAAGATTAAGGAGGTTTGAAATGGCTGAATTAGAAAAGAGGTGGTACGTACTTAAAGTAATCAGTGGACATGAAAGTCGGGTGAAGGAATACATCGAACTCGATATGAAGAACCACCATTACGAAAAGCTCGTCCCACAAGTACTTGTGCCGACACGTAAAGTCGAGGTGGAACACCGCGACAAGAAAGTAGTCAAGGAACTCAACATGCTCCCTGGCTATGTGTTGGTAGAAGCAGCTCTTACAAGTGAGATTCAGGGAATGTTGAGATACACCCCTGATGTACTGGGTTTCCTCGGTGTTGGAAACAAACCGTCGCCATTGCGCCCAAACGAACTGAATCGTTTACTTGGCGTAGATGAGAACGGCGAGGCAACACAAGAAGTGACCGCAATGGATTTCATTGTCGGCCAGTCGGTAAAAGTAGCCGACGGTCCGTTCACTGGATTCAATGGTACAATTGAAGAAATCAATTCTGAAAAGAAAAAGCTTAAGGTGTCCGTCAAGATTTTTGGACGTGTCACTCCGCTAGAGTTGGGATATGGACAAGTATCTGTTGAGTGATAGAATCTGTTACGCTATCATTCACATCGTTTAATTAATAAAACAAACAAGAAAATGGCAAAAGAAGTTGCTGGGTTAATCAAATTACAGATTAAAGGTGGCGCTGCAAATCCATCACCTCCAGTAGGACCTGCCCTTGGTTCTAAAGGTATAAACATAATGGATTTCTGCAAGCAGTTCAACGCCAGAACTCAAGATAAGGCAGGAAAGATTCTTCCTGTTGTTATCTCTTACTATGCAGATAAGTCATTTGATTTCGTGATTAAGACCCCTCCTGCTGCAGTACAATTGCTTGAAATGTCAAAAGCAAAGAAGGGTTCGTCAGAACCTAACCGTACCAAGGTGGCAGAGGTTACATGGGATCAAGTTCGTGCTATCGCAGAAGATAAGATGGCAGATTTGAATTGCTTTACTATTGAGTCAGCTATGACAATGATTGCCGGTACTGCCAGAAGTATGGGTATCACTGTAAAAGGAGAATTCCCTGGTAAATAACTAAAAAACTTCAATTAAGATGAGTAAATTGACAAAGAATCAAAAGTTAGTTGCAGATAAGATTGAAGCAGGGAAAGCTTATACATTAAGCGAAGCAGCCGCATTGGTAAAAGAAGTCACTTTTACTAAGTTTGATGCGTCTCTCGATATTGACATCCGTCTGGGTGTTGACCCTCGAAAGGCAAATCAGATGGTACGTGGTGTGGTTTCATTGCCAAACGGAACAGGTAAGGAAGTGAGAGTGCTCTGCCTCTGTACTTCTGACCAGGAAGCCGCTGCAAAAGAAGCTGGAGCTGACTATGTTGGTCTCGATGAATACATCGATAAAATCAAAGGCGGATGGACTGATGTTGATGTCATCATCACTATGCCATCATGCATGGGTAAAATCGGTGCACTCGGACGCGTGCTCGGTCCTCGCGGACTGATGCCAAACCCCAAGAGTGGCACTGTGACTATGGATGTTGCTAAAGCTGTACGTGAAGTAAAGCAAGGTAAGATTGACTTTAAGGTAGACAAAGCCGGTATTGTTCACACATCAATCGGTAAGGTGTCGTTCCCTGCTGATAAGATTGTTGAGAATGCAAAAGAATTCATCAACACAATCATCAAGCTGAAACCATCAACTGCCAAAGGTACTTACATCAAGAGCATTTATCTTTCGAGTACAATGAGCAAGGGAGTCAAGGTTGACCCTAAGTCTGTTGAATAATTAACCATTGAACAATTATGAAGAAAGAAGATAAAAGCTTACTGATTGACAGCCTCGTTGAAAATCTGAAAAGCTATCCACATTTCTATCTTGTTGATATGACCGCACTTGATTCGGTTACAACAAGTGAGCTTCGACGTGAGTGCTTCAAGTCTGAGATCAAACTTCAGGTGGTGAAGAACACACTCTTCGAGAAAGCTCTCGGTAAGGTGGAAGGCGATTTCGCTGCATTAGAAGCAATCCTGAAAGGCCCGACTGGAATCATGTATTGCCAGACTGCCAATGTCCCTGCCAAGATGTTGAAGAAATTCAATAAGGATCATCAGGGCGTACCTGCATTGAAGGGTGCTTATGCAGAAGAAAGTGTTTACGTAGGAGCCGAGAACTTGGATGCACTCTGTGCTATCAAGAGCAAGAACGAACTCATTGCAGAGGTTGTGGCTGCTCTCGAAGGACAGGTACAAGGAGTACTTGGTGCACTCGAATCAGGTGCAAGCACTATTTATGGTGTGCTTGACACAATCGCTGAGAAAGGCGAATAATTTAAAACAAAACAAAAAACGAAACAATAACACATTAATAAATTTGTACAATTATGGCAGATTTGAAAGCTATTGCTGAAGAATTGGTAAATTTGACAGTAAAGGAAGTTAGTGAACTGAAAACCATCCTTAAGGATGAATATGGTATTGAACCTGCTGCTGCAGCTGTTGCTGTTGCTGCTCCTGCTGCCGGCGAAGCCGCTGCTGTTGAAGAGAAAACTTCATTCGACGTTGTTCTCAAGAGCGCTGGCGCTCAGAAGCTTCAGGTAGTTAAGGCCGTTAAGGAATCTTGCGGACTCGGACTGAAGGAAGCTAAGGACCTCGTTGACGGTGCTCCTTGCAACGTGAAGGAAGGTGTGGACAAAGCTACTGCTGACGCATTGAAGGCTGCTCTCGAGGCTGCTGGTGCTGAGGTTGAAGTAAAGTAAGATAATAAACTACCATACTCGGTTAAGAATCCTCAGGTTGAGGGTTCTTAACTTTTTGCGTATATATATTTTAATAATTGAGTGTAGCTAATTCGTTACATACACTCATTTCATAAACCAGAATATCAGAGATGTCTCAAATCGTAAACAACAGAGTAAACTTTGCATCTGTCAAGAATCCGATGCCTTATCCCGATTTCCTGGATGTGCAACTCAAGTCTTTCAAGGACTTCCTGCAACTTGATACCCCTCCAGAGAAGCGTAAGAAAGACGGACTGTACAAGGTGTTTGCCGAGAATTTCCCAATTGCAGATACACGTAATAATTTCGTGCTCGAGTTCTTGGACTATTATATTGATGCCCCAAGATACAGTGTCGAAGAATGTCTTGAAAGAGGCCTTACATTCAGCGTGCCTCTGAAAGCAAAACTTAAACTCTACTGCTCCGATCCTGACCATGAGGATTTTGATACGGTAATACAGGACGTGTTCTTAGGTCCTATCCCGTATATGACTGATAATGGCACGTTCGTAATCAATGGTGCCGAGCGCGTTGTTGTGTCACAGCTACACCGTTCTCCAGGTGTGTTCTTTGGTTCAAGCATACATACCAACGGAACTCCGCTTTTCTCTGCACGTATCATCCCATTCAAAGGCTCATGGATTGAGTTTGCTACCGACATCAACAACGTGATGTATGCATACATCGACCGTAAGAAGAAACTGCCGGTGACTACTCTGTTGCGTGCTATCGGATATGAAGCAGACAAGGACATCCTGAAGATATTCAACCTTGCAGAAGAAGTTAAGACCACAAAGAGCAACTTGAAGAAGATGAAGGGTCGCAAACTGGCTGCAAGAGTACTGAAGTCGTGGACAGAAGACTTCGTAGATGAAGATACAGGTGAGGTTGTTTCTATCGAACGAAATGAGACCGTCATTGAGCGTGAGACTGAAATCGACGACGAGAAGATTGATATCATTCTCGAGACAGGAGTTGAGTCAATCCTGGTTCATCAGGAAGAAGCTAACTCAACCGACTATTCTATCATCTTCAATACACTGCAGAAAGACCCAAGTAACTCGGAAAAGGAAGCTGTGCTCTTCATCTATCGTCAACTCCGTAATGCCGACCCTGCCGATGATGCAAGTGCACGAGAGGTTATCAACAACCTGTTCTTCTCGGAGAAGCGTTATGACCTCGGTGAGGTGGGACGTTACAGAATCAACAAGAAACTGGGTCTTGACACCGACCCCAACCTTCGTGTGCTTACTCAGCAAGATATAATTGAGATTATCAAATACCTTGTAGAGTTGGCGAACTCGAAGGCCGTGGTTGACGATATCGACCACTTGAGCAACCGCCGTGTACGTACCGTGGGCGAGCAGCTCTCCAACCAGTTTGCAGTGGGTCTGGCACGTATGAGCCGCACAATTCGTGAACGTATGAACGTCCGCGATAACGAAGTGTTCTCACCAACCGACCTCATCAATGCGAAGACTATCTCGTCGGTCATCAATTCATTCTTTGGTACCAATGCCCTTTCGCAGTTCATGGACCAAACCAACCCGCTGGCAGAAATCACACACAAACGCCGTCTCTCGGCTCTTGGCCCCGGCGGTCTTACTCGTGAGCGTGCAGGCTTCGAGGTACGTGACGTGCACTATACACACTACGGACGTCTCTGTCCTATCGAGTCGCCTGAAGGACCAAACATCGGTCTTATCTCCTCGCTTTGTGTATACGCAAAGATAAATAATCTCGGATTTATCGAGACTCCTTATCGCAAGGTTGAGAACGGAGTCTGCGATATCAATAACGATGATGTCGTTTATCTTTCTGCCGAAGAAGAGGAGGCAAAAATCATTGGTCAGGGTAATGCACCATTGAAGGAGGACGGACACTTCATACGTAAAGTCGTGAAGTGCCGTAAGGATGCCGACTATCCAGTTGTTCCTCCTACACAGGTAGACCTCATGGACGTCGCTCCTCAGCAGATTGCTTCCATAGCAGCCGCACTGATCCCATTCCTCGAGCACGACGATGCTCACCGTGCACTGATGGGTTCGAACATGATGCGCCAAGCTGTGCCGCTCATCACTACCGAGGCTCCTATAGTAGGTACTGGTATTGAAAAGCAAGTATGTGAAGACTCACGTACGATGATTACAGCCGAAGGCGATGGTGTCATAGAGTATGTCGATGCTACCACAATACGTATCCTTTATGACCGCACCGAGGACGAAGAGTTTGTAAGCTTCGAACCGGCCGTTAAGGAATACAAGTTGCCCAAGTTCCGCCGTACAAACCAGAACATGACCATCGACCTTCGTCCTATATGCGACAAGGGACAGCGTGTGAAGGCCGGCGACATCCTTACCGAAGGATATGCAACAGCCAACGGTGAATTGGCACTCGGACGCAACCTGCTTGTGGCCTACATGCCATGGAAAGGTTATAACTACGAGGATGCTATCGTGCTCAACGAACGTGTCGTACGCGAAGATATACTTACATCAGTACATGTCGACGAGTTCTATCTCGAAGTACGTGAAACTAAGCGTGGTGTCGAGGAGTTGACATCCGACATACCAAACGTGAGCGAAGAGGCAACCAAAGACCTTGACGAGAACGGTATCATCCGCGTCGGTGCTCATGTTGAACCTGGAGACATATTGATAGGCAAGATTACTCCTAAGGGAGAGTCAGACCCATCTCCAGAGGAAAAGCTGCTGCGTGCCATCTTCGGCGACAAGGCAGGCGACGTGAAGGATGCATCATTGAAGGCCAACCCATCTCTCAGCGGTGTTGTCATTGACAAGAAACTCTTCTCACGTGCCATAAAGACACGTGCAGATAAGAACCGAGACAAGCTTGAACTGCCTAAACTCGATAAGGAATTCCAGGACAAGGTGGATGACTTCAAGGCAATACTCATTGATAAGCTACTTACTCTTACAGGTAAGAAAGTATCTATGGGAGTGAAGGACTATATGGGCGTTGAGGTTATTCCTGCCGGAGCTAAGTTCAAGGCATCGTTCTTCGAAAATATGGATTACACATCGATTCAGCTTAGCGGTTGGACTAATGATGAGCATATTAACAATCTGATACGCGACCTCATTATCAACTATCTGAAGAAGTATAAGCTGCTCGATGCAGAACTGAAACGTAAGAAGTTCGCACTTACTATTGGTGACGAATTACCATCAGGTATCATCCAGATGGCTAAGGTATATATTGCAAAGAAACGTAAGATTGGAGTCGGTGATAAGATGGCAGGTCGCCATGGAAACAAGGGTATCGTCTCTAAGATAGTACGTCAGGAAGATATGCCGTTCCTTGAGGATGGTACACCTGTCGATATCGTGCTCAACCCACTTGGTGTGCCGTCTCGTATGAACCTCGGTCAGATATTCGAGGCCGTTCTTGGTGCTGCAGGTAAGAAGTTGGGTGTCAAGTTCTCTACTCCTATCTTCGACGGAGCCCACATTGAAGACCTCAACGAGTGGACCGACAAAGCCGGACTGCCACGTGCCTGCTCTACTCAGCTCTATGATGGCGAGACCGGTCTGCCGTTCGACCAGAAGGCAACAGTCGGTGTCACATATATGCTGAAACTTGGCCACATGGTTGAAGACAAGATGCATGCACGTTCCATCGGTCCGTACTCACTCATCACCCAGCAACCTCTTGGCGGTAAGGCTCAATTCGGAGGACAGCGTTTCGGAGAAATGGAAGTATGGGCACTCGAGGCATTTGGTGCTTCACATGTGCTGCAGGAAATCCTGACTATCAAGTCGGATGACGTTGTCGGACGTTCAAAGGCATACGAGGCAATCGTCAAAGGCGATCCAATGCCAACTCCAGGCATCCCTGAATCACTCAACGTTCTGCTTCATGAACTTCGTGGCTTAGGACTGAGTGTCACGCTGGAATAATCTTACTCAACATTAGTTACCTCAAACAACACATATATCCACAGATGGCTTTTAAGAAAGAATCTAAGATAAAGACGAACTTCACGAAGATTACTATCGGACTTGCATCGCCAGAGGAAATCTTGGAGAATTCATATGGTGAGGTTTTAAAACCAGAAACCATCAACTATCGTACATACAAACCTGAGCGTGATGGTTTGTTCTGCGAGCGAATCTTCGGTCCTACCAAAGACTATGAGTGCCATTGCGGAAAGTACAAGCGCATCCGCTATAAGGGAATCGTCTGCGACAGATGTAGTGTCGAAGTGACAGAGAAGAAAGTGCGCCGTGAGCGCACCGGACATATTGCTCTTGTTGTCCCCGTGGCTCATATATGGTACTTCCGTTCATTACCAAACAAGATTGGTTATCTGCTTGGTCTGCCAACCAAGAAGCTTGATGCCATTATATATTATGAGCGTTACATCATTATTCAGGCCGGTGCGGCTGAGAATCCCGAGAAGAATATCGTTAACAACGAGCTCTTGTCGGAAGAAGACTATTGGGATGTTCTCGACGCTCTGCCCGAAGGCAACGACCAGCTGCCCGATGACGACCCCAACAAGTTCATAGCTATGATGGGAGCCGAGGCTATTGAGTATATGCTCAAGAATCTCGACCTCGACAAGTTGTCTTACGAACTGCGCGACCGTGCCAATACCGATGGTAGCCAGCAACGTAAGCAAGAGGCATTGAAGCGCCTGCAAGTAGTGGAGTCATTCCGCGCATCGCGCAATCGCAATAAGCCTGAGTGGATGATTATGCACAATATCCCGGTCACACCTCCCGACCTCCGTCCACTTGTGCCACTTGATGGAGGACGTTTTGCAACATCCGACCTCAACGACCTCTATCGTCGTGTAATTATTCGCAACAACCGTCTGAAGCGTCTCATCGAGATTAAGGCTCCGGAAGTGATTCTGCGTAATGAAAAGCGTATGCTTCAGGAAGCGGTTGACAGCCTCTTCGACAACTCGCGCAAGGCAAGCGCAGTGAAGTCTGAGAGCAACCGCCCGCTCAAGTCTCTGTCCGATTCGCTCAAGGGAAAGCAAGGACGTTTCCGTCAGAACCTCCTCGGAAAGCGTGTCGACTACTCTGCACGTTCAGTTATCGTTGTAGGTCCTGAACTCAAGATGGGCGAGTGTGGTATACCAAAGCTCATGGCTGCCGAACTCTACAAGCCGTTCATCATCCGTAAACTCATTGAGCGTGGATTGGTCAAGACTGTGAAGTCGGCTAAGAAGATGGTAGACCGCAAGGACGACCAGATATGGGATATCCTTGAGAACGTGATGAAGGGTCATCCCGTGCTTCTCAACCGTGCACCTACACTTCACCGTCTCGGCATCCAGGCATTCCAGCCCAAGATGATTGAAGGCAAGGCCATTCAGCTTCACCCGTTGGCATGTACGGCATTCAATGCCGACTTCGATGGCGACCAGATGGCTGTTCACCTCCCATTGTCTAACGAGGCGATACTGGAGGCACAACTCCTCATGTTGCAGTCACACAACATCCTCTCGCCTGCAAGTGGCGAACCAATCACAGTTCCTTCACAGGATATGGTGCTTGGTCTCTACTACATCTCCAAGGTACGTCCGGGTGCTAAGGGCGAGGGACTCACATTCTATGGACCCGAGGAGGCGCTCATTGCCTACAACGAGGGTCGTTGCGATGTGCATGCACCTATCAAGTGTCTTGTAAGTGATGTTGATGAAGACGGCAACTATGTGAAGAAAATGGTTGAGACAACTGTAGGCCGCATCATCATCAACGAAATAGTACCGCCTGAAGTGGGATTTGTCAACGAGGTTATAGGAAAGAAGGCCTTGAAGAAAGTCATCACCAAGGTCATCAAGTCTGTGGGTATGGCACGTGCCTGCCAGTTCCTCGACGGTGTGAAGAACCTCGGCTACCGCAAGGCATACGAGGGCGGTCTGTCATTCAACCTCGACGATATCATCGAACCAGATGACCGCCAGGCCCTTATCGACGAGGGTAACAGTCAGATTGAAGAGATTGCACA
This sequence comes from Bacteroidaceae bacterium, assembly GCA_017480685.1. Classification (GTDB taxonomy): domain Bacteria; phylum Bacteroidota; class Bacteroidia; order Bacteroidales; family Bacteroidaceae; genus Colivivens. The sequence continues at coordinate 9,899 of JAFUSD010000009.1, forward strand.
GCAATATGCATTTGGTCTTATCACCGAGAAGGAGCGTTACAATAAGGTCATCGCCACATGGTCTGAGGTCAACGACAAGGTAAAGGCATCGCTGCTGAAGACCATGACCGAGGACAACCAGGGATTCAATGCCGTGTTCATGATGCTCGACTCTGGTGCCCGTGGTTCGAAAGACCAGATTGCACAGCTTGCCGGTATGCGTGGTCTGATGGCAAAACCGCAACGTGCAGGTGCCGACGACAACAATACCATCGAGAATCCTATCCTTTCAAACTTCAAGCAAGGCATGTCGGTGCTTGAGTACTTCATCTCTACTCACGGTGCCCGTAAGGGTCTTGCCGATACCGCTCTTAAGACGGCCGATGCCGGATACCTCACACGTCGTCTTGTCGATGTGTCACACGATGTCATCATCACCGAGGAAGACTGTGGAACCCTGCGTGGTCTTATATGCACAGCCCTCAAGGATGGCGACCGCGTCGTGGCATCGCTTGCCGAGCGTATACTGGGCCGTGTCAGTGTTCACGACATTCAAGATCCTGCCACTGGCGACCTTATCGTTGCCTCGGGCGAGGAAATCACTGAGCGCATTGCCAAGGAGATAGAAGATGCCGGTATAGAGAGTGTCGAGATTCGTTCAGTCCTCACATGCGAAAGCCGCAAGGGTGTCTGCATGAAGTGTTACGGACGCAACCTTGCCACACAACGCATGGTGCAGAAGGGCGAGGCCGTTGGAGTTATTGCTGCACAAGCCATCGGTGAACCGGGTACTCAGCTTACTCTGCGTACGTTCCACGCCGGAGGTCTTGCCGGTTCGGCTGCTACCAATGCACAGATTGTGTCAAAGAACCGCTGCCGACTTGAGTTTGAAGAACTGCGTACCATAACACGTAAGGCCGACGATGGAACAGAGAGCCTTATCGTGGTGGGACGTCTTGCCGAACTCCGATTTGTCGACATCAATACAGGCATTGCTCTGTCAAACGTGAGTGTGCCCTATGGTTCAACGCTCTATCATACTGATGGCGAGGAAGTAGAAGGTGGAACTCTCATTGCACAATGGGACCCATTCAATGCTGTAATCTTCACCGAGTTCGATGGTACTGCTCAGTTTGAAGGAGTGGTCGAAGGTGTCACCTATCGTGTCGACGAAGACGCTACCACTGGTTTGCGCGAACTCATCGTGCAAGAGTCGCGCGACAAGTCGATGGTGCCTGTCTGCCACATCGTAAGCAGCGACGGCGAGATTCTGCGCACCTACAACTTCCCAATCAACGGTCACATCTCAATCGAGGACGGTCAGCAGCTGCGTGCGGGCGATGTCCTCATCAAGATACCACGCAGTGTGGGTACTTCGGCCGACATCACGGGCGGTCTGCCACGTGTCACCGAGCTCTTCGAGGCTCGCAACCCGTCAAATCCCGCCATTGTTGCCGAAATCGACGGCGAAATCACCATGGGCAAGATTAAGCGTGGTAACCGCGAGGTGGTGCTTACATCTCGTGTGGGTGACGTCCGCAAATATCTCATACCTCTTTCGAAGCAGATTCTTGTGCAGGAAAACGACTATGTGCGTGCCGGTACACCGCTCTCAGATGGTGCTGTGACCCCTGCCGACATCTTGGCCATCAAGGGTCCGACCGCCGTACAGGAGTATATCGTAAACCAGGTGCAGGATGTGTACCGTATGCAGGGTGTGGCTATCAACGACAAGCACTTCGAGATTATCGTACGTCAGATGATGCGTAAGGTGATGGTCAACGACCCGGGCGACACTCGTTTCCTCGAGGGCGGTATAGTCGACAAGCTTCAGTTCCAGGAGGAGAACGACCGCATCTGGGGCAAGAAGATTGTGACCGATGCCGGCGACAGCGAGACAATGCAGCGAGGCATGATAGTGACAGCACGCAAGTTGCGCGACGAGAACTCAAGCCTCAAGCGCCGCGACCTCAAACCGGTTGTGGCACGCGATGCCGTGCCAGCCACGTCGACACAGATTCTGCAAGGTATCACACGTGCAGCCCTCGGCGCCACCAGCTTCATGTCGGCTGCTTCGTTCCAGGAAACTACCAAGGTGCTCAACGAAGCTGCAATCAGCGGCAAGAGCGACAGCCTCGAAGGAATGAAGGAGAACGTGATTTGCGGTCACCTCATACCTGCAGGAACCGGTTTGCGCGAGTTTGAGAAGATTGTGGTCGGTTCTAAGGAAGAACTCCTCAATCTGCGACGCTCGTTCAATCCCGACATCGCGTTTGGACAGTTCGACGACATGGGACGTTAACTTCCATCCCTCGGTCGGTTTAATCGCCAATAGATATTGGGTGTGTACCTCTCACATGGTGCACACCCTTTTTTGTGGCTGTGTACGTGCTGCCGCTATTCCTTGCACATCGTTGAGGATATCCTCGCACATTGTTGAGGATATCCTTGCATGTCGTTGAGGATATCCTCGCATGCCGTTGAGGATATCCTTGCATGTCGTTGAGGATATCCTCGCCGTCGCCGGATGATATGCTCGCATTTCGGCTTAGGGTGGGGCGATGTGTTGCAGTTTTGCCGTCTGATGTGGGTCATTGGATGATAAATTTGATAAAAATGGGCATTGAAGTGTTTTTTTCTGTGATATTCTGTTGCTGCTTTTACTTTTTTTTCCTAAATTTGCTGCCGACTTATGGTGTCATGTGCAGACAGTGCCTTCGATTTATGCCTGTTTTGCGCTGACGATGACCTGTGCCACGCCTTTCATGACGTAGTTCCCCGGGCAGTGCTCGGCGGACGGGACAGGGCGGCATGGGTCGCTACATATTGTAAAAAGGCGTTTACTAAACGCTTTGTTCTTTTGCTCAATCGGAACTTCGCAACCTCCATAATCGTAGCAGGAAGACAAGGCAAAGTAGATGCTCGCGTTGTGTATTTATACTTGAAAACTATGGGTATAGGTGGATTGTATCCGTCAGATTGCCTGTAGTATACAGGTATGGTATACATATAGGCGTGGGTTTCTGCATTGCTCGTTCTTACTACGGTGGGCAATGCGAAGGCCTCGATTGAGCGGGACGGGCGATAGTCGGTTTCCCCGCTTTTTTCATACCTATTACTAATCAGCCGTATGGGAGACACGGCGCATGACAATCATTCATTAAAGCAATGAAAGTGAAACATTTACTCTTAATGGTGGCATTGACGCTCATGAGCCTCAATGCTATGGCCACGATTGTGGATGGTGTGCGTCAGAAACCGACTTACACAACCAGCGGATTCGTGGAGAATGAGGAGGTTTACCTCTACAATGTCGAGGCTGACAAGTTTTGGGTCAACGGCAATGCTTGGGGCACACAAGCCAGTTTGGGTGAGACGGGATTGCTCGTCCGATTCGTACCTACAGGCAATGGCGACTACTATCTGCAAGATTATTACAACAACGCGTGGTATTATGCATTCTTCGACAGCGAAACACAGATGTATGTAGACCGTAACTCTCAATCCAATTATTATTGGCAGGTTGAAAACAACGGCGCTACGTTCCGCCTCTATGTTTCTGATAGGAATCCCGACTACGGATTCTACTCCAGCTCGGAAATGTATGTGGGACTTGATGTCTCCAATTCTGATTATAACACGGCACTTAGCCCTCTCCTCCTTGTCGACACTAAGCATTACGTCGACTGGGCTATCGTTACAAAATCCAATTTCGAGGCAATGGCCGATGCGATGGCCGTCTATGAAAAGTCGGTGGAACTGAAAGAATGGATTGACAAACTCGTTGCTGCCGGCGGCGACGCTTCAAGTTTAAGGGCGGTGTATCTGAACGAGTCGTCAACTATCGAAGAGATGGATGCAGCCATCACAGCCGCACGCCCGCTCTATGCTCAGGCTCTGATCGACAATGCTGCCGACAAGAGCAACGTAGACGTGACGTCACTGCTCGTGAATCCCGACTTTGAGATTGGACTTGCAAGTGCTGCCAGCCCTGGGGGATGGGATGGCCAATATGGTACGGCAAAAGGCTGGGTGGCAGAAAAGAACTATAGCGGAAATGTCACCCCTGGTCCCCTGGGTAACGAGTTGGATGCAGCCATGATTGAAGCTCTCGGACGCACAAACCACTGCTTTGAGGCTTGGCACTGCCACGACTTCGACATTTATCAGGAAGTGGTAGGTGCACCTGTGGGTGTCTATGAAATCGAAGTGCAGGGCTACATGCGTTGCGAAGCTGCAGGATACACACGCGGCGACCTTACCGGACTGCCCAACATGCCTATCTATCTCTATCTGAACAAGGCTACATCGCAGTTCCCCGATGTCTATTCAGAGAAACGCAGCGGATGGAACTTCACCACGGTTGAAAGCTGGACCACCGAAACTGTCAACGGATATGAATACCCCAACTCCATGGGTGGTGCTGCACAATGCTTTGCACATGGCATGTATAAGAAGACTGCTTACGGACTCATTGCCACGGCAGAAGATGTGCTGCGCATCGGAGTGAAGGGACAGACCGACAAGGATGCATGGGTCATCTGGGATAACTTCAAACTCACATATCGTGGATTCCAGGCCGATGTCGTGAAGCCGGTACTCGAAGAAGCTATGGCCGATGTCAAGGCGTATGAAAACCTGCTGATGGGAAAGACCCAGTATGCTGCACTTACCAAAGCACTGGCCGATGCCCAGACAGCCATCGACAACAACGACGGCGAAGCAATGTTCAAGGCCCTGACCGACCTCTATGCCGTTAAGGACGATGCTCGTCTGTCAAAAGACAAATTCGATGAACAAGGAGCAAACACCGCACTCCAGACACTGACCGACGCCCTGGCAGAACTTGAAGGCAAGAAACTCTCGAAGGCTGTTGTGGAAGCTGCAAACACTCTGAAGGCAAACATCGAGGGCAACCTCGTGTATGAGGATGCCGACATTGAGCAGCTGAAGCAAGATGTAAGTAATGCTATCAGCAACATCAACTACTCATTAGCCGTTTACGGGCAAATACCTGATGCTGTTACAGCTCTCAATACAGCTGCCGGTCAGAAAGCTGCTAAGACTTGGCTTGACGATGCTGCAACCATGGCTGGCGAAGCTACTGCTGCCTACAACGACGGCACTTACACCGATGCCCAGGCTTTGGCTAAGATAGATGATATAAATACCCTCATCGAAAACATCAACAACTCGGCTGCCAAGTATTCTGAATTCAATGATGCAATAGGACGGCTCGAAGATGCAATCCAGCTCGTTACCGACGACGGACAGCACGTGTCGAAGAACATGATGGCCATTGCCAACGCACAGCTCACCAATGCTAAGAAGATGTACGACGAAGGCTCGATTGCCGACGAGAACATACCTGCTCGCATCAAGTCAATCGACGAAACCATCATACCAAACCTCACAAAGTCGGTTGTGCTCTACCAGCAACTGGCCGAGGCAATCACCACATTGAAGGCCACGGTAGATGCAGCAGAGCCGGCATCGAAGACCGTCGCAGACAATGCAGCCACACTGCTTGCCACCGCAACCGATGCCTATAACGAAGGCACCATCGACGACAGCAACGTAGCCGCTAAGGTAACAGCCCTGAACGATGCCAACACTGCATTGCAGAACTCGGTTGCACTCTATGCACAGTTGCCACCTGCTATAGCCGACCTCGAAGCCGTTGTAGGCTCTAAGGCTGCCCAGACAGTGCTCGATGCAGCAAACACACTGCTCAGCGACACCAAGACCGGATATGCTGAAGGCACGATAGAGGATGCCGACGTGGAAGCTACGGTTTCTGAATTGAACGAGGCTAAAGACAACGTTACAAACTCGGCAGCCAAGTATTCTGAATTCAATGATGCAATAGGCCGACTCGAAGATGCAATACAGCTCGTTACCGACGACGGACAGCACGTGTCGAAGAACATGATGGCCATTGCCAACGCACAGCTCACCAATGCTAAGAAGGTGTACGACGAAGGCTCGATTGCCGACGAAAACATACCTGCCCGCATCAAGTCAATCGACGAAACCATCATACCAAACCTCACAAAGTCGGTTGTGCTCTACCAGCAACTGGCCGACGCAATTGCAAACCTGAAGTCTGCTCTCGACAATGTATCCAAGACATCTGCCAAGACTCTCAGCGAAGTAACTGCATTGTACGACAGTGCAAGCGCTGCATACGACGAAGGAACCATTGGTGATGACGAAGTTGCAGCTAAAATCACTGAACTCACCAACGGCATCGACCGTCTGGCTACATCAGAAGGTCTCTACAGCAACTTCTCGAATGCTGTAAATAACCTTAAGAGTGCAATCAACTCTGTCAAGACCCGTCTGTCTGAAACCATGCTCAACGCAGCCAACGCTGTAGCCGATGAGGCTTCAAGCCAATATGCAACAGGAAGCGTTGACGACGACAAGGTGGAAGCACGCATTGCTGAACTCAATGCAGTGCAGGGCAACCTTGGCAGTGCTGCCAATGCATACGATGCAATTGCAAGTGCCCAGACAAAAATCAACACCTTCAATACGCAGTATGCACAGGTGGCAGAGGCTCTTACCGACCTCGGTACAGAAATCGACAACAGATACCTCACACCCGACTATCGCACAGCAGCCCAGGACGTTCTTGATGATTATACATCACAGATTGCTGGTCTCAATACAACCGTCGGCAGCCTCAACCTTGCAGATATGCAGTCAGAAGCTGATGGCTATGCAACATCGATTACCACCGACCATCGGGATGCACTTGACCACATCACCGCTTCGGCATCGAATGAAGTAGGTGGTGTTGCAGAAGGTCATACCTCGCAACTGGATGTGATTAAGACAAATGCGCAGACATACGTGGAAAGCTGCATCCACTCTTCACAGTTCATCGTTGAACTGACAGGCGACTATGCTACATTCTGCTCTGAGGCCGACCTCGACTTCACTGAGATAGTAGGAGTGAAGGCATTCGTTGCAGTGTTCGACGAAGATGCCAAGGAAGTACACCTCAGCCGTGTGCTCAATGTTCCGGCAGGTACAGGCATCGTGCTCATTGGCGACCCAGGCACTTACACCATTGCCGAAGGCAACGCTACTGGAGTATTTACCAACGAGTTGAAGGGCGTGAGCTGCAAGACAGTGATAGCCAACACCGAAGGCGCATACACCAACTACATCTTCGCTAATGGCTCAACCGGAGTTGGGTTCTATGCCGTGAAAGATGGCACAACCCTGGCCGCAGGCAAGGCTTACATGCCTCTGCGCACTGCTGCTCTATCGAGTGGTGTGAAGGGCAAAGGCATCAACTTCGTAATCGACGACGATACCCCAACCGCCATCTCCGACATGGCCGGCGCCGACCGTGCTGCCAACGATGCATACTACACAGTGGGTGGTGTGCGTGTTGAGAAGCCTGCCGCTCCTGGCATTTACATCAAGAACGGCAAAAAGGTGCTGATTAAGTGAGAGTAAAGCCAACCCTCCCTCCGTCGCTTCGCTCTCCCCAAACGCTGCGATTTCAAAGGTTTCCCACATGTATGGGGAGGGTTAACGCGGGGTTCGTTATTAATTATTCATTATTAATTAACAACAAGAAACTATGAATATAAAGAAGCAATACATACGTCCGGCTACATACACCGAGACCCTGGCCCTGACAAGTATGATAGCATTGTCGTTGGGCGATTATCCAATCATGCCAGTCAAAGACCCTACCGAAGAGATTCCTGCCGAAGAATCCTTCGTTCCAGAGCGCGACTTGGAGTGGGAGGAAATGTAAAAGAGATTCAACTCAAAAACTTAAGAACTCAAAAACTTCCGTACCTTTAATCTCTCCGACGGGCGGCACACACACATGCCGCCCGTTTTGTGTATGTCCCTGCTTCATGTAATCGTCGCGCGGTTTGCTTATTTGCGATTTCATCTCCCTCTATCACCCTCTATCTCCCCTTTATCTCCCACTATTTACCATAATCTGTGCAATACTGAGCAATGAGCTAAAACAACGACAGCGATACTTTGTTGCCGTTCCAATTCACACCATGCAAATTGCGTGTGCAAAAAAATGTCGCATTTGTTGCACATCCGACGATGTGGTTGTGAATATTGATAAAAATAATCGCATTTGCCGTTTCTTGTTTCGCAGAATAGTCGTAATTTTGCATCGAGAAAAGAACAAACACTATGATAGAACATTTCCTGAAACAAGCAGAATTCAGCAGTATGGAGGACTTCGAGCAGCACTTCGAGTTTGTGGTGCCCGAGAAGTTCAACTTTGCCTACGATGTGATGGACCGCTGGGCAGCCGAGCAACCCGACAAACTCGCACTCCTATGGACCAACGACCGTGGCGAAGAACGCCGATACACCTTTGGTGACATAAAGCGCATGAGCGACAACATCGTGTCATACCTCTGCCGTATCGGCGTGAAGAAAGACGACATGGTGATGTGTATCCTCAAGCGTCGCTACCAGTTCTGGCCACTCATCATTGCACTCCACAAAATAGGCGCTGTGGTTATTCCTGCCACATATCTGCTCACCGATAAAGACATCGTCTATCGGTGCAACGAAGCCGACATAAAGACCATCATAGCATGTGGCGACACTGAGATACTGCACCACATCGATGCCGCATACCCCCATTGCCCAACCGTGCAGCAGCGCATAAGCATAGGCCCCGAAGTGCCCGAAGGGTGGCTGGCCATGACCGAAGACGATGTGCATAGCGGCAACGGAGCCACCGATCCAGCCGTAGAACACCTGCGGCAAGTACACTACGGAGGCAGCGACCACATGATAATGTACTTCACCAGCGGAACCAGCGGCGAGCCGAAGATGGTGATACACGACTACACCTATGCGCTGGCACACCTCACAACCGCTGCATTCTGGCACAACATTACCCCCGACAGCCTCCACCTTACGGTAAGCGACACGGGGTGGGGTAAGGCCGTGTGGGGAAAACTCTACGGACAATGGATTGTGGGTGCAGCCGTGTTTGTCTACGACCACGACCTCTTCCGCCCTGCCGACATACTGAAGAAGATGGAGCAATACCACGTCACATCGTTCTGTGCACCGCCAACCATCTACCGCTACCTCGTGCGCGAAGACCTCAAGCGCTACGACCTCTCGGCACTCAGATACGTCACCACGGCAGGCGAGGCGCTCAACCCGTCGGTGTCCGACAAGTTCTTCGACATCATGCACTTGCGCATTTACGAGGGATTCGGACAGACAGAAACTACATGTACACTCGGAACCTTCAAGTGGATGAAAGCCAAGCCAGGCTCTATGGGCAAACCCAACCCCCAGTATGACATACACCTCATGGTCGACGGACGCGAAGCCCACGATGACGAGGTGGGCGAGATAGTAATCAAGACATCAGAACGCATACCACTCGGACTCTTCAACGAATACTACCGTAACCCCGAACTCACCCACGAAGTATGGCACGACGGGTTCTACCACACAGGCGACCTCGCACGTCGCGATTCCGACGGATACTACTACTACGTCGGACGTGTTGACGACGTGATAAAGAGTGCCGGCTACCGCATCGGCCCCTTCGAGGTGGAGAACGCACTCATGACCCATCCCGCAGTCCTCGAATGCGCTGTGACAGCAGTGCCCGACGAGCAACGCGGACAGGCCGTGAAGGCCACCGTAGTGCTGGCCAAAGGATGGGAAGCCAAGAAGAACGTACACTCCTTTGCCCACGAGCTGAAAGAACACGTGAAACGTATGACAGCCGCCTACAAAGCCCCACGCATCATAGAGTTTGTAGACGAACTGCCCAAGACAATCAGCGGCAAGATTCGCCGTGTAGAGATACGCGAAGGCGAAGCAAACTGACCCCGACACAACAAACAGAGCGTGCGCCAACAGACAATGCTGGCGCACGCTTTTTCTTGCCCATACACCCCAGCACCCCTCTTTGGGGGATTGGCAAATGATAATTGACAATTAACAATTAACCTTCCGGAAGGCTATTATCTATCAGGAAGCATCTATTATCTGTTTTAATAAATCTGTTATATAATAAAAGCATCTATTATATATTATGATTCATTACCTCTCAACTTTTACCACACGGACGCATGAAAACACCTGCGAAGATATCAAAAAATACCTGCAAGGATATCTGAATTCTTTAATTTTCGACGCAAATTATTAAATTTACGTCGCAAATTCACTGTTTTTCGGCCGAAAATTATTAAATTTACGTCGAAAATTAAAGAATTCAGATATCCTCGCAGCAAAAGTTCGATATCCTCGCAGCAAAAGTTTGATATCTTTTCAGCAAAAATCCCGCAGGGCATAAACCCCAAAGGGGTGACATAACACAGGGCAGGGTGTGAACCCTGTCTACGTAATGTCGTAACATCTTCCATGTATCAAACCCAGTAAGGGTGACATAATATTATACGAATTCTGTCATTACATTGCACAAATTCTGTCATCATATTGAATACAAAAGCAAAAGTCCGGATGAACGTGTGTTCATCCGGACTTTACGGTGTGTTGCGGAGGTTGGATTCGAACCAACGACCTCCAGGTTATGAGCCTGGCGAGCTACCAACTGCTACCACTCCGCGATGTAGGCTTCAATCTCTCAAAGCGGATGCAAAGGTACGAAGTTTCTGCGACATGACAAAACTTTTTTGCAGAAAAATGCAGTTTTAACACTAAAAAGCGATGCGGCCAAACGGTGAGAGATATGGTCGGGAGCAAGGAAACGAAGAAAAATCGTTGCTGACGAAGAATGTTTCATGCGCTAAAATACAGCCGTTTAATCAGGCATAACACCCCGTTTACCCATTTTTGAGTATTGTCAGCGCAGCGAAATCGTCGTAACTTTGCAGCCGAAATCAAGAACTTCGACTGCAAAGTTACGTCTATTGCGTTTCTTGGGCAGCCGAAATCAAGAACTTCGACTGCAAAGTTACGTCTATTGCGTTTCTTGGGCAGCCGAAAAACAAAAAAGGTAAGAATAAGGAATTGTTATGAACAAACCAGCAAAAGTAATGATGATGCTTGCATTGGCAGCAGGAATTGGTGCCGAGGCACAAGCACAAAGCGAGAAGACATCACGCCTGTCGCTCGGCGGATATGGCGAGGCAATGATGACTCGCAACTTCTACAGCGACAATATATATAGGTACACACGCGCGAGCGACTATAAGGACGACGGAAGCCACGGACGCTTCGACTTGCCGCACGTGACACTGAATATCGGCTACGATTTCGGTCACGGATGGACTATGGGCAGCGAGATTGAGTTTGAACATGGCGGCACAGAATCGGCCGTGGAACTCGATGCCGACGAGGCAGGCGAATATGAGGCCGAGACCGAAAAGGGTGGCGAAGTGGCACTCGAGCAGTTCTGGATCAACAAGCGGTTCGGACAGGGTGAGTTCAACATCAAGGCCGGAGAAATTATCGTGCCGGTGGGTGCCACCAATAAATATCACATGCCTACCGAGTTCTTCACTTGCTACCGTCCTGAAGGCGAGAACGCACTGCTGCCTTGCACGTGGCACCAGGTTGGAGTGTCACTGTGGGGACGAGTGAAGGACTGGCGCTACGAGGTGCAGTTTCTGTCGGGCCTCGACTCCGAGCGTTTCGGCAGCTACAGCTTCGTGCACTACGGAGCCACAAGCCCTTACGAGTTTAAGATTGCAAACAACTACGCAGGTGCACTGCGAATCGACAACTATAGCATCCCGGGTCTGCGCCTGAGTGTGAGCGGATACTACGGCAGCACGTTCAAGAACACGCTGCGAAGCATCGGCACACGCTACAGCGACGCCCGCGGCAACCTGGCTATCGGTGCGTTCGACTTCATGCTCGACCGCTGGAACTGGATTGTTCGCGGAAATGCCGACTACGCACACCTGAGCGACCACGCACAGATCACTGCGTTCAACAAGGCATTCCCTACTCACACCGGTCAGGACGGAAGCCCGTCGAAGCATCAGCCGGTAGCCAAGAATGCCTACAGCGTGGGCATCGAAGCCGGTTACGACGTGATGTCGCAGGTGGAGAAATACCGCGACGTGCAGAAACTCTATGTCTTCGGGCGCTTTGAGAAGTACAACGCCTACGCAGCCGGCAACCAGAAGTCGGCCTACGGATGGTGCGACAACACCCGCCTCGCCTTCGGCCTCAACTACTACCCGGTGAAGGAAGTGGTGGTGAAAGGCGAATGGAGCGAGCGATTCCTCAAGAGCGCATACAACAACGAGCCAAGCGTAACGATAGGCGTGGCATACTGCGGATGGTTCTTGTAAAAACCTCCCCTAACCCCTCCCAAGAAGGGGGACAGACCCTCTCCCCAGCCCTCCCCCTTTATGGGGTGGGAGTGCCATCCGGAAGGAAATGAATAAATAGTAAATGTATAAATAGAAATAAATAGTAAATAGTAAATTTGTAAATGGTAAATAAGATTATGAAAGTAAACAACAAAATTTTGCTTGGCCTTGCTATGCTGGCCACAGCTACGTTCGCATTCACCGCATGTGGTGACGACGATCCAACTCCCAACACCGGAGGTAACAGTGTGACAGAGAAGGAGGCATTCCTTCAGAACACCAACAAGAACTTGGTAAACGAGACAATCCTGCCTATTTA
>JAFUSD010000010.1 GCA_017480685.1 Bacteroidaceae bacterium
GTTATCTGAAAAAAACATAATATACAATGTGTGTAGCAGCCCTTCGGCTTGTCACAGATCCGCTCCTCACTCCTGCGTCGGAGGCGGGGGCTTCTATTTTCTCTAAGGAGTCTTGTGAGTATAGGAGTTTTTTTCTCGTATCTCCTTTTCTCTTTCTACTCCTTAGAGACAATTAAACGGGGCGGCTACGATGTTATCTTCCTCCGGTCAGCAGGTGACAAATAGTGGGGGCAAAACGTTGCAGGACATAGTATGTTGCTACACAGAGTGTGATGGTGATGGCTGGTATCGTGATGTAGAAGAGCAGGATAAATGGTGGTGTGTCGGGCCAGTGAGTGAGGGTTAGGATGAGTTTCCCAAGGTCGTGCATTATGATAGTATGTGCAGCAAGCACTATCATGCAGCTACCTGTCAACAATTTGCTTGTCGTGATGTTGAAGTGGGTGTGCAACCAGTGTGCCACAGCAAGTGCTGCGGTCACTCCTGCGGCCCCTGCAGCGGTATGGATAAATGGATTGATGGTGGCGGTGGGTGTGAGCCAGTCGGCAACAGCCAGCAATGCATATATGTAAATGAACGATGTGTGTCGACTCATGATGGCAACGAAGTCGATGCGACGCATTGCAAAGTAGGCTCCAAGTGTAAAGAAAAACAGTGCAGTGGAAACATAGAATGGCCATCCGGCTTCCTCACCCCAACAGGTTTGTATGTAGTACCATATAGCAGCCATGATGCAGAGCATCCAACCACGTGTGTGGTTTATTGTCCAACCAATAATCGGGGCAAGCAGACCACAGAACATGAGGTCGCGCACAAACCATAGAGGCATGATGATGGGCGCACCCATGATGCCTGCATTTGCTGCGACCTGTGGAAAGACAAATATGCCGTTGGTGGCATTAGCGTAGAAGTAGGTGCGCAACAGCCGCAGTGGGGTGAATATCACCTGAATCAGACCTGCATCGTGGAATATGAACGACAGACTTGGCATCATGCGTACAAGACAGAGCACTATGGCGATTGTGTTCCATACAAGATATGGTATCAGGAGTGTAAAGACGCGACGCTTCATTTGTTTCAGGTAGAACTGAGGTGTGAGGTCTTGTGCATAGAAGAAAAAGAAGCCCGACACCATGAAAAAGAACGGCGGTGCAATGTATCCGAACACATCGCTGCTCAGCCGGATGACAGCAGTGAGCCATGGTGTATAATTCGTGAACTGCTCCACTCCATGCAGGTAAAAGCCGTTGACTGCAATGTTGAAATGGAGATACACCACCATTGCCATTATCGGGAAACGCAGGAGGTCGATCGTGCAACTGCTTGCGGTGGGTAGCCATCGTTCGGTTTTCATGCCGCAAAGATACGATAAATATACGAAACCTGCTACATGCAACGTTATAAAAAGTATAAACAAACATTAAAAAATCCCTTTGCAAAGCAAAAATAACGTAATAGGAATTGCTGAATCATAAATAATTCGTACCTTTGCACCCGAATTCGGACATATATGAATAAAAATATAATCATCACCCTGTCGGCTCTCAGCCTGCTGCTCACCTCGTGCAACAGCTATAATAACGTGCTCCGTGCCGACGACTACGACTATCGATATGAAGCAGCAAAGGAGTATTTTGCTGCCGGACAATACGTCCGCTCATATCAATTGCTCGAAGACATGGTGCTGCTGATGAAAGCCACAGAGCATGGTGAAGAGTCGTTTTACATGCTTGCCATGTGTTACTACAAGACTCGCGACTATGAAACTGCCGGCCTCTATTTCGAACGTTACTACAAGACATACCCCAAAGGAACATATACAGAACTGGCCCGATACTATGCAGGCAAGGCTGCTTATATGCAGTCGCCCGACTCCAGGCTCGACCAGACATCGACCATTGCAGCCATCAACCGCCTGAAAGACTACCTCGACTACTATCCCTATTCAGAACGTAGAGAGGAAGTGACCGACATGATATACCAACTGCAAGACAACCTGGCGCTCAAGGAATATGATGCCGCCCGTCTCTACTACAACCTGGGCAGTTATGTAGGAAACTGTGTATTCGGCGGTAACAACTACGAAGCCTGCATCATCACCGCCGAAAACACCCTGAAGCTATACCCCTATACCCAGTATCGCGAAGACCTGATTATGCTCATGCTCAAAGCAAGATATCATCTTGCTCTCAACAGTGTTGAAGCAAAAGCCGACGAACGATTCCGACAGGCCATCGACGAATACTACGGATTTAAGAATGAATTCCCCGAAAGCAAGTACACAAAGGAAGCCGACCAAATATTCAAGGTGTGCAGCTCAAAGGTGAGGATGTAAAATAAAGAACGTTTTCGTTAAGCCAGATGAGCAGAGAAAGCTTGCTTGCTCTGCCATGGCGAGAAAACGTCTGAATTTATTCGAACAAACATAAATAAATAAACAACCGAAAATATCTAAATAGTAAGTAAGACTATGGACTTCAAGAAAAGCAATGCCCCTACCACCACAGTGACTCGCAACCTCGTAGACCTGAGCGCCGAGACAGGCAACATCTATGAAAGTGTGGCAATCATAGGCAAACGTGCCAACCAGATAGCCAGCGAGATGAAAGAAGAACTGAAACGCAAACTCGAAGAATTTGGCACTGCCAACGACGAGATACAAGAAGAATTCCACAACGACGAGCAAATCACCGTATCGAAACATTATGAGCGCCTTCCAAAGCCAACACTCATAGCCACACAAGAGTTTCTCGAAGACAAGATCTACTTCCGCAACCCATCAAAAGACACACAAGAGAAATTCTGATGATACAACGCATCCAAACCATATACTTAGCCTTAGTTGCTGTGCTCAGCATACTGGGGCTTTGTCTGCCTATAGGAAAATTCTACCAAGGCACTCATACGGTTGCAACCTACAATAATTTCGTGCTCATACCATCTGAAGACTACGGACAGGCATTCAGCAGCATCAACCTTGGACCAATAGCCCTTGGAGTGTTGCTGATTATAGTAGCACTAATAACACTGATGAGTATAATGCTATATCGTCATTGCATGCGCCAGCTGCGACTCACCATCTTCAGCACCATACTGCTCGTCGGATATGTAGCATACTATGCCTTTCTCACCTGGAAATACACACTGGCTGTCAACCCCGACACCACCTACCACCTGTGTATTGCAGCTGTTTTGCCAGTAGTGAGCATCATTCTCAACTGCCTTGCCATACATGGCATCAGACGCGACGAAGCCCTAGTTCGCTCACTCGACCGACTGAGATAAAATCATGGAAACCAACTTCATCGACTACGTAAAGATATATTGTCGCTCCGGCAAAGGCGGACGCGGCTCTGCACACATGCACCGAGCAAAATACATGCCTAAAGGCGGCCCCGACGGAGGCAACGGAGGCAATGGTGGCAGTGTTATCCTGCGAGGCAACCGCAACTACTGGACACTGTTGCACCTGCGCTACGACCGTCATGCATACGCCGGACATGGAGGCAATGGGTCGAAAAACAAAAGCACAGGACAGAAAGGAGCCGACAAGGTGCTCGAAGTGCCATGCGGAACTGTGGCATACAATGCCGAGACTGGCGAGTATATCTGCGACGTCACCGAGCACGGACAAGAAGTGGTGTTGCTGCGCGGAGGCCGTGGCGGACTCGGCAACTTCAACTTCTGCACACCTACCAACCAAGCACCGCGATATGCACAGCCAGGCGAACCCATGCAGGAGATGGAAGTGATACTCGAACTCAAACTGCTGGCCGACGTAGGACTCGTAGGTTTCCCCAATGCAGGCAAGTCTACACTCGTCTCGTCGCTCTCATCGGCAAAACCCAAGATTGCAAACTACCCCTTCACAACACTCGAACCTTCGCTTGGAATCGTGGCATACAGAGACGGCAAATCATTCGTCATGGCCGACATTCCTGGCATCATCGAAGGTGCAAGCCAAGGCAAAGGACTGGGACTGCGATTCCTGCGACACATAGAGCGTAACTCACTCTTGCTCTTCATGGTTCCGGCCGATACCAACGACATACAGCACGAATACGACATACTGCTCAACGAACTCACCACATTCAATCCCGAACTGCTCGACAAAGGGAGGGTGCTGGCCGTCACCAAGTGCGACCTCATCGACGACGAGCTAATGGACATGCTGCGCCCCACCCTGCCAACCGACATACCTACAGTTTTCATATCAGCTGTCACTGGTCAGGGACTCGACGAACTGAAAGACCTGCTATGGACCGAGATGAACAGCGAAAGCAACAAGATAGCAGCAATACAGACCCAGGAGAGCATCGTGCACCGACCGAAAGACCGTGCACGAGTTGCAGCAGATTTTGAAGATGACGATGAGGGATTCATGTTGGACGATGACGATGAGGAATATGATATAGAAGACATCGAAGAACTGGACGATTTCCAATATGAAGAATGAAGCCAACCGACTTGCTCACATATAGTATAGATGCCGACGTAACAGCTTTTACAACCACACGTCATGGTGGATGCAGTAGCGGCAACTATGCTTCGATGAATGCCAACTACTACTGTGGTGATAATATCGCCAATGTGGAAAACAACCGTGAAGCGCTGTGTAGCCTGCTTGGCATCCACACACAGAAACTCATTCTCCCACGCCAGACTCATAGTACAAACATTCTCAATATAGCCCCCACACACTTTACTCTTGATGACACCCAACGTAGTCATGTGCTGGAAAATGTAGATGCACTAATAACCAGTCAAACCGAATGCGCCATTTGTGTCTCAACTGCCGACTGTGTGCCAATCATTGTCTACGACAAGCGCCTGCACGTCGCAGCTGCCATACATGCCGGATGGCGTGGAACAGTTGGACGTATTGCAGAGAAGACGTTACAGATGATGCATCAGCTATATGGCACTTGCGGCACCGATTGCTGTGCGGTGATTGGTCCCAGCATCAGTGTCGACAACTTCGAGGTTGGGGATGAAGTCTACGAAGCATTTTCCGAGGCAGGATTTAACATGCAGGCTATTGCTGTGAAGCAAACGAAATGGCATATCGACCTATGGCGGTGCAACCAGCTACAGATGCAAGATTGTGGTATAAGAACCGAAAACATTCACACCGTGGGTATCTGTACATACAGTCAGCATAAAGATTTCTTTTCGGCAAGGCGGCTTGGAATTCTCTCGGGGCGTATGCTCACAGGTATCATCATTCATCAAAACACTGCATCCCTGATTAGATAATAAAGGAAATTGGCCACGCAGAATTGTAAATACTTACATCTGTGTGGCCAATTTCCTTTATATATCCGTTCGTCTGTTGCCCTACGTTCTTTGTCTTTATCTTTATTTCGACTGCCGCATCTGGATTAACAACTCTTGCTGCCGCGCGCTAAGGTGTGTTGGCAGTTCTACGTTTATGGTCAAAATCAAATCGGAGCCGCCATTTCCTTTACCTTTCAGCCTGAGTTTAGAGCCGGGCTGTGTACCTGCCTTCAGTTTCAACTTCAGTTTCTCAGCCCCCGACTCTATGATAACCTCGCCGCCGAGCAGGGCTGTGTACATGTCGATTGTAATTGTAGCTTGAGTATCCTTTGGGGTAGCAGCAGCCCTACTACGTGTAGAACCGGCATGTCTGTTTGCCATCTCGCCGAAGAGCGAGGTGAAGAAGTCGCTGAATCCGCCAGCTCCGCCCATGTTGAACTCGAAGGTTGAACCATCGCCTCCCATAAACGGATTGCCGCCGTTGCTGAATGGATTGAATCCGCCGAAGGGGTCTGCTCCACCCTGTTGTCCTCCAAATCCGCCGCCAGGGTTCATCTTGTCCCAATTCTCGCCGTATTGGTCGTAGCGGGCACGCTTGTCGGGGTCGTTGAGAACTTCGTATGCTTCGTTCAGCAGCTGAAACTTTGCCTTGGCCTTCGGGTCGTCGGGATGAAGGTCTGGGTGGAACTGCTTGCTGCGTTTGCGGTATGCAGCCTTGATGTCTGCCTGTGGAATGTCTTTTGGCACTCCCAAAATCTTATAGTAATCTATGAATTTTGCCATATCTTTATAGTTTTTTTCTGTAATACTGCAAATTTCATGCCAAAGGAATGAAATGGCATAAGCCACTGCAGATGTGACAGAGTCTGCCAAAATGTAGCAACATGCATGAGTCTGCGGTGTTATTGTAAACCCAGATTATGACTAACGTAAAGACGAGTCAACGAGAATTAATAATTAAGTTTAACCAGGTCAACCCTTATCGTGAGTAAGACTCTATGTAGTCAACTAAAATCGTTAAAC
>JAFUSD010000123.1 GCA_017480685.1 Bacteroidaceae bacterium
ATGGGCGACGCCTTTGCCATAGCGCTCATGCAAAAGCGACATTTCCGGCCGCAAGACTTCGCCACCTTTCACCCTGGTGGTGAGCTCGGGCGCAAACTGCTCACCACCGCCGCCGACGTGATGCACCGCGGCGACCTACCCATCTTGTCGCCGGAAACACATCTGGGCGAAGCCGTCATTCTGGTGAGCAAAGGAAAACTGGGGCTGGGCGTGGCTCTCGATCGGCAGCAGCGCATTGCAGGCATCATCACCGACGGCGACATCCGTCGCGCCATGGAGCGCTGGCAGGCTGAGTTTTTCGACCGCACCGTGGCCGACATCATGACGCGCTCGCCCAAGACGGTGAGCCCCGACACCAAGATTAGCGACATACAGAAAATGCAACAGCTGCACAAGATTCACTCTGTGCTCGTGGTTGACGACGAACGACGGCTGCTGGGCATCGTAGACCATTATTCGTGCATGATTTAACACACACCGGAAAAGGTGAACACAGACAGACACACATGACGAGAAAAACAATTTTGCTGGCACTGCTTGCTGTCATGGCAATACTGAAGCCGGCCGCACAGACCAGCGACTCGCTGATATACTACATGCTGGAAGACTACGGCATCCGCTTCTCCAGCGACAATAGCGTCACCCTGCTCATGTCGGGGCAGGAGAAGTTCGACGACATGTTTGCAGCCATCAGGCAGGCCCGAGAGTCCATACATCTGGAGTATTTCAACTTCCGCAACGACAGCATCGCCTCGCTGCTCTTCGACCTGCTGAAAGAGAAACGGAGTGAGGGCGTGGAGGTGAGAGCACTCTTCGACGCCTTTGGCAACGACTCCAACAATCGGCCACTGAAGAAGTACCATATCAAAGCATTGCAGCGCGACAGCATCGACATACACGAGTTCGACCCCATTCGCTTCCCGTGGGTCAATCATATCTGGCCGCGCGACCACCGTAAGATTGTCGTCATTGATGGACGAGTGGCCTATACGGGCGGCATGAATGTGGCCGACTATTATATAAAGGGTACCGAGCAGGTAGGTGCCTGGCGCGACATGCATTGCCGTATAGAGGGCAGTGCCGTCAATGAGCTTCAGAACATCTTCGCTGCCATGTGGCTTGAGGTGACTGGCGAGAACATCTTCCGACCGCGATACTTTCAGGGAGGACAGCCAGCAGGCATGAGGAGCCTGAAACCTGACACTACCGCCACTGCCGGAAGCAAGCTGGTAGGCATAGCCAACCGCGAACCCCACATCACCAACGACGTGATGCGCTATCTGTACGTCAATTCCATACGCGCCGCCCGCGACTCAATACGCATCATCAACCCTTACTTCACGCTCACACCTTCTGTGAAACGCGCCTTGAAGAAAGCCTTGAAACGAGGTGTGAAGGTCGAGCTGATGGTATCAGCCAGAAGCGACATACCGCTGACGCCCGACTGTGCTCTCTACAACATGCACAAGATGATGCGGCGCGGTGCCACGGTCTGGGTCTATCAGCCTGGCTTCCACCACTCGAAAGTCATGATGGTCGACGGTCGTTTCTGTACCGTAGGCAGCACCAACCTTGATGCTCGCTCGCTACGCTTCGACTATGAGGAAAATGCCGTGATCATTGACCGCCATACAACGAAAGAACTGGACGATATGTTTACCCGAGACACGCAGCAGAGCACGCGTCTCACGCAGGAGCAATGGCTCAAGATGCGCACTCCCTGGCAGCGCTTCCGCGGCTGGTTTGCCCATTTGCTCAGTCCTTTCTTGTAAGAAGCGTGAGTTCGGCATAAGAATCCAGCACCATTGATGCACGAAAACACGCACGCCGACCAGTCAAAACCGGAGCAATGGGATACAATTCCGGCCAGAATTAAATACATTTTGGCCAGAACTAATTGAATTCCGGCCAAAATTCGGTTCCGCAGCATCACGAATACTCGTTGGTTCTGTCGCAGTGGCGGAACAAAACAGCAACATTCTTGCGCCGAGCTCACGTTAAAACTGCTCTTTGAGACGCCTTGTGCTGTTGTCACAAATCGCAACGGGAGCATGAATGTCGGAGGGTGTAAGCTTTGCAAAAGCCACCATTCAGTCTGTCAGAAAAGGATCTTGATGGTGCGGTTACTGCACGTGCTAGCCTCACGCTTATCGCTCCATGCTGGGGGCGAAGCTGCAAGAAGTGGCAGAACGGAGTAGTTTGTCGACAGAAAAAGCCTTCTGCCCCTTCACCATGCTGTCAACCCGACTGATCAGCGGGTGGGTAAATACCTCACGTCCTGTCACCCTGTTGACCACATATTGTATCTTGGCCATGTGCCACTGATGCGCTTCGTCGGTCGAATCAAAGGGCAGCGGATAGCGGCTAAGCAGAAAAAAGCCAATGCAGTCGGGCACTATATATTGGCGCGTCATCATAGAGCGCTGTTGGGAGGTATAATCGTATTTCAAATAAAGGGGATAATCCTCACCCAGATACTTGTCGAGCGAGATGCCCAGCAGTCCATCACCCACTACAATACTCTGATCGAGCGAGCCCACCTGCGTGTAAACGTTGGGCAGAGACATTTCAGGCAACAGCTGGCGCAGACGGAAAAAGGCTCGATTCAATTCGCGACTCACATCGGTCATATCGGCATATTGCGTTTCAACATCAGCAAGAATGGTCTGCAACGTAGTGTCCTGAAAGAATACGAGGAAACGCATGTTGATATCGCTGTCGCTCACCTGCCCTATGCCCAATACGTCTTCTATCAGCGTGCGCGTCTGTATAGGGTAAATAGTTTTCAGTTGCTGAAGGGCAGCAAAGTCGCCAGTGGTGAGGTAGATGCGCTCTATCTGGTCGTAGCGCTCTATACCGACAGAGGCTGCATCGTCGTCGTCAGAAGGTCGCAGATTCCACTGACAACCCACGCAGGCTGCCAACATCGCTACCACTATAATAAGGATTTTCTGCACGACTAAAATTTATGTTTTGTTAAATACGTCGGCAAAATTACTAAAAAATATTGATTTAACCAAATTTTAATTATTGTTTTTTAGATTAAGACCCTCTTTGTGCCTTATTCGTCAGTTCAGCAGTAAAAACGAACAAGAAAAAAAGAAACGACCTGCTGTCTGCATCGTTTCACTTGATGCTGACTTCCAGGGGCTGCCGAAGCGAGCGCATCGTCCAGCCAATGCGCTCTTGCCACTCGATCAGCGTGCGCACATCGTACTTCGACCATGCCGAACCGAAATAGTAAGTCCATG
>JAFUSD010000124.1 GCA_017480685.1 Bacteroidaceae bacterium
GCTGGCGATTACATCATACTTGTGCAACTGCGGCAATGGTCGCGGTCGCATTCCTGCCAGTGTAGTCGGGAGGAACTGCGACGGACGGGTAAGTTCTTTTTCGGTATAGTATGTAGCTTTGCCTCGGTCGTATTCGCGCATCGTTTCCCAACTGCGTGGAAGTACGTTTTTGCCACGTGAATCGAGCAACATGAAATGGTATACACCACGGGTCTTGTAGAAATCGAATGACAAAGTATTGCCGTAGCAGCCGCCAAACACGTAGGCAGGCCGATCGATTTGAAAGATGATGCTTGAAGATGGTAGGTTGTAGTGTTCCAGATTCAAATAGAAACTGTGCTCGGGATGGGAGAATATATAGTCGAGTGTCGCCTGATTCAACCTCTGTATCATCGTATCGGCCACAGCCTTGTCGTAAACAACACAATGCAAGCCCCACAAGTCGCTTATGAACGGTTTCTCTTCAATAAAACTGAGTATAGTATCTGTTTCATCAAAAGAAAAGTGTACCGGCAGGATTATTGCCTCGCTGCCCTCCAGCACCGGACGGATAGCAGCATAGTACTCCTCACCATCAAGATATATGAGGTCGCGACGAATGGTGTCGAGAAAATGGGTGTAAACCATAGTATGTCTGCCATTGTTTGCCTCCGACTGGCGTTTGTCGATATAGTATATCCAGTTTACGACCTCGGTTCCACCCAAAGCCGATTGGCGTGAACCCTGTAGACCTACTCCCGAATTACTATATGGAAAGTTGTGACCTCCACTTGAAACGTAGATTGCGTAGTTCACCGTATCACCTTCAGCCGAATGACTCTCATACTTATACGCATCGCGAGCAGAAGATGCCAGCAGATTCAGGTTCTGCCTTATTATATCGGCCAGATTCTTATTGCCCCACACTTGTGTCCGCAATTTGATACCATACTGGTCATTAAACAACTGGGTTTGTTCACTTCCGAGTGTATCGGCAGCACAAATGATATTTTCTATCAACGGATGGATGTATTGAGCGCGAACCGTGCCAGAAGGCAGACAAAGCAAAAAGATTGAAATGATGAAAGATTGGAAGAATGAAGATTTGCTATTCATAATATTCTTTTTTACCGTTATTATAAACCTTTATGTGTTCCCATTCGGCAGGAATCCACAAGTAACCTTCCGAATTGAGGAAAAGCAGATGATAGCGCCCGGAAGCGTAGGTTGCAAATAATGTAAACTTGGTTTTGCCCGACTGTATGAGAGCAGACATCACAGGATTAAACACCCTGAATGGCGTATGATGAACAACGTCGATCACGTTTCGGTGAATATACGATACGGAACATTGTTCACATGGATGCTCCATGACATACCGTATGCTTGCCTGTTGCACAGCATTGAGCACCGAGCGTGCCAATGATTCGTCGTCTATGATGTAGTGCAAGCCGAATGCCTCACCATTCACCGTGTCAGCTTCTTCCTCATAGAAATAGTATGCAAATCGCTCGTCTGGTTCTGGCTTATAGTCTTGATGTCGGTAGTGAACCTGCCGCATAGCAACTCCCTGCACATTCAGGATTGGCGACATGGCAGTAAGATAGGCATCGATATTCAAATCGACAGCATCCTCGTCGTGAAGGAACAACGTTTTCTTGTATGAAATGCCTAAATTATAACTGTCAACCCTCTTACCATAACTGAGATACTGAAAGTGGATATAAGCATTGACCGTTTCGTGCCGGCTGTCATCATTATTCACATTTATCGCAATATCCACCGAATCGGCACTTTCGGTATGCGACTCCAAAGAATACGCCTCAAACGAAGATTGAGCTACATCGTCAAGTGTTGAGCAAATTTTTTCAGATACCCGACGTAGCGCCTCCTCATAGTCTTTGTCATCTGCCATTCTAACATCTGCATAAACATACGTCTCCTTATCGCGGTTTATCAGAGATATAGTACTATACTGAGTATGTTTAAAACCGGAGCTAATAATTGTCGAATCAGCAAACATTACCGCATCCCAAATCTGTGGGTTGACCAATTGTCGTAGTTCCATCTGTGCCTTGCAAGGTAATGAGCAAAGCATAATCAACTCTGCAGCAAACATGCGCAGCAACACATGCGCGGCTGCATCAATCGGATGCCTGACCCAAGAAATACGCAGAATCTCCATAACGTTCATCTATTTTATGGTTTAACTCATTTATCTTATTCACAAGCCGTTCACCATTAGCCCTTATATCTGCGATGGCAGAGTCGATAGAGACAACGGAACTGAAATTAAATAATCGCTCTGTCGTCGTTACGGTTCTTTCATGGTTGGAAGATGTATTCAGGACAAGATGACGGTTGCGCATACGTTCAATCACTTCGCTACCATTCTCTTCACGATACGATTCGGTAAGCACACGTGCCCACGCAAAATGCTCATCGGCTTTCGACTCGGCAGAAGCTGTGGATGCAGCCAATGGCGATGTAGCCAATGGAATGATGGCAGGCGGAATGACTTCGGGATGCTCAATGCTTTTTGATGATGTATCGGACTTCACATCAGCTTTGTCGGTAGAAACGACCTGATGCGAAGTGATAGAAGCTGTCGGTTGGTCGGACAACCGATGTAACCACAGCGGTAGCAACAGAGCTAAAGCAACCACTGCCGCCACACCTGCTACTATGCCATACAAACGATGCCGACCTGTATGTGCTGGCATGGCATCGAGTGGTACAATCTCATCCAGAGCATCGTCTGCATCA
>JAFUSD010000125.1 GCA_017480685.1 Bacteroidaceae bacterium
AACACTCAACCGCGACGGCTCACTCAAAGAAGGGGAAATCAGAGGCAAACGATACAAAGGCATCGAACTCATGAAGAAAACCAGCCGACTCGTACGCTCAGCATTCAACACCGACACCCCGCCCGACGAGCGACTCTTCGCCATCGACTACATGTGGTACCTGTGGTGTGGCAAAGACAGCCCCCTGTTCGACAAAGACCGCATGACAACATTCGAGCGATACTTCATCGACGACCCCGCCGCATCGACCGAACGCAAAGGCTACTACTACAAATACGGCGACAACGAGCAGGTGATGGACATGATACTCGACAACTTCCAGGTGACCGGCACACACCGACACATCATCAACGGCCACGTGCCAGTACGCACCATAAAAGGCGAGACACCAATCAAGGCAGGAGGCAAACACCTCGTCATCGACGGCGGATTCTCAAGAGCATACCAACCCAAGACCGGCATAGCAGGATACACACTCACATTCCACTCGCGCGGACTGGAACTCGTGCAACACCAGCCATTCGTATCACCCGAAGAAGCAATACGCCGAGGCGAAGACATAAAGAGCACCACACAGATTGTAGAGATGAGTCAGAACCGCATGTACGTGAAAGATACCGACAAAGGCCAGCAACTGCAAACAAAGGTGGAAGACCTGAAGAAACTATTATTTGCATACCGACACGGATGGATAAAAGAGAAACTATGACATACCAAGAAGCAGTAGAATACATCAACCACACCACCGACACAATGCTCGAGTCGGTAGGCGGACAACTCACCGAACAAAACATCGGCCAACTCAACCTCGACCAGCATTGCCTACTCGCCTACCGATACCTGCGCGACGAAGTGATGCAAGGCGGATTCATACAACTCATACAAAACGGATACGGCCCCTACGTACTGCTCGGCCCGTTCCCCATGCTCATGAAAAAACAATGGGGACTGAAAGACTTCGGACAACTGCTATTCGACGTAGCACGCGAGTACAAAAAACATCGCGACGCGCTCGAAGCCGACAAGACCGACGACGAGTTCATGGCACAATACGAACAATACGAAACCCTCAACGACTACGGCGACGACTACATCGACGACTACGAAGAAAACGTGACACCAGCCATAGCCGAATACTACAAAACAAATAACCAACAATAAACAAATACACACAATCATGAAAACAATCATCACAATCGCAGCCATCCTCTGCACAGCCATCACAGCACAAGCCAAAGTCGTGACCGACAGCATCAAGAGCAACATACTCAACGCCACTGTCAAAGTAAACATATACCTGCCAGAAGAGTTCGACAGCAACCAGTCGAAAAAATACCCAGTGCTCTACCTGCTACACGGATTCACCGACACCTACCGCGCATGGGTAGACAAAGGACACCTCGACCAAGTGGCAGACGAGATGATACAGAAAGCCGAGATACCACCAATGATAATCATCATGCCAAACGCCGGAGGCCCCGAGACACGCGGCACATGGAACGGATACTTCAACATGGAAGGCTGGGCATACCACGACTTCTTCTACCAAGAACTCATGCCCACACTCGAAAAGAAATACCGCATCATAGGCGACAAAGCCAACCGCGCAGTGAGCGGCCTGTCTATGGGCGGAGGCGGATGCACCGTCTATGCACAACACCACCCCGACCTCTTCTCATCGTGCTACGCCATGAGCGCATGGCTCACATCACAAGACACACAACTCGACCCCAACAACCGTCAGACCTACGTGACCAAAGCCGTACACCAAAACGACGCAATAAAATTTGTGAGCAACGCCACAGACGAGACAATACAACAAATGCGCACAGTGCGCTGGTTCATCGACATCGGCGACGACGACTTCCTCTTCGACCAAGACATACAACTCTACCAAACCATGCGCAGCAAACGAATACCATGCGAACTGCGTGTGCGCAACGGAGGCCACACATGGGAATACTGGAACACCGCACTGCGCACCAGCCTGCCATTTGCGGCACAGAGCTTCAACAAATAGCACACACACCATCACATCATGAACAAGAAAAAAAACAATAGCCACACAAACATCAACATAAAAAACCGACGCGCATCGTTCGACTACGAATTCATCGACATCTACACCGCCGGAATCGTACTAACCGGCACCGAGATAAAGTCAATACGAATGGGCAAAGCAAGCCTCGTCGACAGCTACTGCTACTTCACCGGAGGCGAAATGTGGGTAAAAAACATGAACATATCACACTACCTGCAAGGCTCATACAACAACGTAGGCGAACGACGCGAGCGCAAACTGTTGCTCAACAAAAAAGAACTACGCATGCTCGAAGCCGAGTCGAAAAACCCCGGCTTCACCATCGTACCGACACGTCTATACATCAACCAGCAAGGGCTGGCAAAACTCGACATCGCTCTGGCCAAGGGTAAGAAATCGTTCGACAAACGACAAACGCTGAAAGAGAAGGAAGACCGCCGCGAAATGGATCGCGCCATGAAATTCTGACCTTCGTGCCCTGCCATTCACCCGCAAGGGTCAATACCACCCAAAGCGTTCGTGCCTTGCCATTCACCCGCAAGGGTCAATACCACCCAAAGCGTTCGTGCCTTGCCATTCGGCCGCAAGGGTCAATACCACCCAAAGCGTTCGTGCCTTGCCATTCACCCGCAAGGATCAATACCACCCAAAGCGTTCGTGCCTTGCGGTTCGGCCGCAAGGATCAATACCACCCAAAGCGTTCGTGCCTTGCGGTTCGGCCGCAAGGATTTACCATCAACTATGCACACACACAATAAAACACTAATACTCGACGGTGCCATGGGCACCATGCTTCAGCGCCGAGGCTTCCGCGGAAACTTCGACATGTTGAGCCTTACACACCCGCAAGTAGTGGCCGACATCCACCGCCAATACCTCGAAGCAGGAGCCGACATCATATCAACCAACACATTCTCGTCGCAACGCATATCGCAAGCCGAATATGGCACGACCGACAAAATACGCGAACTGAACCTGGCATCAGCACACCTGGCACGCCAAGCAGCCGACGAATTCACACTGCAAAATCCAACGAAGCCACGCTATGTGGCAGGAAGCGTTGGACCAACAAACCGCACGTGCTCGATGAGCCCCGACGTCAACAACCCCGCCCTACGTGAAATCACATTCGACCAACTGGCAGAGGCTTATCAAGAACAAATCGAGGCACTGATTGAAGGCGGAGTAGATGCCATACTCATCGAAACCATCTTCGACACCCTCAATGCCAAAGCAGCCATATATGCATTCGAGGAATCGCAACGCACTACGGGTCACAACGATGTGAAGCTTATGCTATCGCTCACCATTGCCGACCGCGCAGGGCGCACACTTGCCGGCCAAACCATCGAGGCATTCCTCACGTCGATGGCACATGCCCCCATCTTTTCGGTAGGGCTCAACTGCTCATTCGGTGCCAAAGAGCTGCGCCCATTCCTGCAACAACTACACGACTGCGCCTCAAACTCCTACCTCATAAGCTGTCACCCCAACGCAGGCCTGCCCAATGAACTTGGCGAATACGACCAGACACCCGAACAATTTGCCACCGAAGTGTCCAGATTCGTCAGCGATGGTTTGGCCAACATCGTCGGCGGCTGCTGCGGCACAACACCCGAATACATAAAAGCCCTAAGCAACAAGATATTAGAGAACTCCATGTACTCCAAGAGCTCCGAAGCATCCGCCCCCATCCACTCACATTTTCTCTCTATATCGGGCTTAAATCCACTCGTTCTCACTCCCGAAATCCGCTTCATGAACATCGGCGAGCGCTGCAACGTGGCCGGCTCGCGCAAGTTCTTACGACTGATAAGCGAACACAACTACGACGAAGCGCTGCAGATTGCCCGCAAGCAAGTGGAAGACGGCGCCATGGTGCTCGACATCAATATGGATGACGGCATGCTCGATGCCAAAGCAGAGATGACGACATTCGTCAACCTCATCATGTCTGACCCCGACATTGCACGCATGCCACTCATGATTGACTCGTCGAACTGGGATGTGGTACGAGCTGCCTTGAAGTGTATTCAAGGCAAGAGCATCGTCAATTCCATTTCGCTGAAAGAAGGCGAAGAGCAATTCCTGACCAAAGCAGCCGAAGTGAAACGCCTCGGTGCAGCATTGGTCGTGATGGCATTCGACGAACAAGGGCAGGCAACGACCTACGAGCGCAAGATTCAGATATGCGGACGAGCATACCAGTTGCTGATTGGCATCGGGTTCAATCCTGCCGACATCATCTTCGACCCCTGCGTCTTGGCTGTAGGCACCGGAATTGAGGAGCACAACAACTACGCGCTCGATTTCATACGAGCCACCGAATGGATTCATCAGAACCTACCCTACGCCCACATCAGCGGTGGTATAAGCAACTTGTCGTTCGCATTCCGAGGCAATAACTACCTGCGCGAAGCCATGCACGCAGTATTCTTGTACCACACCATCGGAAAGGGCATGGACATGGCCATAGTCAATCCTGCCACCAAGGTGACCTACGACGACATTGCACCTCAACTCATAGAAGCCATCGACGACGTGTTGCTCAACCGCCGCGCCGATGCCACCGAACGGCTGATCTCAATGCAACAATCGATGACCGAAACCGCCACATCGGCTACCGACAAAGAGAGCCAGATGCCAGTTCAACCCACTCTGACCGAAATGATAACCAAGGGATTAACTGAGAACCTGGAAGCCATCGTGATGGACGAACTGGCGCGACAAGGCAGTGCGGTTAAAGTGGTTGAAGGCCCACTCATGTCGGCCATGAACCATGTGGGTCAGCTTTTTGGCGAAGGCAAGATGTTTCTGCCACAGGTGGTAAAGACAGCTCGTACCATGAAACAAGCGGTAAGCATCTTGCAACCATATTTCGAAAATGAATCGAATCCAAGACACCTGCTCCAGGCGAATCAGCAAACAATCAGAGATTCGCTTCCCCACCCCACGGGATGCCCATGCTGCACACCCGCCGAAAGAAAAGCAGCAAGTCGCAAACGAGTATTGCTGGCCACAGTTCGTGGCGACGTTCACGATATAGGCAAGAACATAGTGGGCGTAGTGATGAGCTGCAACGGATACGAGATTATCGACCTCGGAGTGATGGTCCCTGCCGAAGACATCGTGGCCAAAGCCATAGAAAATGAAGCAGATATCGTCGGGCTTTCAGGTCTCATCACTCCCTCGCTCACCGAGATGGTCAACACGGTGAAGGCCATGAGGGCAGCCGGCATCAACATACCCGTGATGATAGGCGGTGCCACAACCAGCGAACTGCATACCGCCCTGAAGATAGCGACTGAATACGACGGCGCCGTAGTGTGGCTGAAGGATGCGGCACAGAACGTGGTGGCAGCACAGCAACTGCTCGACCCACAGACACGCGAAACATACATCACCCGGCTGAAACAACGACAAGCACAACTCAGGGAATCGTATACCAAAGAGGCACCCCAACTGCTAAGCCTGGAGGAAGCCCGACGCCGCAGAGGCGGACAAAAGCCGCAAACAAATTGATATAAGATAATGCACTGCAACGCTTCAATACGGTTCAATCTGATTTAAATAGGCAATAAGTAGTACACTTTTCATCAAAAACATTTTGTCAACACAGAATAAATGACTAACTTTGTCGTGTTAAGACGTTTGTCAACACAAATGACTAACTTTGTCGTGTTAAGACGAATCCTTACTCCACAGAATCAAAACAAAAAAACATAAAACTATGGCAACACAAGAAGATAAACTTAAAGCCTTGCAAGCCGCAATGGCAAAGATTGAAAAGAACTTCGGTCATGGAGCCATCATGCGAATGGATGACACCGATGTTGAGAAGATTGATTGCATCCCTACAGGTTCGATAGGTCTTGATGCCGCTTTAGGCATTGGCGGCTATCCCAAGGGTCGCATCATTGAGATTTATGGTCCGGAATCATCTGGTAAGACCACTTTGGCCCTCCATGCCATTGCTGAATGTCAGAAAACCGGAGGCATTGCAGCATTCATCGATGCCGAACATGCATTCGACCGCTTCTATGCAAACGGTTTGGGCGTAGACATGTCGAAACTGCTGATGTCGCAGCCCGACAATGGAGAGCAGGCACTGGAAATAGCCGACCAACTCATCAGTTCAGCAGCAGTAGACATTATTGTTATCGACTCAGTGGCAGCTCTTACCCCTAAGGCAGAAATCGAAGGCGATATGGGCGACAACAAAGTGGGACTTCAGGCACGCCTCATGAGTCAGGCACTTCGCAAACTAACCGCCACCATAAGCAAGACCAACACCACCTGCATCTTCATCAACCAGTTGCGCGAGAAGATAGGCATCATGTTTGGCAATCCCGAGACCACCACTGGCGGCAACGCGCTCAAGTTCTACGCATCTGTTCGTATTGACATACGCAAGAAGGAAGCAATCAAGAACGGCGACCAGGTAATAGGCAACACCGTCAAGGTGAAGGTTGTGAAAAACAAAGTGGCACCGCCATTCCGTCGTTGCGAGTTCGACATTATGTTCGGCACAGGAATATCGCGCAGCAGCGAACTCGTGGATATGGGTACGGAATTTGAGGTTATCAAGAAGAGTGGCAGTTGGTTCAGCTATAACGACACAAAACTGGCTCAAGGGCGCGAGGCTGTGAAACGCCTGCTCGAAGACAACCCTGAACTGGCAGAAGAAATCGAGACACAGATACGCGAACACCTGAACAACGGTGAAGACTTGCAATAAAGCAAAAGGCTACTCACATACACATTTACCTGCTTAGGCCATTTGGCTGTAAAAGCAAAACCAAAGGCGACAACCGCACTCTGACAAAAACGAGTCGGGTTGTTGCCTTTTCGTATGCTATGATTCTGTGGTGAATCGGGCCAGACACAAGGTTCTTACATGTCGATAATCACTTTCTTTGTGAAGACATTGTGGTGTCCGTCGGGTTGAATCTTTACCACATATACGCCATTAGGGACAGAAGGCTGCAAGCTCAGATGGCGGTCGCAATGTGTTGACAGAATAGTTGCACCAGTGACCGTCAAAAGGCTGACGGTTGATGCAGCCGGTGTGTGTATGGTGATGATGCCATTGGTTGAAGTCACTTCTGGTTGGGTGGCCGACGTGGCTTCTACCGCCTGAATGCCTGTAGGCACTATCGATTCGACAGTGAACTCTGCGCCGGCCGACTTGTCGGCATATACATAAGACCCGTCCTTGCGGCTATCGAAATTGAAGTATAGCAGTTCTTTCCACACTCCATGCAGGCGTATGTTTCCATTTGCCAGTTCTTCAACCTGAATCCACCCATTTTTGTCGGTAGCCGTGTTCACTCCTACAACCCGCCATCCTTCGTCGCCGGCTCCGAGGTAGTATCCTCCGGCACGAATCCTGTAGAAGGCCTTGAACCCTGATACCTGGGAGAACACGAATCGAAACGACGAGTCGTCAGGGTTGAGCCCAGCAAGACA
>JAFUSD010000126.1 GCA_017480685.1 Bacteroidaceae bacterium
AGAATGAATCTATCGAACCCTGCTTCGGCGGCACGTAGAAGGAGCCCGTCTCGGACAATCCGGCCATCGGGCGTGAGGGTAACATTGAATGGAATAGCGTTGAAGCCGAATAATTCTTGGAGCTGATGGAAACGGTTGTCATCAATGGCTATGTTTTCCTCTCCCTCCAGGTTCTCTCGGACAAATGCAAGGTAATCCTCGCGATTGGGATTGCGCTCATTGGCCAGAAACACAAATTTGACATCCGAATGTTCCTGCAGACGATGCCGGAATTCCTTTGTCGCCCTAATCTCAGCCTTACAGGGTGCACACCACATTGCCCAGAAATCCAGAACAATATAGCGACCAGGGTATAGGGCAAGGATGTCTTTCACGAAGTGTGTGGCATCGCTTTCTGGCAAAGGGAGTGTGAGATCCATATTGGCCTGCTCATCAAAAATCTGTTGTGCCTTTCTTTGAAGAGTCGGATGTGTGAGGAATGATCGCGTCGAACGGAAATTTTCTTCTGCCGTGCCTGCTTCCATCCATTCGCCAATAGCCTCGTTGATGCAATGGAGCTGCAACAACTGTATTGGCAACACGTCGTTCTCCGAAGCAAACAACCTCCGTCCTGTGTCGCGAAGCAATGACAGCTGCTCCGTTACCTCATCCCTGCTGTTTCCCCATGCCATCCCACGTTTGACAAACAAGGGATAGCGAAAAGGTGCAGAAAACTCGAGACCGTTCAAATACCATTGAAAGAATTTGGCTGCGAGCATGAGCTAATCATTATTAGGCAACCGCCTCAGCAGAGGATAGATTTCAGGGAGGCTGAGCCGTTCCATCATGGCATTACCCGCGGTATATGGAGCCGCAGGGTCATCTTGCGCCATCTTGTCCTGTATCTGGCTGAAATAGCTGAGATAGGCGGTTCCGAAGACTGCTGCCATGTCGCATTCTGCCAACCGACGTTCGAAAGAGGTGAAGTGGTGTGCATCTGCTATTGCGCCGATTATACGTTGCCAAGTAGTATATAAAGAGTCGGCAAAATGGTTGTAGGCTTCGATGTCACCTTCAAAGAAACGACAGAGTTTTTGCAGGCTAAGATAGTCGTTTCTGACTTTTAGCAGTCGTGCGACTTCTGCGGAGTGTCCGCCTCTGTATCTGCAATCTGGTACATCGCCGTCATGGAAACATATCGTGATGTCCAACGTGTCACCTGGACAGAGGTAGAAAGGCACTTGTTGTTTGCTGATATGTATTTCGCTCGTGTAAAACCAGTTGAGGATTGGATGATGCAACAACAGCCGCTTCTCAAACGTCCCATCTTCCCGTATCTCTGCAGTCGCAGTCTTCAACTCTCCCGTGAAGATGTCCGTCACCTGTACCGTCAGATTCTGAAAGCCCATCACCGGTGAATAGTCAACAATCCGTCCTCGGACAACTGCCGAATCTGTGCAGAAGAACGGCTCTTGCGCCTGCGCCGCCACAGCGGCGAGGGCGAGCAGGATGGTGATGATGGTTTGCTTCATGTTTATTTCATTTTATTTGTTGTCGGGGAATATCTCTTTGAGTTTCGCTTCCAGTTCTTCTACGCTGTTAGGCACGGCAATGATGGTGCCATCGCGGTCGATGAGGAATAGGGCACTATTTTGAGTGCCGTGCTTACGGAATACGCCGAACTCGTCGTCAAGGTCAACGAGGCATGGCCAGGGGAAGGTGTGACGCTCGATGGCCTTGCGCATGGCATCGGTGGTCTTAAATTCGTGGGCGAGGCTGAACACGTTCAGGCCACAATTGCGGTATTCGTTGTAGATAGGGATGATGTCGCAAGCGTCGCGGATGCAGGGCGAGCACCACGAGGCCCAGCAGATGACGAGCGTCAACTTATCCTTGTAGTATTCAGAGGCGCGGACTTGCTGCCCGTCTATTGTGCGCACATCGTAGTCGTTGTACTTTCGTCCGCAAATCTGATAACCCACAGCCTCTAGCTCGGCGATACGCTGATGCACGGGGTGGTCAGGATAGAGCGTGGTGTATTGGCGGTGGTAAATGTCAAGCATAGCGGCAAGGCTCGTGTCATTGAAGTGAAAGCCCTTGAGCCGCCCGTCGAGTTCGAACAGGAAACCGAGCATCGGGTGGGCTTTGTAGTAGTCAAGCGTCCATTGGTGGTATTCGTTCTCCAGTATCGCCATCTTCTGCTTGTCGTTCTCGTCCAGTTTCTCATAGGCAGACATAAACTTCTCTTCGGCAGCTTGCTCCATAGCGTGCCACGCCTGATACTCCTTGCCTGTGGATTGGATGTCGAATTTGTCGCCGTCGAGCTGGATGGTCACGGTCGCGCCGCCCTCCACGAAGAACTCCCCTGAGCGGAGGGTCATGCCCTTCTCCATCACCTCGCCGAAGTCCACAATGTGCCATCGCTCAATCTGCACATCCTCCACATCACACTCGAAGTGTCTATCCTTCACCACTGGTCGTAGCTTGCTGTCTTTCGGGTCTTCCCCGTCCCGATAGATGACTAGTTCCACAGGTGTGGTTCCCTCTGCTACAGAACCGATGACATGACTTTTCACTTGCGCCTTTGATGTAAGAGCGGCGAGGGCGAGCAGAATGGTGATGATGGTTTTCTTGTTCATATTCTTTGATTGTTTTTGAAGTAAAAGTTATTGATGTGTGATTTGACTTGTCCTAAGCAGTAGGCCATGTAGTCACGGCCCATACGTTCCGCTACCTGACTCTGGCGGTAGTGCCGTTCGAGGTCTGCGCCATCGACGACATAGACCGCGCTGGGCACGACGGCAACGAGGGACGTGGGGGCGGCGTCGCCGTCGAGACAATAGGGGAAGTCGGCAACAAACTCGCCCTCGAAGGCGAAGCCCGTGCAGTATTCCTTGCCCTCCTCGTCGTTGTGAACCATGTACTTGAAGCATCCCCGCTCCACGAGCACCACCCACTGCGCCGGCTCGCCCGCCTCCTCCAGCGTCTCGCCCCGCAGGAACGTCCGCCGCTCCCCGTGCTCCATGCAGTACTCTCGCAGGAACTCCAGATCCAGCCCCTCCTTGTAGGAATTAAAGTGCTTGTTCATTGTCATATTCGCCAATTATCTGATTCGCGGGTACAAAGGTAGTCATTTTTCAGCACAATTCGTTTCTTTTTGTTATACCACAGCCTTGTTTTAGACAAAATTTGCTTAAATTACGCGCAAAACGGTAAACGAATGCCTTACTTTCAATAAAAATGACTACCTTTGCAGGGTAAAAAGAGAATTCATATAAAATGGAATTAAAGACTCTGATAGCGGAATGTACTGCATACGACTTCAAGGTGATGCTTGAAGAAAAGAAACCTAAGAGTTGGTTGAAGAGCGTAAGCGCTTTTGCCAATGGCTTGGGTGGTTCTCTTTTCTTTGGCATTGATAATGACGGCGTCGTCAAAGGACTTGATGATGTGCAGCATGTATGTGAGGCCGTCAGTAGCAGGATTCGTGACTATATGGATCCCCTGCCAGAGGTGGAGATGATTCCTCATGATATAGATGGTTTACATATCTTGCAACTCAAAGTCGATGTTGGGCATTATACTCCATATTACTATGTTGGCGATGGTCAACGTATTGCTTTTGTTCGTATCGGTGACGAAAGTCTTCCTGCCACGGCAGAACAGATGGTTCGCTTGGTGCTGAAAGGTTCCAACAAAACTTTTGATTCCCTTCACACTGACTATAAAGCAGAGGACTATTCCTTTACAATATTGGCGAACACCTTCAAAGACCGCACCAAACAAGAATGGGACAAGAAATATCTTTTGTCGTTTGGACTGGTAACTGGTGCAGGTCACCTTACGAATGCGGGTGCATTGTTTGCTGATGATTGCCCATTGTGGCAGTCTCGTCTTTATTGCACCCGTTGGGATGGAACGGAAAAGGGCGATGCCATCAACGATGCAGAGTTTACAGGCAATGTTCTCATGCTACTCCGTGAAGCAATGAACTTTGTGAAGTCTAACACCAAGAGAGGCTGGGAAAAACTGCCTGATGGACGAAAGAACAAACCGGAGTATGCGGAACGTGCTGTTTTGGAAGCAATGGTAAACCATTTCATCCATCGTGACTATACAGTAATGGGTAGTGAAGTTCATCTGGACATCTATAATGACCGCCTCACTGTAACATCCCCAGGAGGAATGTACAATGGTATGCTGATTCAAGATTTAGACATCAAAGATGTGTCGTCTGAAAGGCGTAATCCCATACTTGCAAACGTGATGGCTCAACTTGACTATATGGAGAAACGAGGTAGCGGACTCACACGCATCTGCAATGAGACCAAAGCCTTGGAAGGATACAAGGATGAATTGAAGCCACTTTTCAAATCTACTCCAACTCAATTCCAAACCATCATCTTTGCCTCCTCCGACACCCCGAATGTCGGAGACCATGACGGAGACATGTCGGAGAGCAAACTCTCTGAGCGTCAACAAAAAATACTCAATCTCATAAAAGAGTCTCCGACAATCACCGGCAAACAAATGTCGAAGGCATTGTCGGTGAGCCAGCGCACCATCGAACGCGATATTTCTGCTTTGCAGAAGCTCGGTGTTTTGAAACGCGAAGGCAAGGATAATGATGGTAGGTGGATGGCGGTACAACAGTGATGAGACATGAATAATACAACAAACCTAAAATAACAGCATATATATCACCCTATACGTTCCCGTCGGTTCGGCCGAAGCATATAAAGCCACGACACCATGGAAGTATTTCAAAGAAATCATAGAAGAATAGAAGTGGAAACACACACATAAAAAACACACGGTGAATAGGACAGAACACACACATAAAAACACACGGAGGCGACATCGCCTCCGTGTGTTTTTTTAAGTTTTGTCAATTCTTCTTATATCCAATTCTCTTTAACCCTGGCGCTGCATGTGTATCTGCTCAGTTGCAAAATCGACGGCACTGAGGCGGTGGGTTACGAAGATGATGGTGATATCGGAATAGTGTTGCTTGATGTTGGTGAGTACTCGTTTCTCGGTCTCCACATCGAGGGCCGATGTAGCTTCGTCGAGCAACAGTATGCTGCATGGGCGGAGTATGGCTCGCGCAATGGCTATTCGTTGCGCTTGTCCTTCTGAAAGTCCGCCACCACCTTCGCCGCACGGCGTATCGAGTCCTTTGGGCAGGTCGCGCACGAAGTCGGCCGAGGCTATATGCAGTGCATCGTACATCTCGTCGGTAGTGGCGTTGCGGTTGCCGAATCGCAGGTTCTCGCGTATGGTGCCCGAGAAGAGTGTGTTGCCTTGTGGCACGTAGGAGAAAGCAGAGCGTGGCAGACGGGGGCTGATGGTGCCCGACTGGGGGGTGATGAGGTGTAGCATGAGTCGCAGCATGGTGGTCTTGCCGGCTCCCGTCTCGCCCAGCACTGCGGTGAACGAGCCGGGCATGAAGCTATGACTGAAACCTTGCAACACGGGGCGTCCGCTGTCGGTGTAGCTGTAGTTCACGTTGGTGAAGGTGAGTGGTTGGAGCATCTTGTCGCGGCTCGTGGCAGCTGGAGGGGTCGTTTCGTCGTCTTCCTGTGGCAGTGCCTCGAGTTCCATGAGTCGCTCCGACGATGTGAAACTGCCTACGAGTGTGGGCAGTATGCGCCCCAGGTCGAGCAGGGGATGCTGTATCTTGTTGATGAGTTGGGTGAATGCCAGGAGTACACCTACGGTGATAGCACCTTCTGACACTTGCCAGAGGCCGTAGGTGAGTGCCACGAGTGCTCCGCCGCGGAAGCCTACGAAGACGATGGTACGGGTGAGAATCGACAGGCGTGCACGGCATTTTATCTGCCATCGCAGCAACGACTGGCGGCGTTCGAGGCGGCGCACCATCTCGTCGGTCATCTCCATCACCTTTATCACCATCTTGTGTTGTATGCTTTCCTGGATGATGGCTTGCACCGAGCTGTTGCTGTCTTTCACCTTGCGCACTATGCGTCGCATCTTGCGGAAATATATGCGTGAGAGGATGAGGAACACAGGGCTGCACACCACGAGGATGTAGGCGAGGGTGCGGTCCATGATGAAGAGGTAGATGAATGACGCGAGGAACTGTGTGGTGATGACCACGATGAATGGCAGGACTTCGGTCATGAGGTTCACGATGTCGGCCACATCGCCGAAGAGGCGGTTCATCACGTCGCCGCTGTGGTATCGCTCTATGCCCTGCCACCGTGCTTTCAGCAGTCGCGAGAAGAAATGTTGTTGCATCTGGTTCTGACTCCTCACTCCCAGCACGGCCGATATCCATGTGTGGGATGCATTGCACAGGAAGTCGCACATCATGACTGCTATGTATATGGCAGCGGTGGCCAGCAGTTCTCCCTCGCGCTTGCCGGTCGCTATGTCGGTCAGTTGGCGCAGCAGTTCCACTCCGTAGAGGCTCAGCACCACCTGCACCAGTCCTACCACCATGTTGATGATGGCTTGCATGCGGCATCCGCGGTGGTGGTTCCACAGCCACGACACGATGCGGCGGGTGGATTGTTTCGTTCGGTTGAGTTTCATAGGTTTTCCCTTCCGTCTAAGCCCCACATCATCTTCTGTCTCAGTGTGGAGAAGAATGTGTGGTCGGGGTGTGTTAAGAGTTTTAGTGTGTAGGGAGCTTTCTGTATGTGCAGGCTGATTCCTGTCTTGTAGCTTTGGCTCCTGCCGTCGAGCGATACGAGGAAACTGCCGCTGCGGCTTTCCACTTCGAGGTCGATGGTCGAAGTGTCGGTCACAACCAGCGGTCGCATGTTGAGGCTGTGTGGTGCCACTGGGGTGAGTGTCAGGGCACTGAGGTGTGGTTCAATGATGGGGCCGCCCACACTTAGTGAATAGGCTGTGGACCCTGTAGGTGTGGCAATTATCAGGCCGTCAGCACGGTAGGTGGTCAGATATTCGTGGTTGACGAAGGTGTGTATGTTAATCATTGCCGATATGTCGTGTTTCAGTATTGCAATCTCGTTGAGTGCGCTGGTGCATCCTTGCAGTGTGGTTCCTGTAGCAGACAATGTGATGACTGTGCGCTCCTCGATATGGCTGTGTCCGTTCATCACCTCGCGCAGTGCGTCTTCCACTTCGCCTGGCACGTAGTTGGCAAGAAATCCCAGGTGGCCGGTGTTGATGCCCAGCAGTGGTATCTGTTTGTGGCCCACTCGGCTTGCCACGTCGAGGAATGTTCCATCGCCACCCATGCACACTGCAACATCGGCAATCAGTTCGGCAGTATCGGGCACCAGGGTGCATCCCTCAAGGCTGAGACCGAGGCGGTGGGTGATGAAGTCGTAAAAGGCTTGAGGTATCACCACTTCGGCATCGAGCCGGCGGAACACGTCAAGCAGCTCGCCCACGAGCGACCATTTCTTTTCTTGATAGAGATTTCCTAACAGTGCAATCTTAAATTTATCGGCGTACATACCCTATTTTAGTATTTTTTATGCTAAATAATCTTAACGTGCGTTTGCGCCTCGATTTTTTTAGCTAATTTTGTGCCACAAAGGTAAGAAAAAAACTGGAGTTGACGAGTGCCATAGCACATAAGTTGTGTTTTTAGGCCTTAAAAAAGCTCTGGCAACAACAATAATTAAACCAAACAGACATGACAAACCTTAGTGTAAACATAAATAAGGTTGCCACACTTCGAAATGCCCGCGGCGGCAATGAACCCGATGTTGTGGCAGTAGCCCTGGATTGTGAGCGCTTTGGTGCCGACGGCATCACGGTGCATCCACGGCCCGACGAGCGCCACATACGCTATCAGGATGTGCTCGACCTAAAGCCGCAACTCAAGACGGAGTTCAACATAGAGGGATATCCGTCAGTTCGTTTCCTCGACCTGGTGTGCAGCGTTGTGCCTACACAGGTGACCTTGGTGCCCGACTCGCCCGAGCAGATTACTTCAAACTCGGGATGGGACACACGCGCCAACCAGCAGCTGCTTACCGACATTGTGGCGCGGCTGCATGAGCATGAGATTCGTGCATCGATTTTCATCGACCCCGTGCCGCAGATGGCTGAATATGCAGCGCTGACCGGTGCCGACCGCATCGAACTGTATACCGAGCCATACGCACGGCTTTACCCTACAGACCCTGCCAGTGCAATACGCCCATTCATCGAGACGGCACACGAGGCGCGCTCTTGCGGACTGGCTGTCAACGCCGGGCACGACCTGAGCTTGCGCAACCTGGGCTATTTCATCAATGAGATTCCATTCGTGGCTGAGGTGAGCATAGGGCATCAGCTCATCTGCGATGCTCTTTACTTAGGACTGAACGAAACAATTAAACAATACAAACAACTATGCAAGAATTAAGCATTCTCGAACTGGCCAAGCAGGGCGGATGGATTATGATACTGCTGGCCCTACTTTCAATCGTTGCCGTCTACATCTTCACCGAGCGTTATCTCGCCATACGCAGTGCAGGAAAGGTAGACAAACTGTTCATGGACCGCATTCGCGACTACATCAAGAATGGTGATGCACGCAGTGCAATAAACTACTGCCGAGTGACCAACACCACCACTGCACGCATCATAGAACGCGGAATAAGCCGCATCGGACGGCCCACACCCGAGATTCAGGCTGCAATCGAAAACAGCGGAAACCTTGAAGTAGCCCTGCTCGAGAAGCGGTTGCCGGTGCTGGCCACAATTGCAAGCGGAGCCCCTATGATTGGATTTCTTGGCACGGTAATCGGTATGGTCGAAGCATTCTGGCAGATGTCTAACGCCGGAGGAAACCTCGACATCAGTATGCTCTCGAGCGGTATATATCAGGCAATGGTCACCACCGTAGGTGGACTCATCGTCGGCATTGCGGCACTGTTTGCCTACAACTACCTGGTGGCTAAGGTAGACGGAGTGGTGAACGAGATAGAACGCGAATCGATGGCGTTCATGGACCTCATCAACGAATAATAACGGTGTCATGACAACATCACAACGTTTTCGTTAAGCCAGATGAGCAGAGAAAGCTTGCTTGCTCTGCCATGGCGAGAAAACGTCTGAATTTATTCGAACCATAATACATCATAATGATTAAGCGCAGAACAAAAATAAGCCCCACTTTCTCCATGTCGTCGATGACCGACATCATATTCCTGCTCCTCATCTTCTTCATGATAACCAGCACGATGGTGGCGCCAAATGCCATAAAGGTGCTGCTGCCGCAAAGCAAGAAGCAGACAGCAGTGAAGGCTGCAAGCCATGTGGTAATCGACAAAGACCTCAACATGTATGTGGCAGCGGGGGCCGACAAGGAACAACTCGTCAGCCTCGACGAGTTGCCCCAGGTTTTGGAACAGACCCGGACCGACTCGGCCGACACCTACGTGTCATTGTATGCCGACGAGTCGGTGCCATACCGCAACATAATTGAAGTGCTCAACGTGGCAAACGAGAACCACTTCAAGATGGTACTCGCCACACGACCGCCCGAGCATAAATGAACGTTTTCGTTAAGCCAGATGAGCAGAGAAAGCTTGCTTGCTCTGCCATGGCGAGAAAACGTCTGAATTTATTCGAAGTATCATGTAGCTCTCAATAACTACAGATAAATCTACACCACCCGATGGACAAGAAAAAACGCAAGACCATATCGGTAATTGTAACCATAGTGCTACACCTCGCAGTGTTGCTCTTCATGATGCTCATAAGCCTGCACCTTGCACCAACCAATGAGTATGAAGACGCTGTGCCGGTGCTCTTGGGCAATGTAGACGATGCGGCAGGTCCGCTCGATGCCGACATGCCCACCCTGCCCGAGACCGACGAGGCAGAGGCGGAAACTGAGGACACCCCCGAGCCGGAGCCCGAAGTGCAGCAGACCGTCAGCAAGCCGGAACCTCAAGCCACCCCCGAGCCACGCATAACTCAAGACGACGAACGCTCTATAGCTGCCGACCGCGAGAAACGCAGGCAGGAGGAGGAATTGCGCCGACGGGCTGCGGCAGAAAATGAACGCCGACGGGCTGCCGAAATAGCTGAACAGCAGCGCAAGCAAGCCGAGGCAGAAGCAGCACGCAAGCAAGCCGAGGCAGAAGCAGCACGCAAGAAGGCTGAGGCTGAAGCAGCACGCAAGAAGGCCGAGGAAGAGGCAGCACGCAAGAAGGCTGAGGCAGAAGCAGCACGCAAGAAGGCTGAAGAAGAGGCTGCACGCAGGGCTGCAGTGAACGGACGTGTGGCAGGAGCATTCGGCAATGGTGCCTCAAACACCGGAAGCGGTAACACAACCGGCAGTGGCAATCAAGGCTCGCCCACAGGAAACAGCAACACCGGAGCCACCAACGGCAACGGCGGAACCGGCACGGCAGCAGCACAAGTGGGCAGTCGCACCGTGAAGTATCTGCCAAAACCACCATACGACGACCCCACGAGCGAGGGAACCGTAGTAGTGGCCATCACCGTCAACTCTGCCGGAGTGGTCACATCGGCCAACGTGAAGAGTGCCACAACCACATCGGCCGTATTACGCAATGCAGCCGTCAGCACAGCCCGCAGGTCTACATTCTCGGCAGCTGCAGCGAGCGAGAGTGGAACCATAACATACATCTTCAAGCAGAAGTAAGAAAGATGAGGATATCCTCGCGACCCTGCGAGGATATCCTCAACGATGCGCGAGGATATCCTCACAGCCTTGTGAGGATATCCTCGTTTTCTTTCCCCCTCATCCTCACCCCTCGGATAGAG
The DNA here is from genome assembly GCA_017480685.1 of Bacteroidaceae bacterium. Classification (GTDB taxonomy): domain Bacteria; phylum Bacteroidota; class Bacteroidia; order Bacteroidales; family Bacteroidaceae; genus Colivivens. Next base: position 10,705 of record JAFUSD010000126.1, read on the forward strand.
TCATGTCATGTCGTTATGACACAATAAAAAAAGAAGATGCACCCGCTAGTGGATGCATCCTCACATATATATTATACGTGCGCACGTGTGACAGCCGCCCGTGTCAGGCGGGTTGGCCATAGGGTCAGACACTACATATCTCTTTGTCCATGAAATGCGCGCGCGGGTGTGTCATCAGTCGCTTATAAGGCAGCGGCCGGTCATTTCGCTTGGCTGAGGCAGACCCATGATGTGGAGGATAGAGGGTGCCACGTCGGCCAGTACGCCATCCGATACCTTGGCGTTCTTGTTTTCGGTCACATAGATAAACGGCACGGGATTGAGCGAGTGGGCTGTGTTGGGCGTTCCGTCGGGGTTGATTTCGTTGTCAGCATTGCCATGGTCGGCTATGATGATAACTTCGTATCCAACAGCTTTGGCAGTCTCAACCACTTCGTTCACACACTGGTCGACAGCAACTACGGCCTTCTCTACCGCTTCGTAGATGCCTGTGTGGCCCACCATGTCGCCATTTGCGAAGTTGACAACCACAAAATGATACTTGTCTTGCTTCAGTGCATCGACCAGCTTGTCCTTCACTTCGAATGCGCTCATCTCGGGTTTCAGGTCGTAGGTTGCCACCTTTGGCGAAGCAACGAGTATGCGCTCCTCGCCGTCGTAGGGTGCCTCGCGGCCTCCGTTGAAGAAGAATGTCACGTGTGCATACTTCTCTGTCTCTGCCGTGTGGAGCTGCAACAGGCCCTTCGATGCTATGTATTCGCCCAGCGTGTTCTCTACGTTCTCCTTCGGGAAGAGGATGTGTACGCCTGTGAACGATGCATCGTACGGGGTCATGCAGTAGTATTGCAAGCCGGGTATGGTGTGCATTCCTTGTTCTGGCATATCTTGCTGTGTGAGCACGATGGTGAGTTCCTTGGCGCGGTCGTTGCGGTAGTTGTAGAATATCACAACATCGCCATCCTTGATAGTACCGTCGACGGTCGAATTGTTGATTGGCAGGATGAATTCGTCGGTCACTCCGTCGTCGTAGCTCTCCTGCATGGCTTGCACCATGTCGGTTGCCTGCTTTCCTTCACCGCTGATGAGGAGGTCGTATGCAATCTTGATGCGCTCCCAACGCTTGTCGCGATCCATGGCATAGAATCGGCCTATGATGCTTGCTATGTCACATCCCGTCTCCTTACATTTGTCGGTGAGCTGTGCTATGAAGCCCTTTCCGCTGTGCGGGTCGGTGTCGCGGCCGTCCATGAAGCAGTGTATGTAGGTGTGCTCAATGCCATATTCCTTGCTTATCTCGCAGAGTTTGAACACATGTTCGAGCGAGCTGTGCACACCTCCGTCGCTGGTAAGGCCCATGAGGTGGACGCTCTTGCCGTTCTGCTTGGCGTATGTGTATGCGCTGATAATCTCTGGATTCTTGAGTATCGAACCGTCCTTGCATGCGCGGTTTATCTTCACGAGGTCTTGATACACGATGCGACCGGCACCGATATTAAGGTGGCCAACTTCTGAGTTACCCATCTGTCCGTCGGGCAGACCTACGTTCTCGCCCGATGCCAAAAGCTGTGAGTGTGGATAGTTGGAGTTAAGATAGTCCATGTAGGGTGTGGGTGTAGAGTAGATGACGTCACCCTTTGTCTTGTTTCCGATTCCCCATCCGTCGAGAATCATGAGTAGTGCTTTCTTTGACATAATACTTATTTGATGTTCAATGAATGATGAATAATGAATAGCGGATGCTATTTCAATGCATATTTTTACTTTGGGATTTTTGTTTCGAGTATTGTGTGCAACAAATGTATGTTGTGGAGGTCGGTGCCTGTATAGTCGTAGGCTCCTTCTTTCATGAGCATGAGCGCTTTTTTACGCGCCGTCGGTCCATATACTTCGGCAATGGAGCCGAGGTTCATCTGGAACTTCACCCCCATGCGCTTGAGTCGGCGGTAGCCCTCGATGTCGGCAATGTAGCGGTATCGCTCGGGGTGTGCCAGCACGGGGAAGAAGCCATGCGACATGATATCATGCAGCGTGGCTTCCATGTTGAGCGGTGGATTGAAGTATGATGTCTCTACAAGAACCATGTCGGAGTTGGCGCCCAACGGCAGGAGATCGGAGTTTGACAAGCGTTGGTCGAACAAGCCGTCGAGCATGTACTCAGCTGCCAGATGGAGGTCTATACCTCCAGTGTATGCAGCCTTCAAGGCCTGGAAACGCAGGCGCAAGCCCTCGGTGGTGTTGGGCACATCCTCCATGACGTGTGGAGTGAGCCACACCGTCTCAACGCCCAGACGCTCATACTCTGCAAGTATCTCGAGCGCCTGATTCATTGTCTTCACCCCGTCGTCCACTCCTGGGAGTATGTGGCAGTGGTAGTCGGTGAAGCCGTTGAAGAACCCCGACGACTGATACGTGGGATGTTTCTTGAAGAAAAACATGGTGTGCTACTTGCTTTTGAAGAGTGAGAACCCTTTTTTCTTCTTGTGTTCGCCGTAGCTGTAGCCACCGTAGCGCGAGCCGTAGCCATAGCGCGAGCCGTAGCGTGAGCCGTAACGGCCGCCTTCGCTGTAGGTGCCATTGAGTATGAGCGACATGTTCTTGAACTTGCCCTCTTGGTACAAGCCTTCGAGGTCGGGCAGGAGCGATTTGTCCATAAGTCCGGCACGTACAACGAATATCGTGCTGTCGGCCAGTTGCTCAATGATTTGTGTATCGGCAAGTATCTCTACCGGCGGACAGTCAATCATGATGATGTCATACTGACTTCGCAGTTTGGATATGAGTTCTGCGAACCGAGGCTCGGATATGAGCTCGGTGGGGTTAGGCGGCATGGTTCCTACCGGCAGTATGCTCAGGTTGCTGTAGTCGGGGTGCTGCACTATCACGTCGTCGATGTCGGCCACCTGTCCGCTCAGGTAGTTGGATATGCCGCTCCTGGGTGAGTTGACATACATGGAGAGCGACGCCTTGCGCAGGTCGCCGTCGATGGCAAGCACTTTCTTGTCTTTGAGCGACAGGGCGATTGAGAGGTTCATCGAGATGAAAGTCTTTCCCGAGTTGACGTTGTAGGATGTGAGGGTGATGACGTTTGACTTGCGGTCGCGTGTCATGAACTCGAGGTTGGTTCTCACCACGCGGAATGCTTCGTTCACCACGTCGCGTTCGCCTTGCTTCACCACTACTATGGCTTGCTTGTCTTCCACCTTCTTCTTCCACCAATTTTGCTTCACTTCGGTTAAGGCCTGCGGTATTTCGCCGAGGAATGGTATGGTCAGAGTCTCGAGGTCCTGGCGTCCGTGCAGCTTGGTGTTGAGTGTTTCCATCAGGTATATGATCACGATTGGAATTGCGAGTCCGATGACAAGTGCAATGAGCCATATCTGTGATTTCTTTGGCGATGATGGGAATATGCTTCCTGTTGGGTTCTTGATGATTCGGGTGTTGTAGGCGGTGAATGCCTGTGATATCTCGTTTTCCTCAAGTTTCTGCAGCAGGAAGAGGTAGAGTGCCTCTTTTACCTTTTGCTGTCGTGTAACGGTGAGCAGGTCTTTCTCTTGTGAGGGGCTTGCTGCCAGTTTGTTGTTGGCTCGGTTTTCGCGTTTTGCGAGATTGTTGATTTGTGTCTGCAACGAGAGTATGAGGTTGTCGAGCGATGCGAGTATGGATGTCTGCAGCTGGGCTATGTCTTGTTCGAGTCTTATCACGCTGCTGTGTTGCTCGGTTGCGGCTTCGAGCAGTTGGTTGCGTTCCATCACCAGCTTGTTGTAGTTGGTGATTTGTGCTTCGATGGCAGCGCTGCCTATGCCGCTGTTGGCTGGTATGAGCTGTGAGAGTGTCGCTTTGTTTACATAGTCGCGGATGTAGCGTGCCATATACATCTGGTTGTTGAGTTCGAGTGTCTGGCGGCTTATCTCGTTGGTTTGTGTCAGTGCTATCTGTGCTGTTGCCGAGAGGTCGGGGATGAGGTTGGCGCTCTTGTAGTCTGAGATGTCTTGGTCTACTTGCCCGAGGTCTTCGGTGATGAGCTTGAGTCGTTCTTGTATGAATTCTGACGTGCTCTCGGTCACCTTGTTCTTGTCTTTCACCCATTTGTCGTTGTATACCACGATGAGGCAGTTGAGTATGTCTTCGGCGCGTTGTGGCGAGACGTCTGACATTGCTATTATCAGTACGTCGGCCATTTTGTCGGCAAGGTCGACGGAGAGGCGTCGCAGGTAGTACTCTGATGCTATGCGGTAGCTTACTCGCATGACGTGTATCACTGGATACTTTACGTTTCCATGGTATGTCTCGTTGGGTTCTACTTTGATGTTGCCTACGGGTGTGCGTATGGAGTCGTTGAGGTGGCCTTTGACTGTGGTGTCATACTCTTGTTTCTCGAATTTGAATTTCGACAGGGTTACTTCGTTGCCGCTTAGTTGCATGTCGAATGTCACGATGTCGTCGTCGGTGAGTCCTCCGATGGTTACGGTTGCAGGCAGGTTGCGCCCGTAGAGGGTGTAGTCGTGGAATGTGCCGTCGACGCTGTAGTTCATGTCGAGGTTCATGATTCGCACGATTTCGTTCATGTTGTCGGGCGACTGGAATGCTCGCAGCTCGTTGTTCACGTTGGTTGATGAGCGGAAGATGCCGAGGTCGCTGAAGCCTTGCACGCCTCCTGGCATTGACTTTCCTTGTGTTTCCGATTTTATCTGAATTTCCATCGAGCGAGTGTAGACTGGTGCTTTGCGCATGATGTAGAGTGTGGCAAATCCCAGGCATACCAGCAGCGAGAGTACAAACCAATACCATTTTGACAGGCATTTGAATAGCATGTCGCGGTATTGCAGCAGGTCGTTTTGTTTGTCTTCCACAATCCTGCGTGGGGTTGTGTTTTCTTCGTTGCTCATAGATTTCAATCTACAATTATGAGATAATAGTTTTTCTTGCCTTTTTGTATGAGTAGGTACTTGCCGTCGATGAGGTCGGCCGTTGTGAGTGTTTGGTCGAATGCGGTGAGTTTTTCTTTGTTGATGCTCACTCCGCCGCCTTGTGTCATCTTGCGCATCTCGCCTTTTGAGGGGAATATGTCGGTGCGTTCGGTGCAGAGGTCTACTGCTTTGATGCCTGTGTCGAGGTCGGTGCGTGGGAGGGTGTAGTGTGGCACTCCGTCAAACACGGCGAGCAGTGTCTTCTCGTCGAGTCGCATGAGGTTTTCCTTGGTCGACTTACCGAAGAGTATGTTTGATGCTTCGAGGGCCATGTTGTAGTCGGCCTCTGAGTGTACCATGATGGTGAGTTCCTTGGCCAGGCGGCGCTGCAGCGGGCGTAGGCCGGGGTCGGCATCTTGCTCGGCGATGAGTGCGTCGATTTCGTCTTTCTCGAGCGAGGTGAATATCTTGATGTATCGTTTGGCGTCTTCGTCGCTGGTGTTCATCCAGAACTGGAAGAATTCGTAGGGTGACGTGTAGTCGGGGTTGAGCCATATGTTGCCTTTCTCGGTCTTGCCGAACTTGGTGCCGTCGGCTTTGGTTACGAGCGGGCATGTCAGTGCAAAGCATTCGCGGCCGTTGGTGCGGCGTATGAGTTCCGACCCTGTGGTTATGTTGCCCCATTGGTCGGCTCCGCCAAGCTGCAGTTTGCAGTTTTTGTGTTCGTTGAGGTAGAGGAAGTCGTAGCCTTGCAGTAGTTGGTAGGTGAATTCGGTGAACGAAAGTCCGTCGCGGGCTTCGCCGTTCAGGCGTTTCTGCACGCTTTCTTTGGCCATCATGTAGTTTACGGTGATGTGTTTGCCTACGTCGCGTGCAAAGTCGAGGAAGCTGAAGTCTTTCATCCAGTCATAGTTGTTGACCAGTTCGGCACGGTTGGGGGCGTCGCTTTCGAAGTCGAGGAACTTGCTCAGCTGTGCTTTTATGCATTCCACGTTGTGACGTAGTGTTGCCTCGTCGAGCAGGTTGCGCTCCTGGCTTTTGCCCGAGGGGTCGCCAATCATGCCGGTGGCGCCGCCTATGAGGGCCAGGGGCTTGTGTCCGCAACGTTGGAAGTGACGGAGCATCATCACTCCACACAGGTGGCCTATATGCAATGAGTCGGCTGTGGGGTCTATGCCAAGATAAGCTGTCACTTGTTCTTTCTCAAGTAGTTCTTCTGTGCCGGGCATCATCTGGTGAATCATGCCACGCCACTCCAGTTCCTTTACAAAATTCTTATTCATCGGTGTATATGTCGGTTATGTTTAGCGTGCAAAGATACGATTATTATTTGTAATGGCAAAGACAAAACACACTTTTTCGCATATAAGGCAATTATTTGGCTGTGGTCTTCGTTATGTTTTTGGTGTAAGATAGCAACTGTACTCACTTTTTATGAAACGTACTGTCTATATAGTGCTTATGGCTGTCATTGTGTTTGCCGGCCTCTGGTCACGCCGCGTGGCATGGGTGCCGGCGGGGATGGGCGATGCCTTGTGGGCCATGCTCATGTATTGTCTCTGGCGTGTGGTGTTCATACGCCGTTCGCTGCGGTGGGTTGCCTTGTGCAGTCTGGCTGCATGCTATGCCGTGGAGTTCTCGCAGCTCATAAGGTGGCCGTGGCTCGTGAGTTTCCGCTCTACTGCCGTGGGACATCTGCTGCTGGGGCAGGGATTCCTCTGGACCGACCTCGTGGCCTACACGGCGGGCATTGTCTTCATCTACACGGTCACCCACTGTGTGGCCGAGCTGGTGTGGCTCAGACGTAGTGAATGAAAAATGAGGATATCCTCGCGACCTTGTGAGGATATCCTCAACAGCCTGCGAGGATATCCTCAATGCTTGTTGAGGATATCCTCGTTTTCATGCAGGCCTGCATGCGTGTCGGGTCATATAGGCCGTGTCACCTCGTAGAGCCAGTTGCGGTGTTCCTCGTCGAGGTGGGGGCTGAGGCGGTCGAAGACGGTCTGCTGATAGCGGTTGAACCAGCTGCGTTCCTCTTCTGTCAGCATGTCTGTGAGTATAGGTGAGGTTATGATGGGGCACACGGTGAGGTGTTCGAACGTGTAGTATGGGCCGAACGTGATGCCTTCGGCCACAGGGCCGTCATACGGTTGTGCGGTGGGTTCCACTGCCTTGCCGTCAGGGCCTGCGAAGTTGGCGTTGACCACCAGCATCGTGTCCTCGTGGCGCACTCCGTGGCTACCTTCGATGTATATGCCGGGCTCCACGGTGATTATCATGCCGGGCAGCAGCGGAGTGGGACGCCACTGCATGCGGAACTGGTGCAGGTCTATGTTTTCGTGTACCGACATGAACTGTCCCACACCATGACCCGTGCCGTGCAGGTAGTTGATGCCATAGCGCCACATGTCCATCCTGGCCAGCGTGTCGAGTTGGGTGCCGTTCGTGCCGCGCGGGAAGGTGGCACGCCCCAGGTTTATCCATCCCTTCAGCACCAGCGTGTAGTCGCGGCGCATCTGCCGCGTGAGGGGTCCGAGGGGCAGGGTGCGCGTTATGTCGGTCGTGCCGTCCAGGTATTGTCCGCCCGAGTCGATGAGCAGCAGTCCCTCGGGTTTCACTTCTATGTCGGTCTCGGGCGTGGGGTCGTAGTGTACTATGGCCCCATGGTGTGCATATCCCATGATGCTCTCGAAACTGATGCCCATGCACAGCGGCTGCTCGCGGCGCAGGGCTTCGAGCTTTGCAGCCAGCGACAGCTCGGTCTCGCCACCCTTCGGCACATTCTCCAACGTCCACTTCATCCACTTCACCATGGCCACTCCGTCCTTCTCCATGGCACGGCGGTAGCCTGCAATCTCGGTAGGATTCTTGAACATGAGCATGTGTGGGATGGGCGACTCCTTCTCTACCGGCTTCTTAATAGCACGGTATGTGGCATAGTTGGTCTTGTTGGGCTGAACCTCGACAGGCAGCTTGCACGCAGCCAGGTCGGCCACGATACTCTCGTAGGGACGCAGGCCGACGCCCTCGCCTCTGAGATAATCAGCAACCTCAGTCGGCACCTTCTCACTATTTATATATAAGGTGGCATCGTCGGGGGTTATGATGAGATAGCTCACAAAGAACGGCGTGTAGAGAATGTCGTCGGCACGCAGGTTGAGCGTCCATGCAATGTCTTCGAGGAACGTGGTGAGCAGTGCATGCTGCCCTATGGCCTTCCTCACACGTGCAATCTTGCTGCTTGCCGTCTCGCCGGCATACTCCACCCCCTGCACAAACACCTTGCTGTCGGGGATTGCAGGACGGTCGGTCCATATCTCGGCATAGGGGTCGATGTCGGCCCTCAGCGTCAGCCCATGCTGCGCCAGCCGCGCCCTCATGTCGGCCACATCCTCCACAGTGTTCACCCATCCGTCGAGCGCCACAGTGCCACCTTCCTTCACCACCCGCGCCAGCCATTCGTCGACCGATGGAGTACCTTCAATCTTCTCCTTCATCAACACATAGCCCGTGTCTTTCAGCTGCTCAGCAGCCTGAATGAAATAGCGCGAGTCGGTCCAGAGGGCAGCCTCGTGCAGTGTCACCACACTGATGCCGGCACTGCCGGTGAAGCCCGATATCCAGCGGCGCGACTTCCAACGCTCGGGGATGTATTCGCCGCAATGAGGGTCTGTACTCGGAGTGATGAACGCATCGATGCCTTCACGCTCCATCAAGGCACGAAGCCTCGTCAATCTGTCTGTTACGTTACTCATATCTGCAATGTGATTAGGTTGTTGTTACATTATCACCGCAAAATTACAAATAAAAATCCACTTGCAAAGCATAGAATGCAAAAAAAAGGAGGAGTGGAGCGAAAAAGTGGAAAACTGAGGTCGCAGCACGAAATAATTATCAATTGTCAATTGTCAATTCTCAATTATTTTCTATCTTTGCAGCCTAAAGAGCAAACACCAGCCACGCGCCGGAGCCATGCTCTGCAGCAAGCAGTCGTGTGTACATTCATAACATTTAACAATAAAACTCAAAAGCTATGGCATTTTTAACAGACGAGAAACTCGTAATCGTAGGAGCCGGCGGTATGATCGGTTCAAACATGGTTCAGTCAGCACTGATGATGAACCTCTCCTCAAACATCTGTCTATACGACGTATTTCCACCCGAAGTAGGCCCCGTGGGCGTGGCAGAAGAAATGCGCCAGTCAGGATTTGTAGACGCAACCATCACCGCCACTGCCGACCCAGCAGTGGCATTCACCGGTGCCAAGTACATCATCTCATCGGGCGGTGCACCACGTAAGGAAGGCATGACCCGCGAAGACCTCCTGGCAGGCAACTGCAAGATAGCCGAAGGACTGGGAAAAGACATACAGAAATACTGCCCCGACGTGAAACACGTAGTAATCATCTTCAACCCAGCCGACCTCACAGGACTCGTAACCCTGCTCTACTCAGGACTGAAGCCCGGACAAGTGACCACACTGGCAGCACTCGACTCTACACGCCTGCAGAGCGCACTGGCAAAGAAGTTCGGCGTGATGCAGAACAAGGTGACCGGTGCACACACATTCGGAGGACACGGAGAACAGATGGCCGTATTCGGAAGCGCTGTCAAAATCGACGGCAAACCTCTCTACGACATCGTGGGAACACCCGAATTCCCAACCGAAGAGTGGGAACAGATGAAGAAAGACGTGACACAGGGCGGAGCAGCAATCATCAAACTGCGCGGACGCTCATCATTCCAAAGCCCAGCACTCCTCTCTGTACAGATGATAGCAGCAGTCATGGGAGGCGAACCATTCCGCTACCCAGCCGGCACATACGTATCAAACGGCAAGTATGACCACATCATGATGGCAATGGACACCACACTCGACAAGAACGGATGCACATACCGAGTGCCGCAAGGAACACCCGAAGAGAACGCCAAACTCGACGCATCATACGAGCACCTGTGCAAGATGCGCGACGAACTGGTGACACTCAACATCGTGCCGCCAATATCGGAGTGGAACAAAATCAACCCGAACCTATAAGACACCAGGCTACAACCGATAATAGCCAATTCACAAAGCGCACCCCTCACACAAAAAACGAAGGGTGCGCTTCCCTTTATATTATGCATTATAACCGTCCCCCTCACTTTTTTTGAGCCGTTTCGATAAAAAAAAAGAAAAACAACACCATCGTTAAAAAGAAAATCATTATATTTGCAACTGAAACAACAACAAAAAACAAATCCTCCCCCCAGCCCACCCCCTCTATGAGGATGGAGGAACCATCAGGAAAGAAGACCCTCTCCACAAAAAAGGTGAGATGTCCGAAAGACACAGACAGAGAGAGCCCATAAATCGTAAATCGCAAATAATAAATAATACCTAAGCATTATGAAAACAATAAACCATTACCAACACATCTTAGCACTTATTGCCTCCGTGCTCGTCATGGCCATCACCTCCAGCTGCGACGACGACCCGGGTGTGGCAAACTACTACACCGCAAAAGGCGATATGGCCAACACCTACCTCTCAAACCGCTCCGACCGCTTCAGCGAGTTTATAGCAATCATCCAGAAATCCAGAATGGTCAACTTCGACCTACTCGGCACATACGGCTCATACACCGTCTTTGCACCAACCAACACCGCTATAGACCAATACCTCAGCGGACGCGGCATGACATCGGTCGATGAGCTTACCGTCGAAGACTGCGACACCATAGCAGCCACGCACATCATAGAGCAGTCGTTCTTCACCACCGACTTCTCAGACATGACACTGCCCACGCAGAACATGCTCGACCGCTACCTCACCATCACCTGCGACACCATCACCGGCTCCGACGGCAACAGCGACATAGCATACTACGTAAACAAGAAGTCGATGCTCATACTGAGAGACGACTCGGTGGAGAACGGAGTGGTGCACACCATAGACCGTGTAATCGATGCCGCCAACGAAATGCTGCCCGAACTCATGAGGCAAGACTCAACCATCACACTCTTCTATGCCGCACTCGATGCCACACACATGAAAGACTCACTCCAACTCTACTACGACGAAAACTACCACTGCTCGCCCGACTCGTTCGAGAAAGGCACATGCTACCCCACCGCAGTGGAGTATGACAACGTGATGTATATGGAAAAACGATACTATGCCTACACCGCATTTGTAGAGCCCGACGACGTATATGCTGCACACGGCATCTACACCCTCGACGACCTCAAGGCATACGCTGCCAGCATCTACGACGACATGTATCCCGAAGACGCCGACATCACCGACCTCACCGACCGCCGCAACTCGCTCAACCGATTCGTGTCGTACCACTTCCTGCCAGAACGAATCATATACAACCTGCTCACCCCCGACAACATCATGCTCACAGCCAACTTCGACCGCCGCCATTGGGACGCAGCCGACTGGTATGAGACCATGATGCCACACTCACTGATGAAGGTGTCATACCCCTCCGGCTCTGAGCAAGGACGATACATCAACCGCCGAGGAGTACAAAACCGCAAAGACAGCCGCGGAGTCAAGATACCAGGAGCACGAATACTCTCGCCCAACGAAGCAGGAAGCGACCTCATGGCCGTCAACGGAATTTACCACTACATAACCGACATCATCGACTATGGACGGCAGACACAGGAAGTGGTGCTCAACGAGCGCCTGAGAATCGACGCCACATCACTCTCGCCCGACTTCATGAACTCAGGAGCCCGAGGCCACGGAGTGAGAGGCACGGGTGGATGCCCACAATACCCTGGACAATACGGATTGAAGAGCACCTCGTCCGACCCCGAAGTAAACCCCAACACATGCATCGGATTCAAAGCCAACTCTGTGCGCAACTTCAAATACGACGACGTACATACACACCTCCACGTACGCAACCGTTATCTCGACTTCTGGTCATACTATGGCGACGAAGTCATGATATGCGGTATGTATGACGTCTCGTTCAAGCTGCCGCCTGTGCCAGAGGGCGACTACGAGTTCCGCATACAGGTATGCCTTGGGTTCGACAACCGTGGTATCATACAAGTCTACCTCGACGGAGCACCATGCGGAATACCTGTAGACATGCGCCGCGACGGCAACGACCCCAGCATCGGCTGGAAGTCGGACACAGAACTGGGCGACGACGAAGCAATAGCGGCCTACGACCGTGCACTCCACAACCGCGGATGGATGAAAGGCCCCGCAGGATATGGCAACACTGCAGCCGATGGTTCGGGCTCGCGGGCACCCAACCGCGACACACGACAGACACTGCGACGCATATACACCACGTTCCACACCGACGGAAAGACCGACCACTGGGTGCGCGTGCAGCAGAAACTCGAGAGCGACAACGGCACGTTCCCGTTCGACTACATAGAACTGTGCCCACGCTCGGTATATAACAACGAGAACTATCCTGAAGATAAATGGTGAGCCACCAGGCCACGCAGGCTGGGCGGACTCTCACGGCAGATGTGCATAAAAAGCCACAACTCGCGCCGTGAGAGCCCGCCGTTTTTTAATATATAATATAGAATTGATAATATATAATAGGGCTGTGCCGGCGAGGGGGAATGACGTGTTGAGAGGTTGCATCGCATGACGTGTTGAGGTTACACCGGTGTTTACGGTCTTGTTGTTGCGGTATGTGTTGCTTGTCGGCGTTGCTGTTTTTGTGGGTTGATGAGGGTGGCGACTTGTTTTTTGGCTGTTTCGCGTCATTATATGGGTGGGTGTATGTTTTTTTTTCGTAACTTTGCGGTTGTTTATCAAAATAGTGTTTTTTTATGAAGATATCTACAAAGATTATGACTATGATGGTGGTTGGCTTGACGGCATGTACGCCGCAGCCGGACAAAGAGAAGTCGGGTGCCGACTTTGAATATGCTAACGAGCGTTTTGCCGACTTGCAGATGCTGCGTTACAAGGTAGAGGGTTTTGAGGCTTTGAGCCTGAAACAGAAGTTGCTTATATATTATCTGAGCGAGGCGGCGCTCTGTGGCCGTGATATTCTCTATGACCAGAACGGCAGGTATAACCTCACCATCCGCCATATGCTTGAGACGATTTATACTAACGATGGTGTGGACCGCACATCCGATGACTTCAAGGCCATGGAGGTGTATCTGAAGCGTGTGTGGTTCTCAAACGGCATTCACCACCATTATGGCTCCGAGAAGTTTGTACCGGCATTCAGCGAGCAGTGGCTGAGACAGCAGATTGATGCTACCGACGCGTTGGCCGAATCGCCTTACTCGGCAGACGAGGTGTGTCGCGTCATCTTCGACCCCACGGTGCTTCCCAAGCGGGTGAACCTGGCCGAAGGTGTCGACTTGCTCATGACGTCGGCCAGCAACTACTACGATGGTGTGAGCCAGCAGGAGGCTGAGGACTTCTACCTGGCTCAGAAGGAGAAAGGCGACAGGGAACACCCTGTGATGTATGGCATGAACAGCCGGTTGGTGAAACTGGCTGACGGAAGTATAGTGGAGAAGCGTTGGACCACAGAGGGCCTGTATGGCGAGGCTATTTGCCGTATTGTGGAGAACCTGAAATTGGCACGCCCCTATGCCGAAGATGAACAGCAGCAGGCTGTTATCGACAAGCTAATAGAATACTACGAGACGGGCAACCTCGAGACGTTTGACCAATACAGCATACTGTGGGTGGAAAACACCGAACCGCTCGTAGACTTCGTAAATGGTTTCATTGAGTGCTACGGCGACCCGCTGGGGCTGAAGTGCTCATGGGAGTCGATTGTGAACTTCAAAGACTTGGAGGCCACCAAGCGCACTGAATGCCTGAGCAGCAATGCGCAGTGGTTTGAAGACAACTCACCGGTGGATGCCAGATTCAAGAAGCAGAACGTGAAGGGCATATCGGCAAAGGTGATCACGGCTGCCATACTGGGCGGCGACCTCTACCCCTCGACCGCAATTGGAATCAACCTGCCAAACTCTGACTGGGTGCGCAAGGAGCACGGAAGCAAGTCGGTGACCATTGGCAACCTGACCGATGCATACAACAAAGCAGCCGGAAGCGGCATGCGTAAGGAGTTCTGCTACTCTGACGAAGAGGTGGAACTCATAGACAAATATGGCGACACGACCGACGACCTGCACACCGACCTGCACGAATGCCTGGGTCACGGCTCAGGCAAACTGCTGCCTGGAGTGGATGGCGACAGCTTGAAGGCTTACGGCTCGACCATCGAGGAAGCACGTGCAGACCTGTTCGGACTATACTACGTGGCCGACCAGAAGCTTGTGGATTTGGGCCTTACTCCAAACCTCGAAGCCTACAAGGCACAGTACTACACCTACATGATGAACGGACTGATGACTCAACTGGTGCGCATACAGCCAGGCAATGACATCGAGGAGGCTCACATGCGCAACCGCTCGCTCATTGCACACTGGTGCTACGAGCAGGGAAAGGCCGACAATGTGGTGGAGATGGTGAAGCGCGACGGCAAGACCTACGTGAAGATAAACGACTATGAGGCCCTGCGCAACCTCTTCGGACAGCTACTGGCCGAGATACAGCGCATAAAGAGCACCGGCGACTACAAGGCTGCCCAGGCACTGGTCGAGACCTACGGAGTGAAGGTAGACCCCGAATTGCATAAGGAAGTGCTCAGCCGCTACGAGCGACTCGACCTCGCTCCCTACAAGGGATTCATCAACCCACGCTATACCCTCGTGACCGACAAGGATGGCAACCCAACCGATGTAACCATCGACTACACTGAAGGCTATGCAGAACAAATGCTCAGATACAGCAGCGAATACCACACACTGCCTCTTGCAAACAATTAAGCAGGAGCTGCATGCCAGCATGAACGGTGTGGCATCGGCCGCCATGAGGCAGACAGCCGACTACCGAGTGAACTTCGGGGTGGAACTGCCAAGGCTGCAAACCATAGCTGCCGAATACAAGCCCGACGACACACTGGCACAAGCCCTGTGGAAGGAGCCGGTGAGGGAATGCCGCATACTGGCCACAATGATAGTGGACAGCACGCAGATGCAGGCCGACATGGCCGACGAGTGGGTGGCAGGCATCAGCACCGCCGAACTGGCTCAGACGGCAAGCATCAACACATTCCAACACATGCCCGATGCAGCGCAGAAAGCCTTGGAGTGGATGGCAGCCGATGACGACATACGCCAGCTGTGCGGCCTCTGTACCGCCTATCACCTCAAGCGCCGCGGGCTGCTCACAACACGTCAGCAAGAAGAACTGAGCGACCAGGCACAAGCACTGGCCAAGAGCGGGAATATGGCAATAAGAAGAGTGGCAAACAACCTGTCATGAAAGAAAACCAGAGACTGAAGCAGGCAAGAGACCTGCTGACTGACTATGTGCGCATGAAAGGAATGCGCATGACCCCCGAGCGCATTGCAATACTCGAGGCTGCATACGTGTTTGACACTCCATTCACCATAGACCTGATGAAGGAATACCTCGACCATGTGTATCCGGTGACACGACAGACCGTCTACAACAACCTCGAACTCTTCTTTCAGATAGGCATAGTGATGAAACGCCCGATAGGCAGCGGTGCCGTGGAATATGAGACATGCTTCCTCACTCAGACACACCACCACCTGGTGTGCAAGTCGTGTGGCCAGATATTCGAGTTCAAAGACTCAAGCATAGAGCCATTCCTGGCACAGAAACGCTACAAGCAGTTCAAGATGACCAACTGTGCCGTCGTGATATATGGCCTGTGCAAGAAATGCCAAGGCAAGATAAACCGCGAGCGTAGGAAACAACAAGCCAAAATAGAAAAGCAAACAAACAAAAATAAGAATCGTTAAAATAACTATCACACACAAACGATGAAAGTAGACGTACTCTTAGGTCTCCAGTGGGGAGACGAAGGAAAAGGAAAAGTGGTGGATGTGCTCACACCGCGATACGACGTGGTGGCACGCTTCCAGGGAGGTCCGAATGCCGGACACACACTCGAGTTTGAAGGCAACAAATATGTGTTGCGCTCTATTCCATCGGGCATTTTCCAAGGCGACAAAGTGAACATCATAGGCAACGGAGTGGTGCTGGCTCCCGACCTCTTCATGGACGAAGCACGCGAACTCGAGAAGTCGGGGCACAACCTGCACGGACGCCTCCACATATCGAAGAAAGCACATCTCATCATGCCTACACACCGGCTGCTCGATGCTGCATACGAAGCTGCCAAGGGCAAGAACAAGGTGGGAACTACAGGCAAAGGAATAGGGCCCACATACACCGACAAGGTGAGCCGCAACGGACTGCGTGTGGGCGACATTCTCGACGACTTCGAAACTAAATATGCAGCCCACAAGGCACGCCACGAGCAGATGCTGCGAGCACTGAACTACACCCACTATGATATCACCGAAGTGGAACGCCACTGGATGGAAGGTGTGGAATACATGAAGCAATTCGAACTGGTGGACAGCGAGCACGAAGTGAACCGCCTGCTGAAGGAAGGCAAGTCGATACTCTGTGAGGGCGCTCAGGGCACCATGCTCGATGTGGATTTCGGTTCCTACCCATTCGTCACCTCAAGCAACACCATATGTGCCGGAGCATGTACCGGACTGGGCCTCGGCCCCAACAAGATAGGCGAGGTGTATGGAATCATCAAGGCATACTGCACACGTGTGGGTGCCGGTCCGTTCCCCACCGAACTGTTCGACGAGACAGGAGCTCTGATTCGCCAGATAGGGCATGAATATGGAGCCGTGACCGGACGTGAGCGCCGCTGCGGATGGATTGACCTCGTGGCTCTGAAATATGCCATCATGGTGAACGGAGTGACGAAACTCATCATGATGAAGAGCGACGTGCTCGACACGTTCGACACCGTAAAGGCATGTGTGGCATACAAGCATAACGGAGAGCAAATCGACTACTTCCCCTACGACATCAACGAAGGAATCGAACCCGTGTATGTAGAGATGCAGGGATGGAAGCAAGACCTCACGACCATAACGTCGGAGAGCGAGTTCCCACAGGCATTCAAAGACTACATAGCATTCCTCGAACGCGAACTCGAGACACCGATAGCCATCGTGTCGGTAGGCCCCGACCGCGAACAGACCATAGAGCGCACAACTATATAAACCACATCAGCAACAGCGCACAACTATATAAACCACATCAGCAATAGCGCATCATGTCGTATGTCGAGATAGTTGCTCCAGAAGCACTGAACAAATGTACCATCAACCTGCCGCCATCAAAGAGTGTAGCCAACCGCATGCTCATCATGGCGGCACTTGGTGATGTGCAACCACAGGCGGTGCTGCACAGGCCACTGAGTGAATTGTGTGATGACATAAGTGCCTTGGCGCTACTCATACAGACAGCATCTGAGAACTGCAAGCAGGAACGCACATCTGACAGCAAGCAAAGCCTGTCTGACAGCAAGCAAACTGACAGCAAGCAAAGCCCGTCTGTCGTCGATATCGGTGCGGCAGGTACCGCAATGAGGTTCGGCACTGCTTTCTTATCAGTTACACTCGGAAACTATATCATCACGGGCACCGAGCGCATCCGTCAGCGACCCATAGGTCTGTTGGTCGAAGCGCTGCGAAGCCTGGGAGCGGATATAGAATACGTAGGCGAAGATGGATTTCCACCGCTGCACATTGTGGGGAATACCAACCTACGTGGCGGACAGCTGACGCTAAAAGGCAACGTGAGTTCGCAATTCATCTCGGCATTGCTCATGATTGCCCCTACATTGAAGGGCGGACTGACCCTCACACTCGAGGGAGATATCGTGTCGCGACCCTACATCGACCTCACGCTCGCGCTGATGAAGCAGTTCGGAGCTAAGGCCTGTTGGATGGATGAGCGGGCGATACACATCGAACCCTCTGAGCTCACCCCGCCTGCCGACCTTGCTATCGAAGCCGACTGGACCGCTGCATCGTATTGGTATGAGATTGAAGCGCTGTGCAATACGAGCAACATCAAGTTTCGTGAGCAGTTGAACCATCACAGTATGCAGGGCGACAAGGTGTGCGACGATATATTCAACAAGATAAAGAGCCACACAGCATCGAATGGCTCGGATGCAGAGCAGACGCTTATTACATCAGAGCAGACGACGCATGACAGCGCGGATGCACTACAATCTGTATTCTGTTACGATTTCACCCGTTGTCCCGACTTGGCTCAGACCATCGTGGTCACTTGCTGTATGCTCGATGTGCCGTTCCGGTTCACAGGCTTGCAGACTCTTCGCATAAAAGAGACCGACCGCATCGAAGCGCTTTCTACCGAACTCGCGAAGTTGGGCTATGTGCTCCAAACTGCTGAATCGACCATCTGCTGGGACGGCAGTCGCTGCACCCCACAGCCGAACCCAATTATCGATACCTATCACGACCACCGCATGGCCATGGCTTTCGCTCCGTGTGCCCTCAAGCTGAAGCACATCTGCATAGCCGACCCCGACGTGGTGACCAAGTCGTACCCAACATATTGGCACGACCTTAGAGCCGCTGGAATTATATGTAGGAAATAAATAATATGTAAAATAAATAACATAAAACGGGGTATCTACTCTACAATATAAAACGTGGTGTCTACTCTACAATATAAAACGGGGTGTCTACTCTACAATATAAAATGGGGTGTCTACTCTACAGTATAAAACAGGGACTCTACTCCATAATCCTAGAATCATGATATATCTTATACTTTCACTCATATTGCTTGCCATAGTTGCCGCCTTGCTGGGGTGGCTGCGCAATCGCAGGCTTCATCGTCAGCTTGAGCGTGGCGAGATAAGCCAACTGCCCACACTGCAGCAGGTGGAGGACATGGAGTGTTGTGGTCAGCATGAAGTGTGTGAGCGCGACAGCCTGTTGGCCGCAGTGAGCAAGGAGATAGAGTATTTCGACGATGAGGAGCTCGACCGCTTTCGTGGCCGAAGCAGTTCTGACTATGACGAGGATGAGACCGATGAGTTTCGCGAGATTCTATATTCCATGCGCGAAGCTGAAGTGGCAGCATGGGTCCGCAGCCTTCAGCTACGGGCTGTAGAACTGCCCGACGCACTGAAGCCCGAGGTGTTGCTGATAGTGGGCGAGAGACGCTGATAAACGGCAAAACTGGAGTGCTTTATGTAGGTTTGGCTTATACTCAGAGTAGTGAAATGACAAAGAGTGCCGGGTCAGTATTGACTCGGCACTCTTCTGTGTTTATATGCTGTTCGCTATGTTGAATGGTTTATTCCTCGTAATAGCTTGCAGGTTTAAATACATCGAATGCATTGTATCCGAGGCTTCCTGCGCTTACATAGTGCTGCAACATGAACTTTGCATAGTAATCGTCGAGATAGATGAGACATGGGTAACTGTAAATCCAGTCATCACCACCCTGCCAGTATGCAATGTCGCGTACATAGATTGCGCCATAAGATTCGTATGTATATGCTGTCTGCTGTGGAGCTACACGACAATAGTTGAACTCATATCCAAACTCGTCAACGCCGGTGTCGTCGGTAACAACGAACTTGAGGCTGTAGCCTTCGGCATATACGTCCTTGAAACGGAAGAGTGTTTCATCGGTAGTACATACCTGCAGTGTGGTAGGATGGGGTGCAAGTCCAAATCTTGTATTAAGTATACCGAAGTTGTATATACCATCTGTAATGTCCTCCCAGTCGAGTCCGAGGAATGTAGTCTTGAACATGTTCTTTGTATTGTTCTTGCCCACAGCCACTGCAGAGATTGTCCATTCGCCAAAGAGTCCGGTGAATATAGAGTCTACATACTGGTCGTTGAGTTCGTCAAGTTTGGTTCCATGTTCGATTACATAGTCTTTGTATCCAGCCTCACCAAGTGCAGCGAAGTTTTCGTCGTAGGTTTCGGTTTTCTCGGCAAAGAGATATACCGCATTTACTTGGTTGTTGACTGCAACACGCACTTGCACGTCGTTGTCGGCATTGTAGGGCAACGTAGTGGCGTAAGAGTACATGGTTGCTACAGGTTGTGAGTCACCACCTGGGGTTGCACCTCCGTCGTCGGCACTACATGCCACGAAGAGTGCGGCAGTGAATGCAGAGAGTGCTAAAGCAAATATCTTATTCTTCATATCTTACTTTGTTTACGGTTAATGATATTATTCTACAGAGCCTGAATTGTCGGTCCAGTTGGTGAATTCAGGATCCTGACCTACAGGTGCAACAGGGGTTGGGTTGTTTGTACAAGCCTTGTTGTAGTTGGTTTCGGTCTGTACGATACAGAGGTGCATCCACTGTGGTACGGTCTCGCTGTTCCACTGGTAGTCTTCTGGGTGGTTGCTTCCAGGATAGCTGCGGATGATACCCTTGTTCAGACGTTTGATGTCGAATGTGGCCAGTCCTTCGCCCCAGAACTCGACACGGCGTTGCCACCATATTTCGTTGCGGAATGTACCGGTGCTGGTGTTGTAGTATGCATCGGTGTGCTTGCCGTAAACATAGTTTGCATCGCGGGTCTTTGCAAATGCGGTGAGCAGTGCAATACCATCGGCTTGGTTGAGCATACCGGCTGCTTCTGCCTGGATGAGTTTCATCTCTTCTACGCGCATGAATGGCACTGCCACGGTGAATGCGTGATACAGGTCGGCATGTTCGCCGTCTTTTGGACGGAACTTGAGTGGAATGTATCCTACTGCTTCGTGTTCAGACACGATGTATCCTGTCTGGAATACGCCTTCTGGGTCGTCGGTATAAGCCTTGAGTGCTTCTATGATTTCTTCCTCTGTCTCGAGTTCGTCTAATGCAGGGTCGATCCAGAGCTTGCGACGGAAGTCGGTTTCAGGGATTGTGCTGTAGAGGTGTGCGTCGATGCACTTAGGTCCTACGTAGTTGGCGCTGTATCCCATGCGTGAGGGTGATACTTCTACAATCATCTGTGAGCCCCAGCTTGAGTCTCCGTCGTTGAGGGTGATGTTGGGGTCTGACGACTTGTATGTGCATCCGAACATCCATGAAGATGTTGGGGTGTTGAAGCCGTTGGTGTGTGAGAGGTATTCGTCTTCTGACATCATTTCATAGCCTTCCATTGCCTTTTCGGCATAGAGTTTGGCGTTGGCCCAGTCTTCCATTACGAGGTATGCACGGGCTTTGAGGCCGTATACCACTGACTGGTCGGGGGTGTAGATGTCTGCTCTCTCATAGCCTTCGAGATATTCTTCTGCCTTGTCGAGGTCGGAGAGGATGAATGCCCACATGTCTTTGTTTGTTGCGCGTGGGTTGTTGGTTGAGCTGATTGGTGTTGTGTTTTCGTCTACGATTGGCACAGTCTCGGCCTCTGGGTTCTTGGCGTATGTCTCAGGGGCGAACATGCGTGCGAGGTCCATGTAGAAGAATGCTCGCATGGCGTATGCGATACCGGCGCCTACGATTTTCTGATCGTCGGGTTCGGGACCTGCCATGCTGATTACAGTGTTACAGCTCAGAATCCATCCGTAGTAGTATGTCCAAGGCACCTGGCACACTGCATAGGTGGGGCCGAGGCCTACACCGCATGCATACCATGAAGTGTACCATTCTGAACCTGACGAGTTGCAGACGATGTCTTGTCCCATGACATCGCGCTGGAGCATGAATGATGGGTATCCGAAGTCCCATGGTGTGGTATCGTCGGGGTTGTAGGTGAACTGTCCACACAATGAGCTGGTGATTGCATTTACGAAGTTGTCGTACGCACCTGGTGCGTCGGCTGCTTGACGCTCTGTCACGGTGCTGCCTTGCGGGTCGAACTGCTTTTCGCAACTCACGAAGGCAAGCGATGCCAGGGCGAGTGTTGCAAAGATTTTTATTGTTTGTTTCATAATGCGTTCTCTGTTTTATGCGTTAGAATGAAATTTGAATACCACCCATGATTGTGCGGACGGGTGAAACAGATGAGAGGTATGCGCCAGTGTCGTATCCGTAGCGTGGGTCGAGTCCACGGCGTGCTGACCAGAAGCAGAGGTTTTCGCCTGTTGCATATACACGCAGTTTGCTGATTCCGAGTCCTGCTGTGAGTGACATCGGCAGTGTGTAGCCCACTGTGAACGACTGGAAGTTGAGGTATCCGGCGTTGGTGAGCCAGCGGTCTGATGATGCGTTGGTGTATTGGTCTTGATACTGATAGCGTGGTATGTTGCTTGATGTGTTGTTTGGTGTCCAAGCCTTGAGCATGTCTACGTGGATTGCGCTTCCGCCGTCGCCTGAAGAGGCTGAGTTGCTCATGAGGCCTTGGTAGCGGTAGTCATAGATTTTGCCGCCAATCTGATAGTCGAAGTTGAATGATACATCGAATCCGTAGGCATTGAGTGTTGTACCGAATCCGCCGATGAAGTCGGGCAGGAGGCTGTGGTGTGTGTAGCGTGATGCCTCACCGATGTTGGTTGTGGTGCCTGAGAGTTTGGTTCCGGGCTGTGAGGTGTTGTTGGTTGAAGCGTTGCCTGCCGGCGAGAGGTCTTCGTCGTAGTAGTAGAGTGCTTCACCTTGTGCGTTCACGCCTGCATACTTGTAGAGGAACGGTGTGTAGAGGTCGCCTCCTTCGGCATACCACATCTGCATGTTGCGTGCGCCGTTGCTTTCAGAGAATCCGCCGTAGTTTGCGGTCTTGGTTTCTGGCAGTTTGGTGATGCGTGCGGTGTTGGTTGCTATGTTGCCGTAGATTTTCCAGTCTATGTTGCGTGTGCGGACTGGTGTTCAGGTGAGTTCGAGTTCAAATCCTTTGTTGCGGATGTCGCCGATGTTACCGTAGTAGCCGCGTGTACCGTTAATTTCTGGTATTGAGAGCCAGAAGAGCTGTTCGTAGGTCTTCTTGCTGTAGAAGTCGAGACCTCCGGTGAGGCGGTCGTTCCAGAGTCCGAACTCAACGCCGAGGTTGAAGCTCTTGGTGCTTTCCCATGTGATGCTTGGGTTCTTGTACAGGCGGAAGTTTGGTGACATGGTGTAGTCGCCGTTCTTTGCCAGGGTGTAGGTGGTGGTGTATCCGTAGGATGTGATGTTGTCGTTACCGAGTTCACCGTAGGATACTTTGAGTTTGAGCATGTTGACCCAGCTGAAGTCTTTCATGAAGTCTTCGCGTGAAACGAGCCATGATGCACCTGCACTCCAGAAGTTGCTGCCCCAGTCGCCGCGGCGGAATGAGCTTGAGCGGTCGTGACGGAAGGAGAAGCTTGCGAAGTATTTCTCTTGATAGTCGTAGTGGCTGTCGAAGAAGAAACCTTCTACGTTGTAGCTGGATTGTGATGATGTGGTGGTGTCGAGTATCTTGTCGACAGCAGCGAGTTCTTCGATTTCGGGCGAGAACATTCCTTGTCCGGCTCCGTAGAGTGACTTGGAGTTTTGGTTGTAGTATTCGTGTCCGAGGATTGCACTCACGTTGTGGTCTCCGAATGAGCGGTCGAAGTTGAGTTGCTGGATGTGTGTCTGGCGGTATGTGTCGGTTTGTTGCTTACCCAGTTCGCCGTTTACACTGACTTTTGGTCCGTAGTATGGGTTCTCCATTGAGGTGGCGTTGGTGTGTCCCCATGTCACGGTGCTCATTACGTGGAGGTTGAGCCAGTCGGTGAAGAAGATGTCGGCATATCCTGAGAGGTTGAGCTGGTGTCCTTCGTTGTGGCTGTTGTTCCAGCGGTTGGCTCCCAGTGGGTTACCTGTCTGGAGGAATGCACGGTTGACTGGATAGTCATTGCCTGCCTCTCCATAGTCATACTGTTGGCGTCCGTATTCGTCGGTACGTATTACGGGGTTGCCGTTGGCATCGAGCACACGCACGTAGATTGGATAGATAGGTGCGATGTTTGATGTGTAGTATGCAAGGTTGGTTGAGCCGAGTGTACCCCATGAGAGTCCTGGGTTCGACTCTTGTTCAGAGTTGTTGAAGTTGACGTTGGCACCGACGGTCAACCACTTGCGTGCCTGATAGTCGGTCTTGAAGCGTGCGGTGAAGCGCTGGTAGCTTGAGTTGTCGATGATACCGTCTTCATCGAGGTAGCTGATGCTGCCGTAGTAGCTGCCACGGTCTGAGCGTCCGCTCACGCTGGCTGTGTATTCCTGGCGGAATGCGGTGTGGTATGCAGCCTTCTCCCAGTCGTCGGGGGTGAGGTAGTAGTCTTCGCCGTTGTAGTTGATGACGTTACCGAGTGTGGCGTTGGGGTTGAGCTTGCCGTCCATTCCGATGAGGTATTCGCCGTCGGGCACACTGTAGACGTTGTAGCCAAGTTGGTCGATGAGGTTATCGTTTGCCCAGGCGTTGGCTGTCACGGCGTCTTTGCCCTGGCTGTAGAATGAATAGTTGTAGAGTTGCTTGTAGTAGGTCTCGTAGTACTGTGCAGGGTCTTTGATGGTCTTATACTGCTGCACGGCGCGTGAGTTGGCACCCCACTTCATGTTGACGTTGATTTGTGCTTCGCGGCTCTTGCCCTTCTTGGTGGTGATGAGGATTACACCGCCTGCTGCACGCGAACCGTAGAGTGCTGCACTGGCTGCATCTTTCAGCACGGTGATTGACTCGACGTCGTCGGGGTTGATGTTGTTAAGGCTTGCAGGGAAGGTGGCTCCATCGACAATGATGAGGGGGTCGGTTCCTGCATACATGGATGCTATACCACGGATGTGGATTGAGCCTTCGCCGGCTCCTGCCAAACCGCTGCCGCCACGCATCTGGAGGCCAGGCACTGTACCTGCCAGTACGTTGGCTACGTTGGTGGTGACGTGCTGCTCGAGTTGCTCTGAGCCAACCACTGCTGCCGAACCGGTGAAGGCTGCCTTCTTCTGGGTACCGAAGGCTACGACCATCACTTCGTCAATCTTCTCGACAGCTGGTGCCATGGCGATGCGGATGTTTGATTTCACTGCGCTCATTGCGTCCTCATAACCCATGTAGGAGAACTCAATTGTCTTTGCACTTTCCGGAACATTGTTGAGAGTAAACCGTCCGTTTACGTCTGTGATTCCGAGAGCTTGACCGTTCACGATGACGTGAACGCCAATCAGTGGTTCACCCGTATTGATGTCGGTCACTGTACCTGTTACCGACTTCTGGGCAAACGCCATACTTGCTGAAAGCATCAGACAAGTAAGGAAGAACCATAATCTTTTTCTCATTCTCTGTTTGTTTTAAGTTAATAATAGTTATTGGTTTGTGTCTCGATTTTGTTTATAGTAAACTATTGCACTGCGGTTGCCCTGCGGAGGCGAGCGCCGGAGGGAGAGGCTGGCGCACCGACAGTTCATTCATCTTACACCTTATTATATTATTACGCGCACGACTGCCACCGCCACACTACGCAGTGTTTTTCGCTGCATTTTTACCTTTTGGGGGGCAAATTTAAGAAATTTTTCTTAAACAATCATTAAATTCTCTTAATAAAATGCGTTATTTAACATTTTGCCTCACAAATTGAAAGAAAACGCTTCCATTTTGTTACGAACTAAGGCAGAAATAAAACAAAATGATTTTAATAACTGTTAAAAAACCAACCTCGTGATTCAACACCTGCGCGCGCAACAACGACTCAACGCTGCCGAGGGAAAACGACGATATCCTCACAGGGCGATGAGGATATCCTCACAAGGCGACGACGATATCCTCACAAGGCGACGACGATATCCTCACAGGGCGACGACGATATCCTCACAGGGCGACGACGATATCCTCACAAGGCGCTTCGTCTGGTTAGCACATTTGCCACACACCTATATATTATTTATTTTTGCTGTCCGGTAACACTTTTGAGCAATCACTATTCATTATTATTGCTATTTCGTCTCCTTTGTGTAGAGGGGATAGCAATAAGAAAAGAGCCATGCGGTATAGTCCGCATGGCTCTTTGCTTATCTCTTTACCGTCCCACTGCCTCCCCCCCCGATTCTTCGGAAGGGGGGGGGAGGAGGAGGGGTGAGGTCGTCTTACTTAATCAGCACCTTCTTGCCATTCACGATGTTCAGGCCTCTCTGCATCTGGTCGAGTTTCTGACCCTGTGCGTTGTAGATGCCTTCTACCTGCTGTGCGGCGTTGACGCCGTTGATAGCAGTTGCATCCTTAACACCGGCTGAAGCGTCTTCTACCCAGAATACGATGTTGTCGAAGTAGAATGTGTTGTTGTCGCTGTTATCAAGGTCGATTGTGAATGTCTGGAATGTACCAGCATCTCCAGGCTGAGGAGCTGCACCAGTCCATGTATAGTGTGTCCACTCTGTAGTGAAGTTCACGTTGCCGAATGGTGTCCAAGCAATATATTGCTGTGGACCAGCATGTCCCTGAGTGTTTGGTGAAGCAGCTGCATCAGCACGGCAGTCGAATTCGATGCGAATCTGTGTACCTCCGGCGATTGGTTCGTCAGCCTTGATGAAGAACTGAGTCTCGTAGCCGTTGTTGTGGCTTGCAGGTGTAGACACCTTGATACCATGTCCACCGTCAACACCGATACCTTCTTCGATGGTTGCAGTCTGCAGACCATCTGCAGTAGGAGAAGCCCAGAAGTAGTTCTCAACCTCCTCGCCTGCAAAGTTACCGTTAGAGATAACGCTTCTCCAGCCTTCAGCAACTTCCGGCTCTGGATCGTCGAGTGATACATCGCCGAACTGGAGGTTTACTGCAAGGATGACAGCCTTATTCTCTTCAGGAGTGTCACCTAAAACGAATGCATACTTAGTAGTGTAGATAGTTGGTTCTGTGAGGTGTGCGCCAGAGTGGTCTGGATGTGCACCTACGCTGTAGAGTTGATCTGCTTCACGAGTGAAGTCAGCCTTTACGAAGAACTGTGAAGTTGCATTGCTCCAACCAGCCCAGTCGCCGTTAGCATCACGCCATCCGTCGGTTGAGTTAAGCTTATAGTCGTTGTCCAACTTGCCGTCGCTTTGGATAGCGTAAACTGTTACGTCACTCATTGATTCAGCACCAAGCTCTGTCAAAATACTTGCTACGTCTACTGTAGCTGAAGTATTTGAACCATTGTTGTAGTTATCGCCGATGTTGAACTGCACTGTTACAGGAACTGTAGTTGATACATTGAGGTCAGCGAGGTCGGTAATAGCAGCAGGAACTTCGTCGCCATGAGCAACATGGAGTGTAACCTTGAATGTAACCCAGTTTCCTTCTTCATCACCAGTCTTCACTGCCTTGTATGTAGCAGTAAGTTCGAGGTCTTCATCATCTACCATCTTGTTGCGGAAGTTCATACCACCGATAAAGGTAATGTTGAGTGATTCATCAAGTTTCACGCAAACCATATTTTCACCAGAGCCCCAATTAGCGAAGTCACCATTAGTGCTACGCCATCCGTCGGAACTACCTCCAAGAGTGAAGTCAGGATTAAGTGTACCGTCGCTCTGAACGGCATATACTGTTACGTCGGCAAGAGACTCGACGCCAAGTTTCTGAAGGATAGTAGCCACGTCGATAGTCTGATCTGTTGTACCTGGCTGGTAGTCGCCATCTGCATAGTTGATGTCAACCTTAGTTTCAAGAACTGCAAGTTCTTCTGCTTCTGGAGCAATGTACTTCACGTTCTTGTAAGAGAGCCAGCTGATGTTGTTGTCTTCAGCTACGGTGAAGTCAATCTTGAGGACTCCGTCTTCGCCTACTTCACCAACAGCAGTGAATGTGCCGTAGCGGAATGGTGTACCGTCGTCGCAAGTTTCGCCTGTGCATACGTCAACAGCTTCGCCGCCGTTTACAGAAAGTGTGATTCCGTGAGCGTCTTCGGTATTATCATTCTTAATACGTACGCGCACGAGGGCCTCAACTTGGTATGTACCTGCTGGCAGGTCAGTAAGTGTAGCCTCGAGAGTGTTGGCACCGAGTGAGTTGGCATCACCTGTCCAGTACTCGAAGAATGGAACATGCATACCAGAGCCGTTCTCCTTGTTGTCAGCCTCTACAGACCATGTGTTGATGTAGAGCGATGTGTTGAAGTCAGCACACTGGTTGCCGCCGATTGTCCAAGCCGAGAGGAGCAGGTCGTCGAACTGGTTGGCAGCATGCCATCCCTGTACTACGTCTGGGTTGACGAGCACTTCTTCGAGTGTTCCGTCTTCGTAAGCATTGAAGTACTGCTGGAACTTGTCGAATGCTTCGGCAGTGTAAACGTTAGTATTCTCGGTCAGAGCCTTCATTGCAGCGACAGCCTCGGCGTTCTTCATGCTCAGGTTGGCAGCATCGGTAGCAGCCTTGAGAGCTTCAGTAGCCTGAGCCAGTGTCTCGGCTGTATATTCACCATCGAGCACTGAGTTGTAACGGCTGAGTGCAGCCTGGAGAGCAGCGAGCACTGCAGGAGCCATTTCAGCTTCCTGGTCAATAGCCTCGGCAGCATCGAGAGCTGCGAGGTAAGCGTCGACGTTAGCCTGTGCAGCTACTTCGTCGATAGTTGCGTCAGCTCCGTAGTAGTGGAGTACGAAGTTGTCCCAGATACACCAGAGTGTGGTGTTGTTCTCAAGACGAGTACCAACGGTGAGTGTACCAGTGCCTTCGCCTTCATCCTCAACATTCACGATGATGGTCTCAGCCTTATACTTGCCAGCTTCGAATGCGTTGCAAGCGTCGGCCATAGAGTTTTCAGTACCAGTGCGGAAAGGTATGAGTGTTGTTACGTCGTTAGCATAGAATACAGGGAGGTTATCGTTGTCGGTTCCATCCTGACGATAGAATCCCTGAGCATCGAATGTGTAAACACCAGCCGGAACGGTGAGAGTCTGGTATACGTTGTATGTGCCGTGATACTTCTCAGCGTCGTGCTTGTTGCTGTTGCCGCCGGTGAGTGCAGCACCACCTTCGTTGGTCCATGCGCTTACGTAGCGGTGGTTACGTCCGAATGTGTGGTCGGTGATGAGGAATGTAGCATCGACAGGATCGTATACAGTTGCATTGTGCAGGCTTGCGTGCATTTCGTCTTCTGATGCGATAAACCAGTAAGCGCCGTCGCCTTCAACACCTGCTGCCAGAACTGTTGAGTTGCCATCATATCCGTAGCACTTGCCATCAGCTGCGTTAGCTATTGTAACACCATAGACAGGCTCAGTCTCTTCGTCGTCGAGATATCCAATGAGGTATCCAGAGTTCTTGATTACGAGGTTGACTGGTGAACCGTTGTCCATGAAGCTACCGTTGAAGTAGTATTGAGTTCCACCGTTGGTTACCTGTGACTCCATCTTGTATGTACCGTCTTCGTTCGGGATGAGGGTTACATAGTCAGGATGTTCGAGCAGTGAAGCCTGAGTACCCCAGTTGTTGCCGGCACCCCAGTAGCGCTCTGACTCAACATTTACAAGATAGTACTTGCCTTCTGCAAGTTCAACCTTCGAGTAGTCAACCACGAGGTTTACGTTGAGGATGACTGCATCGTTATTTGCATTTACGAATGCATACTTAGCAGTGTAGGTAACGGCTTCAGTGAGGTGAGCACCGCTGTGGTCTGGGTGTGCGCCCAGGTCGTAGAGCTGTCCGCTCTCACGGCTGAAGTCGGCCTTTACATAGAACTGTGATGTAGCATCGCCCCATCCGGCCCAGTCGCCGTTAGCTGCACGCCATCCGTCGGTAGGTCCAAGCTTGTAGTCCTTGTCGAGTGTGCCGTCGCTCTGTACTGCATAGATCTTGAGGTCATCGAGTGATGTAGCGCCAAGAGCAGTGAGGATAGCGTTGAGGTCTACGTCAACATCTGCAGCAGCTCCGTAGCTGAAGTTTTCAACACCAATCTCGAAGTCGAGGTTCTGAGCTACATCGGTTGTGCTGTTGAGGTCAGCAAGTGTTGGAGGAGCTTCTGGCTCTACTACGTTGTGAGTTACTTTGAGTGTTACCCAGTCGCCATCTACTTTGTTTGCATCGACAATCTTGAACTCAGCAGTGAAGCTGATAGGTTCAGATGTACGCATACTACCAACGCCTACGAGGTTCAGTCCGTCGAACTGTACGTAGAACATGTTGTCCTGCGAGTTCCAAGTAGCCCAGTTGCCTTCAGCGTCGCGCCATCCGTCGGTGCCCTTTGAACCTCTTTCGTAGCTTTCGTCGAGGGTTCCGTCAGGCATAACGGCGTAAATCTTGAGGTCGTCAGTGCTTACTGCAAGCGATTCTGCGATAGCTTCCCAGTTGATAGTGATACCATGGTCGCCACCTGGCTTGTAGTTGTCTTTGTATTCGCACTGAGTTGATACTTCAACTGCGTCGAGCTCTTCAGCAAAGTATGGAACCTTAGCTTCTTCGCATGCACGGATGATGGTTTCCATCTCGTCCATACCGTCGCCGGCGATTGTTCCGTCTTCAAGTCCCTGAAGGATTGCAGCTACGTCGGCATTAGCGTCGAGTGCGGCTTGCTGCTCTGCGTCGAGGAATGACTTGTTGCTCTTGTAGCATGCGTCGATACCCTTGTATGCTACGATGCTTGCAACAGCGTCGTCGACTGCATCGCGCAGTTTCTTGGCTGCTGTTGGAACGTCAGCATAGCTCTTTCCGTAAGTTGTATAAGCAGCTTCGAGGGCAGCCTTCACGTCTTTGTTCATTGGGTCTTCAACATGGAGCAGAGACTTAGCCTTTGCTGCGATGGCAGCATAGTCGTCCTTAGCAGCCTTTGTGAAGTCAACGAATGTGAGGCGGAAGTTGTCGTAACCGCAGTAGCATTCGCCCTGTGCGCTTGGAGCAGTAGTGTTCTTCACACCGATTGTGAGGACTCCGTCTTCACCTACTTCTACGGTGAATTCGTTCTCGTACATGCCGCGAGTGAATGCATCGGAGAATGCACCACCGTTGTTTGGCAGGTAGATTGTAGCACCGTTGAATTCGTGGCTTGACCATGTGCCTGCACCAGCTTCGTCGAGGTGTTCGTCGGTGAGTTGCTTAACAGCAACCTTTACGTCATCGTTGTTTGCATACAGATAGCAGTTGTTCTCGAGTTCTGTGCCGGCAGCGATGAGGTCGAGTGTACCCTGGTTGGTTGTTGGGCGTGAGAATGCCTGTGCCTGAACCTTGTATATACCAGGTCTGAGGTCGGTGATTGTCTGGCTTACGTCGAATTCGTAGTTGAAGGCAGTGATGACGTTGTTGTCGGCGCTTCCCTTGAGTTCTATTTTGCCCTTGTTGACAGTCCAACCAGCTGTTGAGCCGCTGAAGTTAGGATTCTCGATTGCGAAAGTAGCGTCGTCGCCTGGCATGAGTGCTGCCTTGGCAGCCTTGAGTTCAGCAGCCTTCTTAGCTTCTTCCTCAGCGAGGGCCTTCTCTACTTCTTCCTTAATCTTGGCATAGTCCTCTTCAGAAACGAAGTTCCAGTAGATGGCTTCGGTTTCCTCAGTGGTGAGCACGAGCTTGCCGTTCTCTACTGCGAGGTACTTGCCTTGCTCTGAATATTCAACCTGAGAAGAAACGTAGATGGCACGGATTACCCATCCTTCTTCTCTCTCCTCGATAGCCCACTTGTGGTATCCGCTACCAGTTGTAACTGAAGTGGAACCAATCTTCAAGTATGAACCAGTGTTGGGTGCATACTGGAAGCGAGTGTAAGTGTAAGTGTGTCCAGGATCGCTGAAGATGTGGCTTTCGCTGTGGAAGCCGTCGGCTTCATCACCTTCGTTTTTCACCTGAAACGCAGCACCGAGAGCATCAACCGTTGCGGATGATGTCACGAACTGACTTGTTGCCTTGTTCTGCAGATAAAGGACAGTGCCTGTTGCAGGTCCGAGTGCCAGACGTGCAAATGCAAACACAGCTCCCAATACTGCGAGGGTAGCAACGAGAATAATTCTTGATTTTCTCATGATGTTTGTTGTTTAAAGTTGTTAATAAATATTTTGGTTTTAAGTTGTATTTTTTTTCAGCCTTTCCGGCGTTTTGCCGCTGGACTTGCCGGTAGGTTGCCGCGGTGTAGCACTCATGTACGCACGCGATACGCGAACCTTAATTTATACGTGTACACGCACAAATTGCTTGCAAATATAGGTTTTTTTAAGAAAAGCAACAAACTTTTTAAGAGAAAAATACGCTTTTTGAAGTAAAAAAACAGAAATTGGGCATTTTACACCACTGTTGGAAGTCAACACAGCCGGCGCGAGTCACAAGACGACACCCGACGAAGGGACAACACCAACCGCCTTTGTCTCCATTTGCGAGGATATCCTCAACATGCTGCGAGGATATCCTCAACACACCGCGAGGATATCCTCAACAGGCCGCGAGGATATCCTCACACGACGGTGCCCCCACACCCCATTGTGGAGCACATTGCAGTATGCGCCCCGAAAAGACATGCCGCAACGGCGTAAAACATTGGTCTTTTACGTAAAAACATGGCGTGCAGCCTATGCTATTCCGATAATTATTTGTAACTTTGCACCCTGAAACCATCAATTGCAAACAACACAAGTCAATGAAGACCGACATCGAAATTGCACGCGAATGCGCCCTGGCACCCATTGCCGACATTGCGTCCACAACCGGAATTCCTGCCGGATGCATCGAACCCTATGGCCGCTACATAGCCAAAGTTCCAGAAACCCTTATCGACGAGAGCCGTGTGGCCAAAAGCCATCTCATCCTCGTCACCGCCATCACCCCCACCAAGGCCGGCATCGGGAAGACCACGGTGAGCATCGGCCTTGCCCTCGGCCTCAACCGCATCGGCAAAAAAGCCATAGTAGCACTGCGCGAACCCTCGCTCGGTCCATGCTTCGGCATGAAGGGCGGAGCTGCCGGCGGCGGATATGCACAAGTGTTGCCAATGGAGAAAATAAACCTCCATTTCACCGGCGATTTTCATGCAATTTCGACTGCACACAACATGATTTCCGCACTCCTGGACAACTATATTTACCAGCACCGGAACGACGGTTTTGCACTCCGTGAAAAATACTGGAGGCGAGTGGTCGACATCAACGACCGGACCCTGCGCGAGGTGGTGACCGGCATAGGGGCCAAGACCAACGGCGGAGTCGCGTCGAGCGGGTTCGACATAACCCCTGCAAGCGAGATAATGGCCATACTCTGTCTGGCCACCGACATCGACGACCTGCGCCGACGTATAGACAACATACTGCTCGGCATCACCATCGAAGGCAAGCCCTTCAGGGTGAAAGACATGGGAGTGGGCGGAGCCATCGTCGTCTTGCTGCTCGATGCGCTGCATCCCAACCTGGTGCAAACCACAGAGCAGACACCTGCCATCATTCATGGCGGACCGTTTGCCAACATAGCACACGGCTGCAACTCCATACTTGCTACCAAGACCGCCATGACATTCAGCGACTACGTAGTGACCGAAGCCGGATTCGGTGCCGACCTCGGTGCCGAGAAGTTCTTCGACATTAAATGCCGCAAGGCCCGACTGCAGCCAAGCCTCACAGTCATCGTAGCCACCACACAGGGGCTGAAGATGCATGGCGGAGTGCCACTCGACCTCATAAAAGAGCCCAATCGCGAGGGACTGACAAACGGACTGCAAAACCTTGACCGCCACATCCAAAACCTGCAGGCATTCGGCCAGTCGGTAGTAGTGGCATTCAACCGCCATGCCACCGACTCAGACGACGAGCTCGACCTGGTGCGTCAGCACTGCAAAACCCTCGGAGTGGGATTTGCAGTCAACAACGCATTCCTCGAAGGCGGCAGCGGAGCCGTGGAACTGGCACGCGAAGTGGTGCAGACCATAGAGCAACAGCCATCGCAGCCACTGCGCTACACCTACGCCGACTCCGACCCCATCAAGACCAAGATAGAGAAAATCTGCAAAGGCATCTATGGCGCAGCATCAGTGAGCTATTCCAAGACGGCAGAAAATGCCATTGCACACATTGAAGAGATGTGCATGAGCCACTTCCCCGTGTGCATAGCCAAGACCCAGTTCTCTTTCTCGGCCGACTCCGGCCTCTACGGCGTTCCTACAGGCTTCAACATCCACATCCGCGAACTGGTAATCAACGCAGGTGCCGAAATGATAGTTGCCATTGCAGGCGACATCATGCGCATGCCGGGACTGCCCAAATCGCCACAAGCCGAACGCATTGACTACATCGGCGGAAACATCGAAGGACTAAGCTGAGCCACACCACCGACACCGGCTCCACACCTCAAACACATAACGCAAGAAAAACTCCGCAGGACAACAACAACCTGCGGAGTTTATAATATGGTCGCCATTTGCTACACGATGTAATGATAAGCAGCATCGTCTGGATATTTTTTGCAGATAATTTATAAAAAAACTTAAAGCATGGTCAAATAATAAATTATTTGTAGTATCTTTGCAACTTGAAACCAAAAGAACCCAACGCAGTATGAATATAAAGAAGTATTTCACAGGCAAGAGCGGTGCCATCTTCTGGATTAACGTGGCACTGGCCGTTGCATTGCTCGTATGTATACCCGTCATCTTGTTCAACACCCTCGATGCCTACACCCACCACGGCGAAAAGGTGAGTGTGCCGTCGGTGGAGGGCATGAAATACTACGAAGCCGAAGCCCTGCTCGACCAAAACGGTTTTGTGGCAGTGATAACCGACTCGACCTACAAGAAATCGGCCAAGCCGGGAGCCGTGCTCGACCAGACACCCAAGGCAGGCAGCCTCATCAAGCAAGGACGCATCGTATACCTCACCGTCAACCTCAACGGCGAGCCGCTGGTGAAAATGCCCGACCTCGTTGACAACAGCTCGTTTCGCGAAGCCGAAATCACACTCAAAGCACTGGGATTCAAACTCACAGCACCTACCTACGTGGAGGGTGTAGAGAACGACCGTGTGCTGAA
>JAFUSD010000127.1 GCA_017480685.1 Bacteroidaceae bacterium
ATGGCGATAAGCCTGGGCGAGTTCAATCATGACATAGTGGCGAGGGAGGATGTGTATTGGGCTTATGACTAGTATGAATATGGCACGAACGAACTCGTTCATGCTAAGGGTGACTTGCGGTGCGCGAAAGGCGAAGTGTTGTATCATGAGGGTGAGGCATACAGGATGACTCCTTCGGCTGATAACACGGTGGAGGCGAAGATGAAGGTGAATGCGATACGGCCGTATATCGGTGGCGGATTTAGCGGACGGCTGATGAAGGGAAGTAACATAAATATAGGTGTGGAGGCCGGTGTGATGATGTGGGGCGGAAGTCCGAGTGTGGTGACGAACGACGGAATCGACCTGGTGAAGGACCTGCGGAATGTGCGGGGCAAGGTAGGTGATTATGTGAAGTTGATAAAGGGTATAAAGGCGTTTCCGGTAATAGAATTGAAACTATACCTCCCCCTTACCCCTCCCAAGGAGGGGAGATAAGAGATGGGAGCGTGTTTTTAATGAATAATGAATAATTAATAATGAATAGCGGCGGGAAGAGAAAAAACAAGTCGCTGCGCAAAAAACTCCCTTATTTCTACACTGCGTGCAAATTGAGAATTGAGAATTAAAGGGGAGTTAAAGGGACGGAGGCAGTTCTGTGATTGATGTTGCTTATTGGTAAAAACAAAAAAGGCTGAGGTCTGAAAAATAGACTTCGGCCTTTTTGCGTTTACGATGGTTAATGTATATCGCACAGTAGGGTCTACAGCAGGCGGTCGTCGAGCACGGCAAGGCGGTCGGCAAGCCATTGCTTCAGCATCTTGATTTCGTCGGCGTAGTTCTTCACGGTATATGAACGGAACCACGAAAGCATCATGCCTCCCATCTCTCCCATGCCAGGCATCTGACTCATATCGGGCATCTGCCCCATGCCAGGCATCTGTCCCATGCCAGGGAAGCCGGTTCCGCCATCGGGCAGTTGGCCAAAGCTTCCTGGGAAGCGTCCGAAACCGTTGAACGGGAAGCCGAAACCGCCAGGCATCATACCTGGAAATCCATTAGATGGACGTTGAATGGAATCAGGCACAGTCCCTACCCTATTTTCTGTCTGCCCTGTGCCAGGAAATCCGCCACCCATCATGCCAGGGAAACCGCCACCCATCATGCCAGGGAAACCACCACCCATCATGCCAGGGAAACCACCACCCATCATGCCAGGGAAACCACCTGTCGGCATCTGACTCATGTCAAATCCGGGCATTCCACCACCCATGCCTGCCATCATGCCGCTTCCAGCAGGGTTGCGCTTTGTCTCGTCACCGAGCAGTTCGGGAAAACGTGCGAAATGGCGTTTCTGTGCCTGCTGCAACTGCGATGCATATCCATCGATGATGGCATAGAGGTGCTTGGTGCTGAGTGTAGTACGTCGTAATTCGGCATAGCGTTTCTTTACCTGAGCAAAGAAATTTGGATCATGAGCCAGACGTGTCCAGAATGCAGGTGTAGGGTTGGTATTACAACCCTCGAACGCCCAAGCATCGATGTCGTCGGCATTGCAGAAACTGCAACAGCCGTATGCCAGGTTGTAGTCCCACACCGTACCTGCGTGCAGCAGTCCACCACTGCCATCCTCGTTTTGCTTGTCTTTGTAGAAATAGGCACTACGCTTGTAGGCATCGGCGTTGAGGCTCAACTCTGTATGTATGAAATAGTCCACAAACGACGCCACATCGATATACTTGGCATACCCGTTTACAGGGTCAGCATAGTTGTCCGACTCGAAAGTGCGCTCCATAGCGTCTATGTAGTTTTTTATGTAGTCGAACTGTTCTGGCTGCAGGTTCTTCTTCTTTGGATACATACATGTCCACGTAATCTGAGACATGAAGAGTCCCTGCCCCACCCCGGCTACGCTTGAGGTGAACGTGGCATCATCGTCGTCGAAGGTGTCGATACGCAACATGTATCCACCCGTCAGTTCACGGCCTTCAGTGTCGGTCTTCTTCAGTTTTGATATGTTTAGGCGGTCTGCACCGCGTTTGATCGACTCGGCCAGTGAGTATACCCCGGCATATTGGCCGTTGACCACCACCTCACACAGCACGGTGCGCGGTGCCCAGTAGCCCATATCGCGCCAGAGCTGGAAGGCAAACGCATCGCGCATCATCGACACATCGGTATAGGGTGCGAGCAACACCCAATCGTGCTCGGCCGGCATGCCAAGCAGGGGCACATCGAGTTCTTTGTCAAGAGAATCGCGTGTCTCGAACGTATATTTCTTCTGGCTGAAACTGAGAGAACTGTTGCCGCGCAGCTTGATGCGGACTGGTCCGTCGAATTGATAATCAGTTTCGTCGGAACTGTACTGCTTGCGTCCCTGAGCATAAATCACCCTCATGTGGGCAGGACGCTTCTCGGTGTTTGTCAGTTGGGTCTCGGTGTCAATCAAAATAATCGGTAAGTTCGACTTGAATGTATTGGTTCCAGGGTTGGCATCCTGTGCATTCACCGATACCGACACCATAAACACCATAAACAACATCTTAAAATAATTCATAAATATTGAGGTTTGTTAGTTGATACGTATGTTTAGATGCACATTTATGCAAAAAGTTTATTGCATGGAGTGGAATATTCACATATTTTCATTAACTTTGCAGGGTATATCAACTCATAAATCATTGCCTATGAAACGAACCATCCTTTTAGCCATTGCAGCACTTGCAATGCTGTCGTGCAACACCGACAAGAAACAGTCAATCAACGAAGAAAGCCCCAAGATGTTAGTGCTCTACTACTCGCAGACAGGAGCCACACGCACCGTAGCCAACGAACTGCAAGCACAACTCGGTGCCGACATCGAGGAAATCGTAGCCACTCAACCCTACGACGGCGACTTCCAAGCCACCATCCAGCGTTGTCAGCAAGAGAAAGCTGAAGGCATACTGCCCGAGATAAAACCCATAGAGGCCGACCTCAGCCAATATGACGTCATATTCCTCGGCTATCCTGTGTGGTTCGGAACCTACGCACCACCGGTCGAGACCTTCATCAACAGTGCCGACCTGAGCGGAAAGACCATCGTAACCTTCTGCACATTCGGCAGCGGAGGCCTCAAGACCAGCACAGCCAACCTGAAGGCAGCACAACCCGATGCCAACGTGATTGAAGGCTACGGAGTGCGCAACGCACGTATGGCTGCCGTACCCACTGAGGTGGAAAACTTCCTGAAGCTGAACAAATACATTGAAGGTGAAGGTTTTGTACCCGAATACTCGGAAGCAGCAGAACTCACCGACGCCGACAAAGAGCGCTACGAAGCAGCATGTGGCGACTACCCCATGCTACATGCCACCCCCACGGCAGTAGCCACTGCCGAGAACGACGACACATGCTACTACCTCTACACCGCAGAAGAAAACGGACAGACCCTGCAAGTGAAGGTGCAGCAATCGAAAGCAGAAGGCAGCACGCCCGAGTTTACCGAAGTGATAAGATAAACAGAGAAAAAAGATGAGGATATCCTCGCACGGTCGTGAGGATATCCTTACAAGCTGTTGAGGATATCCTTGCAAGAGTGCGAGGATATCCTCATTTTTATTTGCATCTACAGATGAGACAACTCGATGTCATACAAATGATTACATGTTTGCAGCAAAGAAGTCGGCAAGCGTGTCCCATGGGATGAGGTTCTTGGGTTCACCCTTACCTTCAAGTTCGGTATAGCCTCCATCGTAAAGGTCGCAGTGTGAAGCACCCGGGATGATGAGCAGGTGCTTGTTTTCGGGGCAAGGATTGGGGGCAGTACCTGCCTCGGGACGACCTTCGACCATATACTTGAACGCATCCTCGCCGAAATAGCGCGAGTGTGCTTTCTCGCCATGCATCACGAGCACAGCCGAGCGGATTTCGTTGGTGTAGTAGAGGAATCGGGCATTGCTATAGGCCTGAGTACCAATCGAGCGCCATCCGTCGTTGGAGTTTCCGCTGCGCGAGTGATAGCCACGCGAGGTCTTGTAGTAGTCGTAATAGTCTTTCACAAACTGAGGTGCATCATCGGGCAGTGGGTCGACAACTCCTCCAGCCATGGCTGAAGGGTCGGTAAGGCGCTGAGCAGAAAGAGCTTCGCGGGCTGCATGACGTGCATCTTCGTTGTTATCGGAGTCGAAATACCCGTTGCCGCTCACGCGAGTCATGTCGTACATCGTAGACACGACCGTGGCCTTGATGCGTGTGTCGGCTGCCGCCGCATTGAGGGCAATGCCTCCCCAGCCACAGATGCCTATGATGCCGATGCGGTCGGCATCGACTTGCGGCAGTGAAGCGAGGTAGTCGACAGCTGCCATGAAGTCTTCGGTGTTGATGTCGGGCGATGCGGTGCGTCGCGGCTCGCCACTGCTTTCGCCGGTGAACGAGGGGTCGAAAGCCACGGCTACATAACCGCGCTCAGCCATCTGCATAGCATAAAGTCCGCTGGATTGTTCCTTCGTGGCACCGAAAGGTCCCGACACAGCTATGCCAGGCAATGTTCCCTGAGCTTCTTTCGGTTCGTAGAGATCGGCTGCAAGTGTGAAGCCATACCGGGTGGTGAACGTCACCTTGCGATGGTTCACCTTGTCGCTTAGCGAGAATACTTTGTCCCACTCCTGCGTAAGTTCTGATGTTATCATATCGTTTTCGTTTGGTTGATTATCGCTCTTGGGGGTGCATGCTGCCAGCACTCCCGCTACCAACATAGCAGCAATAGTTGTAGTCTTCATATCATGATCTAACTATGTATTATAGAATTGAAAAATGAGTCCGTGCACTTACGGGGCTAAGTCCGTGCACTTACGGGGCTAAGTCCGTGCACCCATTTTCCGGATAATTCTACAATATGCAGTAAAAAAAAACAGAAAGGGGTGTCGCTCACAAGCGGCACCCCTGTTGTATGCCGACCACAGAAGAGTCGGACAAAATGATGTTTTGTGTGTCTGTAACTTCAGATTACTTGAAAGCAACGACTGCACGACGGTTGAGAGTGTAAGGAGATACCTCGTTTACACCACCAACAGCCTTAACTTCGATGTTGTCGCGGCTTACACCGAGGCGAACGAGTTCGTCGGCAACAGCCTGAGCACGACCTTCAGACAGCTTCTGATTCCAAGCAGATGAACCAGTCTGGCTGTCAGCAGAACCTGTAACAACGAGCTTAGCACCAGTCTGCTTTGCAGCAGCAGCAACAGCTTCGAGGTTGATGAGGTCCTTCTTTGAGTTGAGGCTTGTAGAGTTGATGTCGAAGAATACAGAAGTAGTAGTAGCAGCAACTACGCGCTCTACCTTTATAGAACCACCTGTGTCGGTTGGCTTCTTAGCCAGTTCGGCACGGAGACGAGCGTTTTCAGCGCGCTCATTGTCGAGTTCTGCACGCAGCTTAGCCAGAGCAGCTTCTGAAGCAGCAGCAAGTGCGTTGTACTGGTCAAGTGTAACAGCTTTGTCCCAGCCAGTCTTGCCGAGGTTGAAGTTTACACCGATTTCAGCCACTGCATATCCGTGGTGACGAGTACCATCGCTTGTATTTTCGTTAACGAAACCGAATGCGCGAGTAGAAGCAGCATTGTAAGAGAGATCGAGGTAAACGCCTACAGCATCGCTGATTTTCCATGTGTTCTGCAAACCGGCACCGAGTACTGGAGTGTACTGGTTACGAGCGAAGTTGCGCATAACACCTGCACGTGGATAAGCGATGATGTTCCAAACGCGAGATGCGTTGTAACCAGCAAAGAGGTTGCTCAGGTTGAACTGAACATCACCATAAATTGCTCCGTAACCACCCTTCTCGAAGTCTGGAGTATAGATTACGTGGTCTGTGTTGCGGAAAGCGTGTGCAAAAGCACCATTCTCCCACTGTGCCTTCAAACGAAGACCAAGACCTGGAGTAAACCACTTACCAACGGCAACGTTTACACCATAAGAACGACCCTCATGCCATCCGTCGCTAATCAGATTTCTCTGATAAGGATTCTGAACAGTCATGTCAACACCTACCTGTACGTACCAGTTTGACCAGAATGAGTTGGTAGCAACTGTGTACTTTGAAGGGGTTTCAATTTGTGTGGTCTGAGCGTTAGCTGCAGTACCAAGACCGACAAAAGCCAGTGCAATCAAAAGTTTCTTCATAAAATACTTCTTTTAAATGTTAATATTTACTTGTTACTTTATTTACGTTTTATTCTCATTTAATTCTCACATGTAGAAGTTCTACATTCTGTAGCACACTCCATGTGTCAAAACAGCATCAGCTGCAACTGCTACGACCCTGACAAGGACGAGTGATGACATTGTGGTTTTTTTATCCGATTTTACATCTGGAAACTGCGTTTCAAATGTTATCAGTCCACTTTTCGACGGCAAATTTACTATTTTTAGTTTACAAACAAACACAAACTTCAAAAAAATTTCAAATTCCTTTTGTTTTTTTTATGATTCTGTATTTTTTTATGCCGATATGATGCACAGAGAGAGCAATTCTATGCAATTGTTTCAGCAAAAGGAGTCATTTGAAA
This sequence comes from Bacteroidaceae bacterium, assembly GCA_017480685.1. Classification (GTDB taxonomy): domain Bacteria; phylum Bacteroidota; class Bacteroidia; order Bacteroidales; family Bacteroidaceae; genus Colivivens. The sequence goes on from JAFUSD010000127.1 coordinate 6,525, forward strand.
TTTTTGTCAAAAGTGGACTGATCGATGAGTGCATATACCAATTTGCCATCGGGGGTATACTTGGGTGAAGGCAGTGCAAAGAGTTGCTGCAACAGCAGGCGCACTTCGTCGTCGGTCAGTACTTGCCCATAGACAATTGCCACGCTGCGTGCCATAGTGAGAGCGATGGCGCGATGTACTTTGTCTTTTGCGCAGCCCGACTCGGCAGCCACCGCCACCAAGTCGTGGAGCAGGCTTACGGGGTCGATGCCCTCGATACCCGACGGGACACCAGTGAGCGAATACGACCCGCCTCCAAGGTTGGTCAGCTCGAAACCGATATACTCGAGATCGGGTTGGATGTCGTCGATTACAATTGATTCCTGTCGTGAGAATTGCACCACCTCAGGGAATAAGAGCCCTTGTGCCACCCCTTGCTGCTGGAAGAGGTTGGACATGTACTGATCGAAGAGCACACACACATGCGCGCGGTGTTGATCTACGACGATGAGTCCTGACCCTGTAGGCATGACAATATAGCGTCCCTTGTATTGGAAGAATGGCATCTGGGAGTCGACAACAGGCAGTTCGCTTTCTCGGGGTTGCTGCCACAGCGTCTGCTGAGTGGCATCAGCGGCCGCGATGGTGTTTCGGCGTAATGCTTCGTCATAAGACGGGAGTATATCAGACGGAGCGTTGTGTGACGGGGTGAAGTTGAACGGATTGTAGTCTGTCTTTACAGAAACGGGGATGGGCGAGGCAGGTTTCGGATCGCCATACATCAGCACTGGTATATCGGGTTTGTCGGCCGTGTCAAACTCTATGATAGGCACGCTGTGATATCGGCCCAATCCCTCCCTGACAGCGGCGGCAAGCACTTGCCATATGGCCTGCTCGTTGTCGAATTTTATCTCGGTCTTTGTTGGATGCACGTTCACATCGATTGCCGACGGGTCTACAGAGAGGTAGATAAAGTAGGACACATGGTCGCCCACGGGTATAAGATTTTCATAAGCATGCATCACGGCACTATGGAAGTATGGATGCCGCATATAGCGTCCGTTGACGAAAAAGAACTGATGCAGTCCACGTTTCTTCGACGACTCGGGCTGAGCCACGAAACCGGTAATCGTGACCAGTGAAGTCTCTACATCTACCGGAATAAGCTCGGAGTTGATTTTTTTGCCAAACACATCGGCAATGCGTTGTTTGATGTTGCTCTGCGGCAGTCGGTGCAATTCGGCACCATTGTTGTATAGAGTAAACGATATTTCGGGATGTGTAAGTACGATGCGTTCGAAGTCGGCAACCACGTTAGTAAGCTCCACCTGGTTTGACTTGAGGAACTTGCGTCGTGCCGGCACGTTGAAGAAGAGGTTGCGTACGGCGAAGTTGCTGCCTACAGGACACGCAGTAGGTTCTTGCAAATCTACCTTTGAGCCTGAGATAAGGATGCGGGTCCCTACCTCATCGTCGGGTCTGCGGGTCTTCAGTTCCACCTGTGCCACCGCAGCGATAGAAGCCAGAGCTTCACCACGAAATCCCATAGTGGTGAGAGCAAAGAGGTCGGACGCATTGAGAATTTTTGATGTAGCATGGCGCTCAAATGCCAGCCGTGCATCGGTCTCAGACATGCCTTTACCGTCGTCGATTACCTGCACACAGGTGCGTCCACCATCAGTGACAAGAACCTGTATGTTGCGGGCACCGGCATCGAGCGAGTTCTCTACAAGCTCCTTCACAATCGAAGCAGGACGTTGCACTACCTCGCCTGCCGCTATTTGATTTGCCACCGAGTCGGGCAACAGATGTATGATATCCTCCATTTATATAATTATGATACCTTCCCTTTATGATACCTTCCCTTTATGATACCTTCCTTTTATGATACCTTCCTTTTACAATAAAAAAAAGTGATGACACTCACACAACACACTTGTCAGAAGACACGTCCTGTATAAATATATTTCATGACGAGGATTAGCACCACAATGATGATTATCAATATCCCAGACGACACAGGCTTACGCCCACTTTCCTTTCTGCGCTTGAGGTGCGTGGTTGCTCCCACAAACTTGCCACGTATGTCTTCGGGGTTGAATTCCTTCTCGGGCAGCATACCAAGTTCGCGTTTTGCGTTTTCTTCTATGTTGGTCAGTTTTTCTTTACGAGGGTCATAGTAAATATAGTTATGCTGAAATCCTCGTGGTTTGTCTACTCTGAACATTGACATATCACAAATTGTTTTATTGTTATCACTTTATGTCTGACAGTTTCTGTCGGGGAGCCAGGCGTCGCTGAGTGGCTTTCAGCATGTTGTGCGAATCCTTGCTACGCCATAAGAAAATATCATCTTTATCGATGGGCCGTATGTAGTCGAACCATGCAAAGTTGGCATGATAGCGGCGGTCGGGCGGCAAGAGGATGGTGGGATACATGGTTCCCTGCGATTTTGGCATCCAGATGCGCTCTACCTTCTTGTCTTTCATGTATAGAAAGAGCTGTGAGGTCTCGGTGTAGTTGGCCAAAAGACGTGAACCATCATCTTCTTCAATGAAATAGGTGACATACACATTTCCGTGTGCCTCGTTGTGTTCCAGTTCTCCGTCGCGGAAGTAGCACATCATCTCGCGAGCCGACACCTGGTTGTAGGACACAGAGTCGAGTTGCTCTATGGTCATTGCCTGGCGTTTGATGTGTATCCAGTCGATGGTGCTGTCGTTGTTGTATATGTTTATCTCCTCGCCAAACACCTGCTGTTGCTCGTTCCACAATATGGGTTGCCCGTACATGTATGTGCATGAGTCGAGTTCGATTGTCACCATCGAGTCGCACACTCCCTGCACATCGTTACGAAACATGCGTACATGGTTGTAGGCATGCAGGTTGTGGTAGGCAGAGTCGGTATCGAGGTTGAAGGTATACATGCGCAGTGTGTCGGCATGAACATAGAGAGTGTCAGGACTGGAGTACTCTAATGCTACAGCACTGTCGGTTGCCATGGCGTTGCCTGTCGATTCTTCATACCAGAGGTAGTTGCCGTAGAGCGCACAGAGGTTCTCGTCGTCAGTGAGTTCCACCTTACCGAATGCCTCGCTGATGCCCGTCTGCTTGTCATAGTGCAGGCTGTCGCCAACTATCTTGCGCATATCCTTAATAATATATGAGCGGTTGAGCAGTGTGGCAGTAGACTGCTTGGTGTCGTAGTTGCCTGCCTCGCCATACACGAAAGTGCCGTCGGATGTCGTGATATTGGTGGGTGTCACTATCCGAGCCCTTTCTGTGTCGGTATAATAGTACAGCGTGTCTGACACGAGATTGAACTTAGGGTTTGTCAGTTCCACGTTGTCGGTGAAGAAGGCTTCGTGTGTGGGTAGCGTGTACTGTCCCCAGTATGATGTGAGCACATTGTCGGCATCATAGAGAGTTCCGCCTCCGATATACATGCCCACGCTGTACACTCGGTCGTAGTCGAGTTTGTCGGTTGTGAGTTTTGACTTGTTGTGTATGAGCACCACACTGCCTCTTGCATGTGCCTGCAGTCCGAATCCGTCGTAGAAGAGTGAGTCGCTGGTGAGTGAGAGGGTATCGCCTTGCACCATCTTGACATGTCCGTAGGCATCGAACGAGTTGTCGTCGCGATAGAAGCGTGCACTGTCGCAGTCGAGGTATACGCCTTCGTGGCTGAGTTTCACGTTGCCCACCAGGATTTCGGCGGCTCCGTCGCGCGGTGTCTTATACAGGAGGTCGGTATGTATGAGGTGTATGCGCGAGTCGGTCTGATGCTGCCGGTTTTGCGCCACAGAAGGTATACATATCAGCAAGTAAAGGATGCCTGTCAGTAGCATCCTATTACTTTTGAAAGTGATTGGCTCTCTATGTGTTGCAGCACCGTTCATTGCTCTACCCAGCCTGGATACTGGAACTCGCAGTTGCGCCAACCCTCATTTATGCGTATGTAGGTGGTCTTCTGCTTGGCCTTTATCCACTGTTCTATCTTTTCTTCGTTGAGTTTGTCTATAAGCACATCGCGCAACACGGGGTAGTCGTCTTTCATCGTGGCCCTGTGTCCGTTGGTCTTGTTTTTCAGTTTTACTACCGCAACTACTTCTCGTCCGTCTTCATCGGTCATGAGGAATGGAGCCGAGAGTTCGCCTATGTTCATGGAGCTTACCTTGCGGGCTACCTCTGTAGGCAGGTTTACGAGCTGTATCTTGGTTGTAGTTTCCCATGTCTCGGGGTCTCTGTATACCACCATTCCATAGTTGTTGCGCGTGTTTTTGTCGTGTGAGAGATATGGCACACAGTCTTCGAAAGAGTATTCGCCACGGCGTATTTCGTTGCTCACCGAGTCGAGGAAGTTTACACAGGACTCTATGGCTTCGTCGGTTGCACGTGGTTTGAGCAGTATGTGTCGGACGTTGACCTTGTCGCCGCGCTTCTCTATGAGTTGGATGATATGGAATCCGTACTCGGTCTCGACGATCTTGCTAATTGCCTTGGGGTCGGTGAGGTTGAATGCCACGTTTGCAAACTCGGGCACCAGTTCTGAGCGTCCCATGAATCCGAGTTCTCCGCCATGCACTGCCGAGAGTTTGTCTTCGGAATAGAGCACGGCCAGTGTCGAGAAGCTTGATGTTCCGGCATTGATGCGTTCTGTGTAGTTTCTCAGCTCGCCCTTCACGCGGTCTATCTCTTCTTGTGTCACCTGCGGAGCTCGTGTCATGATTTGTACCTCGTAGGTTGTAGGCACGAATGGTATGCTGTCTTCGGGCACATTGCTGAAGTAGTTGCGCACCTGTGCCGGCGACACTTTCACATTCTTCACCAACGAGTGTTGCACCTCTTGCATGAGCAACTGGTTCTTTATCATTTCAAATTGTTGCTCGCGGAACTGTGCCATGGTCTTCTCGGTGTATTGTTCCAGTTTCTCTGCCGAGCCAAGTATTTGCACATAACGTTCGACGGTTCTGTCAACTCGCATCCACACTTCGGTGTCGGTCACCTCGACAGAGTCTATTGCTGCCTGGTGTATGAACAGTTTCTGTATGGCTAAGTTCTCGGGGATGATGCAATAGGGGTCGCCGTCGAAGCGCTGACCTTGCATCTGCGCATCGATTCGTGCATTTTCCACTTCCGACTTGTATATGGCTTCATCGCCCACCACCCATATCACCTCGTCGATTACGTTTGTGCCCGACTGCGCCCATAGCGCAGCCGTCATCATCATGCTGATTAGTATGCTGAATGTTCGTTTCACGGTTTATGCTGTTTACTTGATGGTCTGTAACACTGACTCGTCTACACTATATGTATATTTTTGGCGTAGCTGCTCCACCCACTCGCGTTCCTTGAACGCCTGATAGTCGGCCACCACCTCGTTCTCCACATCGGCCATGGTCTCGGGCTTGGTGAGCATCTTGCCATATACGTTCACTATGGGGAAGTCTTTCAGGGTGTTGGGCTCTACAGATTGCTTAAAGGCCATTTTATCCACCACCTTATTCTTGCCTTGGGTGTAGATTCCATAAGTGACTACCACACGTTTCAGGCTGTCGGTATTGAATGTCTGCTTCAGCAGTTCCTCCCATTTATATGGGTCTTTCTCCTTCTTAAGCACGGCTTTCACGGCAGCGGCAGTGGCTTCGTCGCGCGAATAGACCACGATTCCGCGATAGTGTGGCTCTGTCCATGCGTATTCTTTCTTGTGTTTCTTGAAGTATGCCAGTTGTCCTGCCTTGTCGGCTGCTGCCGGTTTCCATATTTCGCGGCTGCATATTTCGAACATCATCGAGCCGTCATAGTATTCCTGTGCCAGGAATCGCTGTTCAGCGTCGGTAGCCTTCAGCTGGTCGAAGAGGCGCGAGATGATTTCGTCACGGATCACTCCGTCGCGCTGTGCCAGCGAGTCGACCAGGTGATTGGCAGCGGCTTCGCGTATGCCTTGCTGTTCGAGGAAACTTATGATGTTGTCGTGGTGATACTCGTATGACTCAAACGGATGACGGTCTTCGAGTTTTATGATGTGCCATCCCACAGTAGACTTCACTGGTTGCGACACCTGTCCGGCCTGCAGTGCATAGGCAGCTTTCTCGAAGTCGGGAATCATCATGCCTTTTCCGAACTGTCCGAGGCTTCCGCCCCTCACTGCCGACGCTTTGTCGTCGGAGCACTTTTTTGCCAGCTCGGCGAAATCGGCTCCTGCCTGCAATGCCTGATAGATGGAGTCTATGCGTGCCTTGGCTGCCACCTGTTGTTCGGCCGTAGCGTCTTGGCGCATGAGCACCAGTATGTGGCTTGCCACAAGTATGTCGTCGCTGCCGAAACGTGCAGCGGTGTTGTTGTAGGTTTTGAGTGCCTCGCGTTCAATGAAGTCGGGGTCGTTCAGGGTGGGCATGAGCATCTGCTCGCGATATGAGCGCAGGTCGTTCTGCATGCTGGTCAGTGTGTCGTAGCGTGCTTCTTCGGCGGCTGCCACCTTGAGTTTGAAGTTGACGAACAACGGCACATACTCGTCGACGGTCTTACGGTCGATGACTCCTTCCGAGTTGTTTTTCTTGAAACTGTATGTAAACTCCGACAGTTTGACTTCTTTACCATTTATGACCATCACGACGGGGTCGGATTGTGCCATTGCGGCCGTCGCGAGGGCGAAAAGTGATATGTTAAGAATGAAACTTGTGAGTAACTTCATAATCTCGTCTGTTTATTTACGATTTACGGATTTACGATTTACTGTTTATTTGCAATTTAACTATTTGGTTATTTCCATCCGAATGTGGCCTATCTCTCACCCTTTGGGGGAGTAAGGAGGAGGCCTGATGGTTTAGGCAAGGTCCCTTTACGAATGGCTTGGGCTGTAGTTTGGGGCCTCGCTTGTGATGATTACCTCGTGTGGATGGCTTTCGAGCACACCAGCAGCAGTGATGCGGGTGAATTTTGCATCGTGTAGTGCCTCGATGTCCTTGGCTCCGCAGTATCCCATGCCCGAGCGCAGGCCGCCCGAGAGTTGATATATCACTTCCTGAACGGTTCCCTTGTAGGGCACACGTCCGGCAATGCCTTCGGGCACGAGTTTCTTCACGTCTTTCTCGCCTGCCTGGAAGTATCGGTCTTTCGAGCCGTTTTCCATTGCTTCGAGCGAACCCATGCCACGGTATGACTTGAACTTACGTCCGTTGAATAGTATTGTCTCGCCTGGTGCTTCTTCGGTTCCAGCCACGAGGCTGCCTATCATCACGCTCCATCCACCTGCGGCAAGAGCCTTGACCACGTCGCCTGAGTATCTCAGACCACCATCGGCAATGAGTGGAATGTCGGTATCTTTCAGGGCCTGGGCCACGTCGTATACGGCACTGAGTTGTGGCACTCCCACGCCGGCCACCACGCGTGTGGTGCATATAGAGCCGGGACCAATTCCCACCTTCACTGCATCGGCACCTGCCTTGGCCAGCATCCTGGCTGCCTCGCCTGTGGCTATATTGCCCACTACGATGTCTACGTCGGGGAAATGCTGCTTGGCTTCCTTCACCTTTTCTATCACCGAGCGGCTGTGGCCGTGTGCGGTATCGATGACTATGGCATCGACTCCGGCTGCCACGAGTGCCGCGATTCGGTCGAGGGTGTCGGACGTCACGCCCACTCCGGCTGCCACACGCAGGCGTCCCTTCTCGTCCTTGCATGCCATAGGCTTATCTTTTGCCTTCGTTATGTCTTTGTATGTAATCAAGCCTATGAGATGCCCCTGCTCGTCTACCACCGGCAGTTTCTCGATTTTGTGTTGCAGAAGGATTTGTGAAGCCGAGTCGAGGTCGGTCTGCTGATGTGTCACGATGAGGTTCTCCTTCGTCATGACATCATCTATCAATGTATCGAGCTGTCGCTGGAAACGCAGGTCACGATTAGTGACGATACCCACCAGTCGTCCTTCGTCATCGACCACCGGAATACCTCCGATATGGTATTCAGCCATCATGGAGAGCGCATCGCCCACAGTGCGTCCGCGCTTGATGGTCACGGGGTCGTAGATCATGCCGTTTTCTGCACGTTTCACTATCGACACCTGCCGTGCCTGTTC
>JAFUSD010000128.1 GCA_017480685.1 Bacteroidaceae bacterium
GCTCGAAGAGGAGAAAATGGCACGGCTCCATGAGAAGATTGCCGATATACAGCGAGACTACTAATCGAGCCCCCCTCTTATCCCCCCAAGGGGGGACGAACTCCATCCGGATGGCATCATCCCCACCCTGGGGGGATGAGAGGGGGCTCTGGGGAGTGAAGCTACGGTGGGAAAGGGAGGACCTAAATAGTAAATGGTAAATTTGTAAATAGTAAATAGAAATGGGAAATCCGAAAGCATTCTTAGAGATACACCGCCAAGAGGCGGGCTACCGGCCGGTGCATGACAGAATCCACGACTTCGGCGAGGTTGAACAGACGCTCAACACCCTCGAACGTAAGTTGCAGGCGAGTCTTTGTATGGACTGCGGCGTGCCATTCTGCCACTGGGCTTGTCCGCTGGGCAATAAGGCTCCGGAATGGAACGATGCGTTGTATCGTGGAGACTGGGACTTGGCCTATCAGTTGTTGTCGAGGACTAACCCTTTCCCTGAATTCACGGGAAGAATTTGTCCTGCACTATGCGAGAAGGCTTGCGTGCTGAACCGCTTCAACCACGAACCGACCACCAACCGCGAGAACGAGGCTGCTATCACTGAGATGGCATTCAGTGAAGGATATATTATGCCTCACACCGATATTGTCCGTAACGGGAAGAAGGTCGCAGTAGTCGGTGCCGGTCCGGCCGGGCTTGCAGCTGCCAATACTCTCAATCATTTGGGATATGCGGTTACGGTCTTTGAAAAGAATGAAGCTGCTGGCGGCTTGCTACGATATGGTATCCCTAATTTCAAACTCAACAAGGCTATCATCGACCGCAGAATTGCGTTGATGGAGGCCGAGGGTATCAGGTTCTGTTATGGCGAGGCTGTCGATTGTGCTTCAATGGTGGCGCAGCATATGGGACAGTATGACGCTGTCTGCATGGCCACAGGTACACCAGTTGCCCGCGACTTGAATGTTGCGGGACGCGAGTTGAAAGGAGTGCATCTTGCTCTCGAACTCCTCGCGCAGCAAAACCGAGTCTTGGCCGGTAAGGAGTTTTCAGCTGACGAGCGTATCACGGCCAAGGGTAAGGATGTACTCGTAATCGGTGGTGGTGATACAGGAAGCGATTGTATCGGCACTGCTCATCGTCAGGGATGTCGGAGCGTGACTCAGATTGAGATTATGCCAAAGCCAGTTGAAGGGCCGGACGATCCGCAGAATCCATGGCCAAACTGGCCTCGCACGCTCAAGACTTCTTCGTCGCACGAGGAGGGTTGTACCCGTCGTTGGAACATCAACACCATCGAATTCCTCGGAGAGGATGGCAAACTCACCGGTGTCAAGGTCCAGGAGATAGATTGGAAACCCAACCCCGACGGTGGACGTCCGCTGATGGTGGAGAAGGGCAAGCCTGAAATCATCAAGGCAGAGCTCTGCCTATTGGCAATGGGATTCCTGAAGCCAGAGCATCCGGTGTACCCGGATAATGTCTTTGTGTGTGGTGATGCTCAAAGCGGTGCTTCACTTGTTGTCCGCGCCATGGCCAGCGGAATCGAGACGGCACGCCGTGTCCATGAATATATAAATAGTAAATCGTAAATAGTTAAATCGTAAATCATGCTGGTTCCCTTCACCAAAATGCACGGATGCGGCAACGACTACATCTATGTCAATGCCATGCAACACCACATATCCGACCCGTCGGATGCCGCGATAAAATGGAGCGACCGCCATAAGGGTATCGGTTCCGATGGTCTTGTGCTTATCGACCGAAGTCCAGTCGGCGGGGCCGATTTCTCAATGCGCATATTTAATGCCGATGGTAGTGAGGCCATGATGTGTGGTAATGCTTCGCGTTGCATAGGCAAATACTTGTTTGAACGAAAACTGACCGACAAGCACGAAATCAGGTTGTTCACGCTTTCCGGCATAAAAACCCTTCGGTTGCATGTGACGGATGGCATGGTAGAGGGTGTCACTGTCGATATGGGATGTCCTATCATGGATGATGACACACAGTTTCGCCGCACTGCCGGTTTGCCTGCCGGCACTTTCGTGTCGATGGGAAATCCGCATTACGTGGTATTCACCGACGATGTGAATCATGTCGAAACGATGGGCGAGAGCCTTGAATGTAATGACGCGTTCCCGCAACGTTGCAACATAGAGTTTGCACATGTTATGGCATACGGACGTATTCGTGTCCGTGTGTGGGAACGTGGTAGTGGCATCACTCAGGCATGTGGCACTGGTGCATGTGCCGTGGCAGTGGCTGCTTATGCAAATCGTCTTTCCGCACGGCATTGCTCAGTCGTGATGGATGGCGGCGAACTTTGTATCGAATGGAGCGAGGCCGACGGACATGTCTATATGACAGGTCCTGCCGAATTTGTATTCGACGGAGAAATAGATTATAATAGACAAATCAGAAAGAACTATGGCATTAGTAAACGTACATTTTTTGAATCTGCAGAAGAACTATCTGTTTACCGATGTTGCCAAGAAGGTAAACGTCTTTAAGGTTCTGCATCCCAAGGCCGACGTTATTTCGCTTGGCATCGGCGATGTCACCCAACCATTGTGTCCTGCGGTAGTGGAAGCGATGCACAAGGCTGTCGATGAGATGGCAACCAAGGATGGGTTTCATGGCTACGGACCCGAACAGGGCTATGAGTTCTTGCGCGAAGCAATCCTGAAAAACGACTTCCTGCCACGAGGAATACACTTGGACGTGGACGAGATTTTCATCAATGACGGTGCGAAGTCGGATACGGGCAATTTTCAGGAGATACTGCACTGGGACAACTTCATCGGGGTGACCGACCCCGTCTATCCGGTGTATATCGATTCGAACGTGATGATCGGGCGGTGTGGTACATTTGCCGGCGACAAGTATAGCTACGTGGCATATCTGCCATGCACGGCCGAGAATGGCTTTATGCCTGAGATTCCCGAGAACCGCCCCATGCAGGTCATATATCTGTGCTATCCGAACAACCCGACAGGTGCGGTCATAACCAAACCCGAACTGCAAAAATGGGTGAACTATGCACTGAAGAACGATGCGCTTATACTGTATGATGCCGCATATCAGGCTTACATACGCGACCCTGAGATTCCGCGTTCGATTTACGAGATTCGTGGTGCGCGGAAGTGTGCGGTCGAGTTCCGCTCCTATTCCAAGACTGCGGGCTTTACCGGCGTGAGGTGTGGCTACACGGTCGTGCCCAAAAGCCTCACGGTATCTACATTTGCAGGCGAACGCATATCGGTGAACGAGTTGTGGAACCGCCGCCAATCGACCAAGTTTAACGGGGCGAGCTACATCAGCCAACGGGCTGCCGAGGCAATATATACGCCGGAAGGACAACGCCAGACGCAGGCTACGATTGATTACTATCTGGAGGGTGCCCGCATGATGCTCGATTCGTTGCGCAGGCTGGGATATAAGGTCTATGGAGGAGAAAATGCTCCTTATATATGGATGAAGACACCTGGCGGAAGCAATTCGTGGCAGTTTTTTGAGGAGCTGCTCTACGGAGCACAGGTGGTTTGTACCCCCGGCGTAGGCTTCGGCCCTTCGGGCGAGGGGTATGTGAGGTTCACATCCTTCAGTTCGCATGAGAAGATTGAGGAAGCCATGCGCAGAATGGAAGCTTGGCAAAATCATTGATAATTCAACAACACACAACACAAACACAAAGTAAACATGGAAGGATTAAGATTTCAAGTTGTCGGCGAGGCATTCGCAAAGAAGCCGCTCGACGTAGCAATGCCAAATGAAAGACCCAGTGAGTACTTCGGCAAGAAGGTGTTCAACCGAGAGAAAATGTACAAGTATCTGCCTAAGGCAGTTTATGAGAAGATGGTGGATGTGATGGACAACGGTGCACGGCTCGACCGCAACATTGCCGACGCAGTAGCTGCTGGCATGAAACAATGGGCCATGGAGAATGGTGTTACTCACTATACCCACTGGTTCCAACCGCTGACCGAAGGCACGGCCGAGAAGCACGACTCGTTTATCGAGCACGACGGGAAGGGTGGCATGGTAGAGGAGTTTACGGGTAAGTTGCTTGTGCAGCAGGAACCCGATGCATCCAGTTTCCCGAGCGGGGGCATACGCTCCACATTCGAAGCCCGTGGCTATTCGGCGTGGGACCCCACAAGCCCCGTGTTCATAATTGACGACACTCTGTGTATCCCCACGGTGTTCATCAGCTACAGCGGTGAGTCGCTCGACTATAAAGCACCGCTGCTCCGTGCGCTGAAAGCCGTGAACAAGGCCGCCACCGATGTGTGCCACTACTTCGACCCCGATGTCAGAAAGGTGACATCCAACCTGGGATGGGAACAGGAGTATTTCCTTGTGGATGAAGGCCTGTATGCAGCACGCCCCGACCTGCTGCTCACCGGACGCACCCTCATGGGACACGACTCGGCCAAGAACCAGCAGATGGACGACCACTACTTCGGAAGCATTCCGGAGCGTGTGGCTGCTTATATGCGCGACCTTGAGATACAAGCACTCGAACTCGGCATTCCTTGCAAGACCCGTCACAACGAAGTGGCTCCCAACCAGTTTGAGCTGGCTCCGATATTTGAAGATACAAATCTGGCCGTCGATCATAACATGTTGCTCATGTCGCTGATGAAACGAGTGGCACGCAAGCATGGTTTCCGTGTCTTATTGCATGAAAAGCCTTTTGCAGGCATCAACGGCAGTGGCAAACACAACAACTGGAGCCTGTCGACCGACACTGGAGTACTGCTACATGCTCCGGGCAAGACTCCAGAGCAAAACCTGCGTTTTGCTGTGTTCATCGTCGAGACTCTGATGGGTGTATATCGCCACAACGGACTGCTGAAAGCCAGCATCATGTCGGCAACCAATGCCCACCGGCTTGGTGCCAACGAGGCCCCGCCTGCAATCATAAGCAGTTTCCTCGGCACACAGCTCAGCGAACTGCTCGACCACATAGAGAAAGCCGACAAAGACGACCTGTTCCGCCTCGACGGCAAACAAGGGCTGAAACTCGACATACCGCAGATTCCGGAACTCCTAATCGACAACACCGACCGCAACCGCACATCGCCATTCGCCTTTACAGGCAACAGGTTTGAGTTCCGAGCCGTGGGCAGCGAGGCCAACTGTGCCAGTGCCATGACTGCACTCAATACTGCTGTGGCAGAAGCGCTTGCCGACTTCAAACTCCGTGTAGATGCCAAAATCGCAGACTACACGGAGCGCACGGAATTCTCGGAGGGAACGGGCCATACTGCCAAGTTCCATGCCATAATCGACGTGTTACGCGAAGACATCAAGACCTGCCGCCCCATCCGTTTCGACGGCAACGGATACAGCGACGAGTGGAAGGCAGAAGCCGCCAGGCGCGGACTTGACACCGAAACCAGCTGCCCCGTCATCTTCGAGCGCTACCTCGATGCCGACAGCATCAGGATGTTTGAGGCGATGGGAGTCATGACCCGCAAGGAACTGGAAGCGCGCAACGAAGTGAAATGGGAAACCTACACCAAGAAAATCCAGATAGAGGCACGTGTGTTGGGCGACATCTCTATGAACCACATCATACCAATCGCCACTAACTACCAAAGTCGACTGCTGGAAAATGCCGAGCGCATGCGCTCAATCTTCCCTGCCGAAAAAGCCGACGAGCTGAACGCCCGCAACCTGAAACTCATAGAGGAAATAGCCATGCGTACAGCCGAAATTGAGACACAGGTGGACAACCTGGTCAGTGCTCGCAAAGTGGCCAACCGTATAGACGACGAGCACCAGAAGGCTATAGCCTATCACGACACCATCGCACCTTATTTCGACATCATACGCCGGCAAATCGATAAACTCGAACTCATTGTCGACGATGCACTATGGCCACTGCCAAAGTATCGTGAACTGCTGTTTGTGAGATGATGAATGAATGTAGGCACGAGCCTGCATGAAAATGACGATATCCTCGCGACCTGTTGACGATATCCTCGCCGCCCGTTGAGGATATCCTCACAGCCCGTTGAGGATATCCTCGTTTTTCAGAAACAATGAGCATGTAGCGTCGAGCTGCACTTGCTGCCTATGCCCGTGAGGCGCAGAACAGACATGCTAAAATAAACAATACGCAGAAAATGAACGCAGAATCTGACATGAAAAGCACAAAAAAACATGAATTTGTTTTGCCAGTTCAGAAATTTGCCGTAACTTTGCAGCCCATTAGGCACTATGCCTTATTTTTTTAAACCAAATCAATAACAAACAAAAAACGTAACAAACAAAATGATCATCGTACCAGTAAAAGATGGCGAGAACATTGAGAGAGCTCTCAAGAAGTTCAAGAGAAAAGCAGAGAAAACAGGCATCATCAAGGAAGTGAGAACACGCAAGCAGTATGAAAAACCATCTGTGACCAAGCGTGTGAAGATGCAACACGCCATCTACGTAAACAAGCTCCACACAGCAGAAGAATAAGAGCTGAACACGCTAAAGAGAGTTAAAAAAAGAAAAAACAGCGTCAATAATTTGGCTATTCCAAGAATAAGTAGTAACTTCGTCACCGAAAAGAGGAGGACAAAGAAATGCTGACTGACGAGTTCTTGGATTATTTCAAGTCGGAACGTAACTGCTCTGACCACACCATAGAGAGCTATGGCAATGACTTGGCAGAGTTTGAACAGTTCTTTAAGAGTCTGGACCAGGATATGGACTGGACGACTGTCGACGAGTCGGTGATACGCGAGTGGACCATATACCTCATCGATGAGATGAAGATGAAAAACTCGTCGGTAAACCGCAAACTCAGCGCACTAAGGTCGTTCTACCACTATCTGATGAAACGCAAGGTAGTGGCGTCCAACCCCACCACGCGCATCACGGGGCCGAAGCGGCAAAAAGTGCTTCCGGCGTTCATCAAAGACAACGAGATGGACACACTGCTCGAAATGCTCGATGCCGACACTTCATACGAAGGCCTGCTCAACAAAACCGTGATACTCACACTCTATCTCACCGGCATGCGACGTGCCGAACTAATCGCATTGGCCGACAAAGACGTGGACTATGCTGCCAAACAGCTGAAGGTGACGGGAAAGCGCAACAAACAGCGCATCATACCATTCGGCCCCGAACTGGAAAACTGTCTGATAAACTACATGACAGAGCGAGGACGGCAATTCAATCAAGGGTTCGACCACCTTTTTATTAATAAGAAGGGAACCCCGCTGACAGAATCCCAACTCGAGAAACTCGTGAAAGAAAAACTGGCAGCAGTGAGCACCAGCTCCAAGCGGAGCCCCCATGTGTTGAGACACACATTCGCAACATCGATGCTCAACTCCGGAGCCGACCTCGTGTCGATACAAAAACTCTTGGGACACGAAAGCCTCAATACGACACAAGTCTACACCCACGTCTCGTTTGAAGAATTGAAGAAAGCGTATCAGAACGCACATCCACGTTCGAACTAACCGGTGCCATCAAGCCGTGGCAAATTGGGCAACCATCAATACAAAAACCCCATGCTTCACAGCAGAAAGCACCATAAAACAATAAGACTATGGACATTGAAGTAAAAGCAATCAAATTCGACGCAACAGACAAGTTGCATGAGTTCATCCAGAAGAAAGTAAGTAAACTGGATAAGTTTTGTGACAATATAAGGAAAGTAGAGGTGTCATTGAAGGTCGTGAAACCTGCAACCGCTCAGAACAAGGAAGCCAACATCGTAATAGCGCTTCCGGGCGAAGAAATTTTCGTAGAGAAGGTAAGCGACACATTCGAAGAAGCAATCACACAATGTATGCCAGTTTTGGAGCGCCAGCTGGTAAAATACAAAGAAAAACAAGGTCAGAAGTAAAAAAAAAGCAAAAAACCTTTGCGGTTACAAAACTTTTGACTAACTTTGCAGCCGATTTCTGCGCAGAGCTACACTTTGCGCAGAATCTTTGAGCCTCTTTGGGCTTGGCTGATGAGGGCATATTCCAGAGTGGCCAAATGGGGCAGACTGTAAATCTGCTGGTTTTCACCTTCGGTGGTTCGAATCCATCTGTGCCCACAGTCAGACCAAACAAAACGAAAACGCTGTTATAGCTCAGTGGTAGAGCACTTCCTTGGTAAGGAAGAGGTCACGAGTTCAAATCTCGTTAACAGCTCAAATGTAATACACATTATTAATAATATATAGAGAAAACAAAGTATTAACTCTTATATAAGAAATTGAAAAGCTATGGCAAAAGAAAAATTCGAACGTACCAAACC
>JAFUSD010000129.1 GCA_017480685.1 Bacteroidaceae bacterium
AAATTCGTCAGCCAGGAAAGAACTGATGCAATCCACAATCAACAAGCAGGCATTGCGACGACAATATTGGCTCACAATGTCCATGTTGTAGTGAACTCCGGTAGAGGTTTCGTGCTTATTGATGAGCATGCCAGTGAAGCCTTGTCCTTCGAAAGGCTGAAGGTCCTGCTCAGTCAGCGTATGTCCACTATGTAATTTAACCTCCTCAAATGGAATTTGATGCACTCGACATATGTCTGCAAAACGTTGACCGAAACTACCACCGTTGATGATTAACAGTTTGTCTGTCTGCGAGAAGAAATTGATGACAGCTGCTTCCATTGATGCAGTGCCAGACCCTGTGATAAAAAGGCTTCGGGCATCTTCTTCAGCATTTGAAAATTTCTTAACAAGTCGCTCGCATTCAAGAAGCATGGATGAAAACTCTGCCGTGCGGAAATAGGGAACTTGTTCACCACCGATGGCAAGTATACTGTCGCTTGACATCACTGGTCCTACTGTGAAATTGATCATAAAATTAAGTTTGAAATTACAACCGGTGAAGTGAAAACTCAATTGCTATGAGTCGGTTTGATTAAGGCCTTCAATAAAGGTCTACATCACTATTTTGCCCCTACCGTTACCCACAATAGGTTGCGCATGCGTTGCAGCATTCGTTCTCCAAACAACAATGCTACCGAGTTTACCTCATAGGTCAGATGTGACTGCTTCATATAGTGTATTATATCGGGATGTCCGACTATGACACCCAATCGCAAACCTGCCAACGACATTAGTTTAGAAAAGGTGCATACACACACAACATTGTCGAAAGCGAGTGCGTATTTTATGTGGCTTTGGGGGTAGAAATAATGATAGGCTTCGTCTATAACAACAAGTGCTTCTACTTCTTTGGCACTATGGATTATTTGTTCTACTTCATTTTCTGGAAATACAGTCCCTATAGGACTGTTTGGGTTGAGCAAGACAACGGTTCGAGTGCCGGAGTCAATGGCTTGTAGTATTTTGTTTGCCTCAATAGTGAGGTTGTTATTGTAAGCTATTGGTTTGTGGTGTAGGCCGAGCAAACTGCAACAAACCCTGTATATTTCGAATATTGGATGTGCTGTGACTACATTTTGTCTGACTCGCCAAAGGTCTTAAGCAGTATGCGAATTCCATGGTCACTGCCATTAGTGGCAAATACATGCTGTTGTTTGTAGCCAATATAGTTGGCATAGGCTTTGTGGAATCTTTCTGGTTCGGAATACATCGCCAGCAATTCTGGTGTTACCTCCGCACGTACACCGGCTATGAAATCCGAAGGTAAGCCCTCGGGGGGGCATTGGCATCTAAGCGTATGCCCTCCTACTATTTAGCATTGGATATACTCTAAATGAGTTTTTATATTTTTGTTAATATACATGACTTTAACTGGTTCTATTTTCTTTCTGTTACTATCTTACCGTTTTTGAAACTCACTTTCCCGAATTTTTCGACCAACTTGGGATGGACGGAAGTACCTGCAAAGTGAAGCTGTACGTCGTAGGGAAACGATAAAGCTGCGGTAGAAAAAATGGTGTATACTTCCTTGAATCGAATGTTACACAGGTTTAGCAACTCCATTGGTATCAGGTTGTCGAGGATTGTGTGTTGAGGGAAGTAGATATTGTAGTTCGTTTTTTCGCGAGGATGTGGTTTGATGGCAAAGTTTTTGTCGCCCATT
>JAFUSD010000011.1 GCA_017480685.1 Bacteroidaceae bacterium
GGCATCCTACTACCGCCCTTTTATTCAATCCAACCCCAGCGAATGAATGCATTTATCGAGGCACACGTACAGCTCTCGATGCTATAAAGGGCAGCGATGATGCAAGCCTCACCTATAAGCAGAGCCTCCCCTCTTTGTCATCCCGAGCGCAGCGAGAGGATCTGTGACAGGCCGAAGAAGTGCTAATAATACTTTTTAATTAATCATTTCTAAGGAGTATTAGGAGTAAAGGAGAAAAGGCAATCCAGATGTTCACCTCATATCCAAATACTCCTTAGATAAAATAATTCAAGTTATAATATATATTGCAACTACATTCACGGGGGGGGACAGAACGTGTGAACTGATGCAAAGTGTGGGTGTCATATCTGTTCTATCTGATATGACACAAAATCCTTCATAAATGAAAGCTTTTTGCAGTAAATAGTTATGCTCAACAATGAAAAAGGAGGGGGAATCGGCTATTCTTTTCGCCCTGCGCAGAGAAAAAAGCTGATTCGTGTTTGCTATGTGAAAAACTTGACGTAACTTTGCAGCCGTAGTTTTCACAAACACATTGGTACGACCTAAAACTTAAATCAGAACGACAACATGAGTAACCGACAAAAACGATTCTTCCTGCAGGAAGACGAGATACCACGCCAGTGGTACAACATTCAGGCCGACATGGTGACAAAACCATTGCCGCCACTCCACCCCGGAACCCACCAGCCACTGAAGGCTGAAGACCTCTATCCTATATTTGCAAAGGAGTTGTGCCATCAGGAGATGGACCAGGAGCATGCATGGATTGACATCCCCGACGAGGTGCGCGACATGTATAAGTATTATCGCTCTACCCCGCTGGTACGTGCCTACGGACTTGAGGCAGCCCTGGGCACCCCTGCACACATCTATTTCAAGAACGAGAGCGTGAGCCCTGTGGGCAGCCACAAACTCAACTCGGCACTGGCTCAAGCCTACTACTGCAAGCAGGAGGGCATAACGAACGTGACAACCGAGACGGGTGCCGGACAATGGGGTGCGGCCCTGTCGTATGCCGCCAAGGTGTTCGGACTCGAGGCTGCCGTATATCAGGTGAAGATTTCTTATGAGCAGAAGCCTTATCGCCGCAGCATAATGCAGACCTACGGTGCCCAGGTGACAGCATCGCCCTCGATGTCGACTCGTGCCGGCAAGGATGTGCTGACTGTCGACCCCAACAACCAGGGTTCGCTCGGGACAGCCATAAGCGAAGCTGTGGAACTGGCCATGACTACCCCCAACTGCAAGTATGTGCTGGGCTCGGTGCTCAACCATGTGGCCCTGCACCAGACCATCATAGGCCTCGAAGCCGAGAAGCAGATGGCGATGGCTGGCGAATATCCCGACATGGTGATTGCCTGCTTTGGCGGAGGCAGCAACTTTGGCGGTGTGGCATTCCCATTCATGCGCCATAAGATAAAAGACGGCAAGCAGACCCGCTTCATAGCAGCCGAGCCGTCGAGCTGCCCGAAACTCACCCGAGGCGTATTCCAGTACGACTTCGGCGATCTCTCGGGACTGACTCCGCTGCTGCCTATGTACACCCTGGGGCATAACTTCATGCCGGCCAACATCCATGCGGGCGGACTGCGCTACCATGGTGCAGGCATGATTATATCACAACTGCTGAAAGACGGATACATGGAGGCTGTCGACATACCACAGAGCGAGACTTTCAAGGCAGGACTGCTCTTTGCCAAGAGCGAGGGCATCATACCGGCTCCCGAATCGAGCCACGCCATCGCAGCCACCATACGCGAGGCACTCAAGTGCAAGGAGACGGGCGAAGAGAAGGTGATACTGTTCAACCTTTCGGGTCACGGCCTTATCGACATGACCGCCTACGACCAATACTTGGCTGGCTCGCTCACCGACATAGAGGTGACCGACGAAGAGGTGGCACGCAACGTGGCACAACTTGACAAGATTATTTAATCGTATCTCATAATAAATTAAAAACGGTAGGGGCGTGCAGCGATGCAGGTCCCTTTCTGTTTTTATTACTCATCACGCCCGACACGCCAGCCCCACGACGATATCCTCGCAGGGGCGTGACGATATCCTCAACAGCATGTGAGGATATCCTCGCAGGGTCGCGACGATATCCTCACAAAAAGCACATGCAGTCATCAATCACACCCCACAACGATAAAAAACGCAAATGTAAAATACTTCATAGACTTTTCGTGCTTACTTCATAGACTTTTAGTATGAACTTCATAGACTTTTCATATAATTTCATAGTCCTTTCAGCCAAACTTCGACGCTCACTTGGTGTTTATTGCAAAGAAATTCGTAACTTTGTGGGCACAATAATCACATAACGACATAGCGAAGCATGAACGAAACGATAACGAGTGTACACAACCCCCGAGTGAAGCAGCTGATGAAGTTGCAAGGCTCATCGGCCGGACGGCGGTCGATGGGGATGTTTGTGGTGGAGGGCCGTCGCGAGCTCGACCACTGCATCGAGGGCGGATACAGGGTGCAGACGCTCATCATCTGCCGTGAACTCATAGACTGTCAGTTGCCCGACATCGATGCCCAGCAGATTGAAGTGTCGGCTTACGTCTACTCAAAGATAGCCTACCGCGGCACTACCGAGGGGCTGATGGCGGTGGTGGAGGCTAGACACATGAGGCTCGACGACTTGCATTTCAAGCACAACCAGCCACTGCTGCTGGTGCTCGAAAGTGTTGAGAAGCCGGGCAACCTGGGTGCCGTCCTGCGCAGTGCCGACGCAGCAGGGGCCGATGCGGTCATCGTGTGCGACCCCCTGACCGACATCTACAACCCCAACATCATACGCAGCAGCATCGGTGCGGTGTTCACCGTGCCATGTGTGGCGGTGAGCAGCGACCAGTGTATCGACTGGCTCCGCCGGCACGGCATTCAGATACTCACCGCCCAGCTGCAGGATTCACACCTATATTATAATACCGACATGCAACGAGCCACCGCGCTGGTGATGGGAACAGAGTCGACGGGCCTTACCGACGCATGGCGCCAGGCTGCATCGGCCCACATACGCATACCCATGCAGGGGTGCCTCGACTCGCTCAATGTGTCGGTCAGCGCAGCCATATTGTTATATGAAGCCGTGAGGCAGCGACATGGTGAATAGGGAAATTCCCCGAAAGTGTAGGGACTTTTCTTTGGTCAGCCCGATAAACTGTCGTAACTTTGCAGCGTCAGAAAGACAAAACAAAGTAAAAAAAAGAAATCGAAACGATAAAGATAACAAGAAAGGAGAGCAAGATTATGAAGACCCTACGCACACTATTCGCAGCATTGGCAATCATGATGATGTCGATAGCAGCAAGCGCACAACCCATGAGCGTTTACTCAATGCGCAACAACGCAAGGTTCCTGACCGACCGTATGGCCCACACCCTCCGTCTGAGCGCAGCCATACTCGACGACCTCTACTACATCAACTACGACTATATCTGCGGCGTCAACGAATTCCTCGATGCAGTGGCACTCGGCTATCGTTACGACGACTATATGGAGGTGGTCTATGCTCGCGACTACGCACTGCGCCGCCTGCTCACAGCCCGCCAGTGGGAGCTGCTCATGACCTACGACTACTTCTATCGTCCAATCTCGTTCGTCGACCATCGCTGGAGCTTCAGCATCTACCTGCACGACCGCCGCATGGACCGCTTCTACTATCGTCAGCCACGCCTGTTCGACGACTATCGCGGTGGACGTTTCTTCACCGGAATGCGTCGCATAGACGGCCCGATGGGCGGACCAGGCATGCCTCCCGGAGGTCCTGGAATGCCATACGGAGCACCTGGAGCACCCGTGGCACATCCAAACGAACCGGTTAGCGGACCTGGATTCCACATAGGCGAAGTGAACAACAACGTGACCGCCGGACGCGGCGACGCACGCACCGAAGCTATACGCCAAAGCGGCACGATGAACAGCACCATACGCACCAGCGCTGCCAACACAAACACTGGCACTGCACCTACGGGCGGTTTCACCATCGGAACCCCTGCAGGCAATTCAAACCAAAACATGGGCGGCACACGCACCAACACAACCGGAAGCGTGGGAACCGTAAACAACACCCGCACAGCGGCTACAGCCGGACGCGTAGGCAATGAGTCGAGCACACGCACCATCACCGCTCCGACCACTACCACCAACCGCTCGGCAAGCACTACAACCTACAACCCCAACCGCACAAGCGCCGGCTCGACCTACACTCCGACTCGAACTACTGCCACCCCGAGCAGCACAACTACTCGCACCAGCGCTGCAACAAGCACCGCAACCCGCTCAGCAGGAACATCAAGCAGCAGCGCAACCCGCTCGGTTGGAACATCAAGCAGCACCGCAACCCGCTCGGTTGGAACATCAAGCAGCAGCGCAACCCGCTCAGTTGGAACTACAAGTACAGGTGCAACCCGCTCGGCCGGACGCAGATAATCACACACAACCAAGTGCAACACTTTAGGGTCATCGGGCATCAAATCAGCCCGACGACCCTTTTTCTTTATCCACTCTGCAACCATTTTACCCCACATCATTATGCAGTTTCAATAAATTGTCGTATCTTTGTAGCGCTAAAACGCACGAGAATTGAAGTTATGCATCAGCATGACTCAATTATATATTATAGAAATTATATACTATAGATTAAATATTATATATTTTGAAAGTAGCAACCATAGGATTCTTCGACGGAGTACACCTCGGAAACCAACACCTCATACGTCAGGTAACGGCCGAGGCCAACCGACGCGGCAACACATCGGCAGTCGTCACCTTCGGTGCGCATCCACGCACCGTGCTCACCGCCACACCTATGCCATTGCTCACCACGCCCGACGAGAAACAAGCATTGCTGCACACCTACGGCATCGATGACATCATCAACCTCGACTTCACACCACAACTCGCACAGATGTCGGCCCACGACTTCATGAGCGACATACTGCTCCGCCGTCACGAAGTAGGTACACTCATCATCGGCTACGACCACCGCTTCGGTCACAATCGCAGCGAGACATTCGACGACTACGTGCGCTACGGTCAGTCATTGGGCATCGATGTCATGCGTGCCGAGGCATTCTCCTGCGACGGGCAGGCAGTCAGTTCGTCGCGCATACGCCAGTTGCTGCAACAAGAGGGCGACATAGCGACAGCCAACCGACTGCTCGGACACACCTACACACTGAGCGGCACCGTGGTCGAAGGCTACCATCGCGGCCACCAGCTCGGCTTCCCTACAGCCAACCTTCATATCGACGCATCAAAACTGCTGCCACACGACGGAGTATATTCCATCGAGGCCGACACGCCGTATGGCACATTCCACGGCATGCTCAACATAGGACTCAACCCCACCTACAACAACACCGGCCGCACCGTCGAGGCACACCTCTTCAGTTTCAACCATCCGCTCTACGGACAGCGCATCACCCTCCGGCTCTACCACCACATACGCAACGAGCAACCATTCCACTCGCCCACCGAACTGACCGACCAACTCAGCCGCGACCGCGCAACCATCACTCGCCTCATGGAGCAAAGGAGGGCCACACCATGACGTCAATCAGCCGGTTGCTCCACCGTCGCGGGTTCGGCATACACTCCCCGTGGGTCTATACACTGCTGCGCGACGTGCTGTTCGAGTCGTTACCCTACTACACATTCAGCCCTTTGCGACAGCAATTCCCCGGCCGCACACGCCGGCAGATAGCGATGGACGAACAACTCTTCCGCCTGGCACACTATGCATCGCCCATACCCCTCACCATCATCGGCAACGTGAGCCCCAGCGCCACCGAATACATGCGCCAGGGGGCAGCCACCAGCCGCCATCAAGCCACGACGTCCATCGAGCGAATCGTTGTGGTGGAAGACATCGCAGCCAACCTTGCCACGTGGCAGCACTACTTGTCAGACCCGGCAGCAACCGCTACATTCGATATCGACGGCCGACGAGGCATAGCTATCTACAACCCGCAACTATCAAAACTACACTATAAAGTATGAAAAGCAACATCTATACACGCACCGGCGACCACGGACAAACCAGCCTCGTGGGCGGACAGAGAGTCGAAAAAGACTGTGCACGGCTCGAATCCTACGGCACCATAGACGAACTCAACTCACACATAGGGCTGCTCATCGCCATGCTCACCACTGCCGGTCACGACACCCAGGTGCACGACTGGCATCTGCAAGACATCCAAGACCACCTGTTCGTCATCGGGGCACACCTCGCAACCGACTGCAGCACAACCCAACTGCGCCAGGCAAGCATCGTGACCGACCAGATGATATCCGACATCGAAACCCTAATCGACACCATAGACCAAAGCCTGCCACAACTCCGAGCCTTCATACTGCCCGGCGGAAGTATGGCCGCGGCCCAGTGTCACGTGTGTCGCACCGTATGCCGACGTGCCGAACGACGCATACTCACTCTTTGCCATACCGACCACGTGGACCAAAATGTGGTGCGATATGTCAATCGATTATCAGATTTACTTTTCGTTTTAGCCCGAAAAATCAACATAATCGACCAAAACGAAGAATTTTTTTGGAATAATACTTGTCGAAACAAATAAATGTTGTACCTTTGCACACTTTTTCAAAGAATACCCACTAACCTAAATAGTAAGAAAGGAGATCAACAACATGTATTGGACACTTGAATTGGCCGTGAAGCTTGAAGACGCACCATGGCCCGCAACAAAGGAAGAACTCATCGACTACGCAACCCGTTCGGGCGCCCCACTCGAATTGCTCGAGAATCTGCAAGAGATTGAAGATGAGGGCGACGTGTACGAAAGTATAGAAGAAATCTGGCCCGACTATCCCTCGAAGGAAGACTTCCTGTGGGACGAGGATGAATACTAAACAACGCAATTGACCCACCCTCGCCCCGTTTTGAAAAGAGTTCAGTGTAAATACGACGAGGATATCCTCACCGACGTGTGAGAATATCCTCGTTTGCTACCTATATAGCAGAACCTCCCCGTCTTGTCATATCATTTCCTTCCCCCATATATATCATAGAATCTCCGGCTGTACGTTGCAACTGATTCACTGCATTTAGCAGACAGCGAGATTTTTTCTGTCTTCGCGCCACCTGCATGCCATGATATGGTATGTATGTGTGTGAGAGGGAGGGGGGGGATGAGAAGCGCTGTTTCAGCCAGACAGGGATACTGGCTTTGCGTTATAAAGAGCTATTACTTTAATGCTTCTTCCACAGCCTTCACCATTTCCTCGCCGCGCAGGTCGCGCTTCAGTATTGTGCCATCGGGGCCGAAGAGGATGATTTGAGGAATGCCCTCTATGCCGTAAGCATCAGAGCCAGCCTTCTGTGCGTTCATGATTTGCGGATACTTGATGCCAAGTTCCTCGATAGCAGCCTTGGTGTCGGCGGGTTCATCCCATGTAGCAACGCCCAGCACTTCAAACTTCTCACCGGCATACTTGTTGTAGAGTTCGATGATGGTTGGAATCTCGCCGCGGCAGGGTCCGCACCAGCTTGCCCAAAAGTCGACAAGCACATATTTACCCTTACCCACATAGTCTGACAGGCGCTGCACCTTGCCGTCATATTCAGCCTCGAAGTCGGTGAACATCTGGCCCACAGCCGTTGCAGTAGCTGCGTTGGCAGCAGTCTTTGCCGCTTCGATTTCATCGGCAGAGATTACTTTGCTAATCACATTCTTCACCACGTCGCCACACTGGTCGAGCAGTTCAGAAGTGTGAGCAAGTCCGATGCCCTGCGATGTCATGAACAAGCAAAATGCACCTGCAAGGTCATTGGGGTGCTCGCCCATGAACTGGTCAATTAGCGCGGTGAAGGCCTCGTGGTCTTCTACTTTTTGAATATCTTCATATAATGCATGGATGGCATCGTTCTGCGGTGTACCGCTTGGAAGGTAAATTGAGTCGACAGCGATTTCGCCCGGCTCGGCTACAAACCAGAACTGTGCGTTGTTGTCGAGGGTTGCAGTGCAAATCAACGGAGTGGTTGCATCGCCTTCAATAATGTATTTCCCATCGACTACAGCCACAGAGTCAATCTGCGGATTCTCGTCGAAGAAATTGAGAGTGTAGTAGACGTACTTAACGTCGGCAGGAGCATTTCCGCTTACACGGAACTTGTTGTCGGTGCACGATGAGAGCACCAGAGCTGTCAATGCAGCCAGGATAAGATTACGTTTCATGATTGTTAACGATTGGTTTTGATGAGTGATTAATATAATTAATATGTTTTGTAGACTTGACTACATGTATCGTGAGCAGTGTAATGATGACAGGCAAGATGATGTATCCGATGTATATGCGTGTGGTGAAAGCTACCAGCAGGTAGGCCAGCATGGACAGTCCGAGGGTCTGCATCATGAGTCGCAATCCATCCATAAAATCCAAATGCTTGTATACTTCGAGCATCAGAGCCAGCATGACTACCACGATGAGCCACACGAGCGAGACGAGTGCAGCCAGTGCCGGCGGAAGGTTGAGCGGATTAAGCGTGGGGTGGAAATAGTATTCTTGCCAGAACTCGGGCGCCCACATCTGAATACTGGCATAGAGGCATGCCATGACTGACACGAGCATTATGAGGAGCGATGGATAGAACGTGTCGAACGACTTGCTTATTCGTCCCTGCCCCTTCGCTCGCATCCGCAGACAAAGGAGTGAGAAAAGCGCCATGACCGTCATCCACAAGAACCGGTAGCGAGCCAGGCGGTCGATGAGAATGGATATTGTGTCGTTGGGAGTAGTTCCTGCAAGTAGCTGAGGTTCTGGAATCCATCCCATCGTTATCTGGTCGCGAGCCACTTTTATCATTGCCGTATCGCCATTCATGATGATATTGGCCACAGCCACTATATCGCCACGCACCACATAGGTATATGCATCTTCCGGCTTCTGCTCGGCATTTTGGCTTGACAGGATAGGCTCTGAGGTGAGCAGTGGCAGGCTGTCGGTCTTCACCACAAAGTTGAAGTTGTTGGTATAGTGATGAGACAGACGGAAGTTCAGGCTGTCGGCTTGTGCCTGGGTGAGCAGGAGCAACGTGTCGGCACTCTGCACATCGGCAGGCAAAGCGTTCACTGCAGGCCGAGAGCAGGAACACAACAAAGGCACAATCAGCAACAGGCGCAATACTTGCATAACACACCGTTTGCAATCGAATTGAAGCTTGAAGCGTGTGCCGTTTGCCAGCCGCAACAACAATGCCGGAGTGTCGGCACGATGACACCACCCAAGCGAATAGCGCAAGCAGTGGCGGCATGTCATGAGAGGTGTTGAGGGTTGTAATCTGATGTCTTGTGAGACTTCACGACACGAACCGGCCGGCGGCTGAATGTGAGCAGACTTATCGGCGACAGCATACGATGTCGCTGAATGACCAGGTGTTGATGAATGACCAGATGTCGCTGAATGACCAGATGTCGCTGCAACCAGAGCATCCGTATGTCCAAGATTCTGTGACGACTGCAGTTGCTCTACAACCGCTCTGCGCCACGAAGCCAGCCACGAGGCAGGAATAAACCAGTTCTTTGCCAACGTGATGTCAAGGTTGCTCAGACGATAAGGCGGATCGCCCAGCTTCGTCAATTGGCGCTGTATGTTTTCATGCTGATGTGTGTGTGCTAACTGCTTGTCGCACGTAGCATCGTAGTGGGCTGTGTTGCCCTGGTCGTCGCAGGCGGTGAGCCGGAACCCGTCGGCAGTCTCGCTCAGCGACATTGCAATCGGCATATACCTCTCGGCACTATTGCGTGACAGCAAGTCGTCGAAACGCTTGTCGAAATTGCGATAGAGGGTCTGTTTGGGTTGCAGCTCTCGTGGCATGTTAAGCGGATAGAGCCTGCCGTCAGACACTTTGTTTAGACGGAAACCATGCAACCGCCCCTTATGGTCGAAGAAGCAAA
>JAFUSD010000130.1 GCA_017480685.1 Bacteroidaceae bacterium
AATAAATAATAATATTAATACTACCGTAGGTAACTCTGACGAGTTGGCCCTTACAGGCAAGAGCAACGATACACGGGACTGGTGTCTTGTTGAACGCGACCAGGTGGCTGCGCGTCATCTCGTAGCCGATTATTTCGACCGGCTCGAACGTTCGTCCGACCTCAGCCAGCGCTCCATCATCGACCAGATGATGCGTCAGTGTATGGCTGCCAAGGATGCCGACGGCCATCCGCTGACCGAAGCACAGGCTCTCGACCTCATGCACCTGATGATATCCACACAACTCGTGCCTTACTTCTCGCGTCGTCAGGATTTCTTCTCCGACAGCTATATGGCACATCCCGAGAAACGAGCCTACTGGATGCAAGCCTTCGTCAGGCGGTACATGAAGCAGCACCTCACGCGTGCCCTGCAACTCTGGAACCGCAAGCAACGTGCCCTTGAGCAACGCCAGCGCGACGAGCATCTGACGGCCTTGCGCTCCGTGCACCCGCTCTCGCCTCACGAATGGACCGAGCCCGACGGTGTACGCTATTATCTCGACCCCTCCGACGGAGTCACCGCCATACCACCCGACATGCCACCACGCCCATCAACAGATGCCATCATCAATCCACACACCAAGCAATGGAGCGAAGAAAACACAACATGATAATATATTTAAACTATAAACTATAATCATCCATCTCGCCAATATACGCGCGACCCTCCACGTATATACGTAAAGCCCCTCGCGTATATACGCGCGCCCCAGAAATAACATACGTTCAACCCCTCATCTCAACGCAATTCACCATGCATTTTAATTCTTCAATTTCAACCCCGCGCATAATCCGTCCCGCAACTATTCATTATTTATTAAATCATCCCCTCTACTCCCATTTCACGTGGAAGAGTTCATCCGGATGGCAATATCCAAATAATTAAATAGTAAATAGGAACCTTTTGGAGCAGCGAGTGCAGAGTAAAGTTTACTTTAACTATGCCGAGTCGTGACAAAAGCGAACGAAGTTAAATCGTCAATCATCAAATCGTAAATCACACAATTTCCCGCGACTATCTATTATTCATTAAAAAAAAACCCCTTCCCGCGACTATTCATTATTAATTATTCATTATACATTATACATTATACATAAATTATTACTAATGCTTCCCTTCTATAACCTTTCCGACTTTCCCGACCGCCGTAGCCAAGGACGCAACTGGCTGGTCACATGCCCACAGTGTGGCAAACGCCACATGTATATCGACAAAGCCACAGGCAAGTTCCTGTGTTTCTATTCAGGATGCGACTTCCGTGGCATCCTCGAAGACTTCCGTACCCCGTCGTCGCCGCTCGCCCAGCTGCAGGTGAAGTCAAGCCATATTCCCAATAGCCGGCAGCATACACCTGTAGAGACCAACGATTGTCTCACCATAGCCGACGACTATCATGCACTGCCATCCAAGACGTGTGCCAACCTCATTCCGCTGGCCGACTGCCAACCCGTGGTAGATTATCTCCGTGAGCAGCATCTGCCACTCGCCACAGCCGAAGCCGCCGGATGCATGGCCACCCTGCGCGTCATCGCAGGCAAGCCACACCACTGCATCTGCTACGTCAACCGGGTGAATGGCGATATCGTCAACGTGAAATACAGGGCCGTCGATGCCAAGATGTTCTGTCAAGACAGCCTGCCCGACAAGGACCTGCCGTCGCCACCATATAACATCGACTGCATCAACCCACTCATCGTCGGTGCAATGGCATCCGACACCGGCAACTCGCCACGTATCACGCTCATCATCACCGAAGGCGAGAAAGACTGTCTCACGCTCCTGGCCTGCGGCTACAGCCACGTCATCTCCGTCCCCAACGGAGCCTCCTGCCGTCCGCAGACATTCATGCAGCCCTTCGTCGACTGGCTCCGGCCCGTAGGCACCATCGTGCTCTGTGTCGACAACGACCGTGCAGGCCGTCATCTGCGCCAGACCCTCTACGACTATTTCAGCACCCTCGCTGTCGGACAGCGTCGCGGATTCAGCCCTGCCCTGTGCACACTCTCCACCGCCTGTAAGGACATCAGCGAGGTACACCAACGCTACGGAGCCGACGAGGTGCGACGTGTCGTCGACAATGCCACAGGCAGTCATCCTACCTGCGTACTCTCAGTCGGTGACGTAAGCCACGGCGTGCGTGAATATCTGAAAGGTCACTACGACCAGGGATTCTCGTTGGGCTACGGCGAACAAACCGACCGCCATCTGCGCCTCACCGACGAAGGAGGGCTCATCGTCCTCACCGGCCGCCCCGGCTCGGGCAAGACCGACTGGCTGCGCTGCACGCTCACACACCTCATGGTCACCGGTCGCGCCTGCGCCTTCCTCAGCTTCGAAGAGCCCAACAAAGCCAAGCATGTAGGCCGGATCATACAGGTGCTGCTCGGCACACGCAACACCCAGCTGCTCGACGACTCCCGTATAGACCACGTCATCGGCTGGCTCGGTCAACGCATGGTCAACCTCGACATGGGACAGGTGGCGCCCACCACCGGCAATATCTACTACATGCGTCATCCCTCCGGCCGCTACTTCGAACAACCTTCCGAGCAAGCATGCAAAGACATGATACGCCGCCATGGCACGTTAGTCGTCAACTGCCAGGCGATGATTTAGAATAAGAATTCAACTTCCGCAAGTTCCACTTGTTTCAGTTTTATGGAGTTATCGGGAGTTATAAGGAGTTATCGCTTAGGAGTTAAAAGACGATACCCATCACGAGGCTTTTATAATTGACAATTGATAATTGATAATTGACAATTAACCATCCGGATGGTTATTTCTTAACTCTTAATTCTTCATCTCCTTTTACTCCTTTAACTTCTTTAGCTACAACCGACAAGCAAAACTTGTATTACTTATATATAGGAGAAGCTACTCTAAGTTGAGTAAGTCAAAATACATGATGCGAGTGTTCAATCGAACTTGACTTTGAAGCCTTTGCTTCCGCTCTTCTTCAGTCTTTGGCGGATTGGTATAAAGATCCTCTTGTTCTTCGGTGGTAAACAAGAATGTAAAACCATTCTTCTGGTAGAATGACAGTACATTAGGGCTGTTTACTGCATCAACGATCACAAAACGGCAACCGGATTTATTCGATTCGTCGGCAAACCATTCCTTTACGAAATCAAGCACTTCGCTACCAATTCCCTTGCGGGCAAATTCCACGTTCACACCTATTCGACCGACAAGGATTCCTGGATAGCGATTCAGGCGTTTTTGATGATGCGTAATCCTCATCATAAAATCACGCCGGCTACGTGGCAGGTCATAGATGCGGATACTATCGTTGGAAACGGTGAATACACATACAATCTTTTGAGGGGCATCATTCAAGCGGAAGCAATAACTACGCCCCATCATGAATGTTGCATAACTAAGAGCATCGTTACGGAAGAAGTCATCCATATCGTCATCACCACACGAAAAAGAAGCGCACGTCTTTATGGTGTCCTCCGTAAAGGGACTAAAGAAGCAGTTGTCGCTCAGAAAACTCATCCCCGAATCTTTAAATAGCAGCTATTAGCCCTGCCTTTTTCAATAATTGACGTGCACTACGACGGCGTTCAGAAAGAACATTACGTTTCTGTGGGTCGTAGTTAAGTTCTGCTCGGAGTGCAGCTTCGCCGAAACGGCGAGCCTCTTCACCATACAGAGTGGGTATTGCCTTAATTGCTGTTGCCATTTTCCTTTTGTTTAATATTTGCTGCAAAGTTATTGAATTTTTCTTAGATACAAAACATTTATCTATTTTTTTTAGATATTTTAGATTTATCTATGCATTATCAGTATAAATTTCAATTATATGATTCAACTTCCGCAAGTTCCACTTGTTTCAGTTTTATGGAGTTATCGGGAGTTATATGGATTTACCATGCTTAATGTTTAAGTATACCCATTAATTATCAGAGAGCGGTATTTCTTCGCGTAGCGCTTAAACTGACGTTCGAATTCCTCATGAGTATAAACAGCGATTTCCATAACTAATTGCTTTCCAGTTCTGTCAGAAAATCCTCTGCCTTGCGGCCTACATGAGTCCGTTTTGCTACAGCATCATTGACATCATTTACACCCTTTCTAATAGCCTCAACAAGTTCACTTGCCTTCTTCCGTTCTTGTGTAGGTATATAGCGTTCGAACGCCCTCATCCCTGATATCTTATTGCTTGTCATACCTTCTTCCGCCATAATGCGAGAGCGGAACGCTTTGCGTACCTGCTTAGTCTGCGACTGATATAAGGCCCACAGGGCATCTGCGGGTGATATAGTGGGTTGAGATGATATGATAGTTGCCATGATTTTGGACATTATTCTTATAATCGCTGCAAATATACGCAATTAATTTTGAACAAGCAAGAAATAAATTAAATAATTACGAGTAAGGTTGTCAAAAGTGTATCGATTCATACCT
>JAFUSD010000131.1 GCA_017480685.1 Bacteroidaceae bacterium
ATTCATTATTCATTAAAACAAAGCGTCCGCTATTCATTATTCATTATTCATTATTCATTAAAATTATGAAACTTAATGTATTGATTGCATTGGCTCTGATGGGAGCCGCAGTGGTTGCATCGTGCGACACACCGCAATCCATCGCTTGGAGTTATTACGATTTGGCTCAGGACAAACTGAACGAAGGAAAACCTGAGGAGGCAAAGGAGTATTTGCTGAAGGTTAAGAAGAATGTGAGCAGCGACCTCGATGCCAAGGTTGACTCCCTTATGGCTGTTATCGAACAACAACTTGAAGAAACAAATGACAATAACTAAAAGAACAATGCTGATGCTCGTGATGCTTGTCACGAGCATTGGCATTAATGCACAGGTTGACCTGCTACGCCGATTCGGCTTGGAACCCGACGATATCACACCCGAGATGCGTGCCATGGTTGCTGCTTTTCTGAAACACAGGTTCGAGGTCGTGGGTACGGTCATGGCTACCGACGACTTCGAACCACGCCCATATCCCCTGCAGGGTGCCAACGTGATGCTCACTTGTGTGGAAGACACCACACAGATGGGTGGGGCTGCGGTGGATAAGGACGGCAACGTGGCAGCATACATCTTCTGCCGCAACAAGCTGAAGGACCTTCGTGTGCGCGTGCGTATATCATATATCGGTATGGAGACCTACGACCGCATCTTCACACCAGTGGCCGACAAGGATGTGATAGGCGACAAGCTCGTGGTAAAGCTCGACACCGTGGTCTTGAAGTCGACCCCCATGACCCTTGCCGAAGCCGAGGTGGTGGGCGAACTTCAGAAGATGTATCAGCGTGGCGACACAACCTTCTTCAATGCCGATGCTTACGAGACGCCCAGCGGTTCGGTACTGCTCGACCTCGTGCGCCGTCTGCCAGGCCTTCGCTACGAAGGAGGCGAGCTGACATACATGGGGCGCAGCATAGAAGAGATGCGGCTCAACGGCGACCCGTTCTTCCGTCACGACATAAGTGTGGCACTCAACAACATGCCGCACGACAAGATAAAGAGCCTGAAGGTGTATGAGGTGCCCGACGACACGCTCGACGTGATGACCGACAACCACCTGGTGATGGATATGCAGACGAAGGAAGCCGTCCGCAGCCTCGACTTTGCTAACGCACAGGCAGGCATCACGGCCGACCTCAAGAACTTCCTGCTTGCGCTGTCGGGCAACACATGGGTGAAGAACGGCGCGCAGGTGGGGCTACAGTTCATGACTCGCGACCTGCCGAATGGCGGACAACCCACACTGCGCGATGTTGATACCAACGTGGACGCATCCTACGAACAGACCATCGGGCGCACCAGCATCGATGCAGGTCTCAGTCACGGCTACGACCGCAGCGACGGACAGACCGAAGGCTTCACACAGATATTCATGCCTGGATTCAGTCAGCGCACCGAGACCGTCAGTCGCAGCAGCAATAAGAGTCACGACTACAGCGGCCGTGTGGCCCTCAACGGCAACTTCGGAGCACAGACACGGTGGCGCATGCGGTTCGACCTTCGCAGCAGCGACTCGAAACGCCGCAGCGGTAGCAGCAACCACATAAGCGATGATTTGGGCAACCTGATAAGCCAGACACAACGACAGGGCCTCACCAACAGCAACAGCCGGCGCGCTAACTGGGATGCAGAGTACCACCACTTCCTCGACTCCTTGCAGCGCAACGAGATAGGAGTGTCGATGAATGCAGGATATTCCGATGCGAAGAGCACTACATACTCCAACACCACTTCGCTCTTCGCCCTGCTGGCCGACAGCACCGAAGCGACCCAATACATCATTTCATCACCCACAACCGGCTACAACCTCTCGGCTGGCATGTTCCTCAACCATCGTTTCGGCGAGAAGAACAACATCCGCCTCTCTTACGGCGCACGCTACATCAACAATCACAACAACCAGCAGTATGCCGACAGGGTGGGGCGCATCGACTCGCTGTCGTACGACAAGCGCAACCACACGATGGCTCAGAGCATAGCATCGAGCCTGCTCATCGACAACAAGGTCATCAACCTGAAAGTCAACATGGCGGTAGAGCCTACACGGCTGGTGGTGAGCGACGAACGCATGGGTGCCGTGGAGCGCAACACCTACAACACAATCATCTACAGCCCATCCACCGAGTTGAAGTTCAAGATAGGCGAAGGGCTGAGCAGTGTGACGTTAGGGTATAGCGGTTCCAACCAACTGCCTTCAGCCGAGAGTCTCTCAGCATCGGTCAACAGTTCCGACCCCATGAACATATACCAAGGTAACCCTAACCTGAAGGAAGCATTCCGCCACACGGCATCGATGGAGTGGAAGTATAAAGCCCTGCTGCGAGCCACGCTCAGCTACACGCAAACCGACCGTCAAGTGACCAACAAGACAATCATCGACCCCACGACCGGAGCACGACGCACAACGCCTGAGAACATCAACGGCAACCGGAGCCTCACCTCATACCTGTTCCTCACCAAGCTGTTCGGACAAGTGTCGGTCAATGCAATTGCAACACATACATATAGCAACAATGTGGCGTATGTATCACCAAAAAACTACACGACAGGAGGCAACTGGGAAGCGACGAAGAGTGCCACCAAACTCAACAACTACAACTTCATACTCATTACGGGATACACCGATGCACATTGGATAGCCGGCATCATGGCCAACTACAACCTCGATCATCGTCGCAACGAATATATGGCCACCTCAACCAATGGACAGTCGGTAAGCACACGCCTCGAGTTGCGCCACGAGATGGACCTCGGCCTCTCGCTGCAAACCAACTTCACGTTCCAAAAACATTTCGGCTACGAACTTGCATCGGCAAATACTACCGACTACATATGGAACGCCGCCATCGCATATCGTTTCCTCAAGCGTAAGGCAACACTCTCGCTCGAGTGGAACGACATCCTCGACAACAACCGCGGCTTCTCGGCCTCGATGACCGACACGCAGTGGAGCGAGACACGCACACTGGGCAAGACATCATACCTGCTTTTGAGTTTTGCCTACCGCTTCGCGATGTTTAACTGATAAGGGCGGCAGTCTTATTCACGCGAGTGCGCAGTCTCGGCCCTAAGACTGCGCACTCTCAACCCTGTGAGTCTGCACTCGCGACCTCGCGAGTGCGGACTCATATTTATGGGCCTGCTGAATTGTCTATGAATATTTGGTTGGTGGCACTCCGAACATGGAGCGGAAACAGCGGCTGAAGTAGCTCACCGATGAAAAACCTGTGTCGATGCTCACTTCGGTAACGGTCTTGTGTCCTTCGCGCAGCATCATGGCCGCATGTTGCAGACGTATGCTGCGTATTAACTCGGTCGGTTTCTGTCCGGTGAGAGCTTGTATTTTCCTGTATAGTGTCATGCGGCTTACACACATGTCGCTACTTAATGCCTCCACGTTGTATTGCTCGTCGTTTAAGTTTTTTTCTACAAACTCGATTGCCTTTCTCAGGAATTCATTGATTTGCTCTGGCTCTGGCGTGGCTGGTGCCATATCGTTGGTCTCGGCTTGCTCAGGCTCGTGTGTGGGTCGGCTTTTCATCATTTCGACAAATGCCTGCTGCTGATTGCGTAGCCTGATGTTGTAAACTATCAGTATGCATATGATGATGAGGATGATTGTGTATATAATCCACATCCACCACGATGTAACCCAGCGTGGTATTCGCTCGATTGTGCTGGCCAGTTCCGGCTGGCTCCACCGGCTGTAAGGCTTGGTTTCGTTCAGTTCAATGCAGAAGAACTGGTCGGTTTCCATACTTTGTTGTTGCAGTGTGTGCCTGTGTGTGTCGTATATCCGCGTATAGTTGCCGTATGCTATGATGATACGCCCGCGGCTGTCGGTCTGCAACCCTGTGACTGCATCTCCAAATTCGTTTGTGGCATATTGGTCTTCGTTGGTAGTTCCGTTGCGGTTGGTATATATCTTGCCGTAGATGTTGCCCAGCCACAGTGTGCCGTCGGTGCCGAACGTCATGGCCGATATGTGGGGCATGGAGCTTATCATGCACTCGTCGGTGCCAGTGGTGCTGTCAAATCGTGTTATCTCATCAGCCAGAGCAAGCCACACACCGCCTTGCCCGTCGTCGGCCATGGCTGTGGGACGTGTAGGGAGTATGCTCAGTGTGTCGATTTGGCTGGTGGTGCATGACATCAGGTGTTTGCCGTCGGTTCCCCAGATGCCTCCTGCGGCACGGCGGGTCATGGTCGGTTGCAACTGTAATGATAAAAGAGTGTCGCCACTTGTCTCGTCAACAGCTATCACACCCTGGCGGTCGTGGTAGGTCCATGTAATGCCGTTTTCGGATATCGACGTGTCATACCACTGTGTTGATGGCTGTCCCAGCGCGAATGCTCCCGGAGTCTTGCCTGCAACAAGCAGGTGGCCGCTGTTGCTCAGTGTGAGGCGGTTGAGCACTTTTTCGCTTTGCGGAATAATGTTGGATAGGGGGATGGATGTTAGCGTGTCGCTTATGTCGAATAGTAGCAGGTTGCCGGTTGTCGTCATCCACAGATGCTTGCCGTCGGCCGACACTTGCATGTCGATACAGATGTTTTTCCCTGTCTGAGGTTGCATCACGGCTGTGCCTGAGTCGGCATTGTAGTGTATGATACCTTCGCCTGTGGTTCCGACCCACAGACCGTCGCTGTGTGGACTGTCGGCGATATCTGTCGGGGCACAAGGCAGCGGCCAAGGCATTTCGTCGAACGATGAACCATGTTTCCGGATAAGGCCGCCATTCCATTGCGTGGCCCAGATGTGACCGTGGATGTCTTCGTAGAGATGCGACACGTAGCAGGCGCTGTCGTGCCATCGTGATTCATAGGTGGATGTGAGCGACAGTGAAGGGTGCTTCGCATCGGAGTCGGAATAGGTGTATTCGTAGATTTTCTTGTTTGAGGTCAGAAACAGATGACTGTCATGTGTAACAAGGATGTCGTCAATACGTTTTTCATCCACTTCTGCCATTTTCTTTATCGAGTAATCGGTCTTGTCGAGCATGTATGCCCCATGGAACGTACCGATAATCATATATTTGCCGATTTCAGCAAGACACCCCACTTCGTTGCTGCCGAGAAGTTCGGGATGTTCTTCGTCGGCCTTGATGATATACGGGGTTCTGCCATCGTCGCGGCATATGCCACCTCCTTTAGTAGCATACCACAGTGCTCCTTCGCTGTCTTGCATCAGAAACAGCACATCGTCTGCTGGTATCTGTTCCTGGTTGGGCAGTTTGAGCAGATGCAGGTTTTGTGCATTGCACGGTATATCACATAATGAGGTAGTCAATAATGGGAAAAAGATAGTGACAAAGATGCTATTCCTTGCAATCAATTGAACGAATGTAGAACTTTGCCTGCTTATTAGACTATAGATACGGTTAATGTAAATAAATATTCTCTTCATGGCTTTGAAGCTCGAAATTCGAAGACAAAGATACGACAAATAAATGAAAGCAGCCGAATCAAACGGTAAAAAATCGTCAAATGTTACATAATTTAAAATGATTGTGAGGTTTGTGCATGTGTAAATATCAAAAAAGCTTTAACTTTGCAGCAGAAAACTAAATACTAATCAAATTCAACATGTGTACAAATTCACATTAAATAAACTATTATGAAAACATTCGTTATGTTTCTCGTTGCTGCTTTCAGTGCAGCCAATGTGGTGGCACAGCCAATCACGGCAGGTGAACACACCCGTGTGGAAACCATCTATGGACCAATCGAAGGCTATCAGGATGGTGGAATCTTTACGTTCAAAGGTATTCGCTATGCAAAAGCAGAGCGTTTTATGCCCCCACAAGCCCCCGATCACTTCACGACGGTGCGCCTATGTAAGGTGTGGGGTCCTCAGGCTCCCCAAGGTGAGTCGTTGAGATGGAACGACCAAAACAGCCAGGGCGACTATGGATTTGGCAACCAGTTTGTAATCGAACCGATGGACGAACGTGGATGTCTCGTCTTGAATGTGTGGACACCGAGCATCAACGACTCGAAGCGCAGGCCGGTGTTTGTGTGGATTCATGGCGGAGGCTATTCGGGCGGATCGGCTCACGACCTTCCGTGCTATGAAGGACGAGCTCTTGCCGAAGCAGGCGACATAGTTGTTGTCAGCCTCAACCATCGTCTGAATGTGTTAGGATATATCGACCTCACAGGACTTGGAGGCAAGTATTCGCAAAGTGTGAACCTGGGAATGCAAGACATAGTGAAAGCCCTGGAGTGGGTGCGCGACAATATATCACGTTTCGGAGGCGACCCTTCGGCTGTGACCATTGCAGGACAGTCGGGCGGTGGTGGCAAGGTATCGACCCTGCTTGCCATGCCAAGTGCCAAGGGTTTGTTTAAGAGGGCCATCGTACAGAGCGGCTCGACACTCAGACAGGCCGACGGGGCAACGACCAGCAAGTTCGGACCTGAATTTGCCAAGGAAGTGGGACAACCAGCCGATGGGTCGGCCGACTTCTCACGACTGACCTACGACGAGATAAATGCAGCGGTGAGCCGGCTGTCGGCCAAAGGCATACGAGCCAACTTCTCGCCGGTGGTCGATGGAACTATTCTGCCACAACACCCGTTCGACCCTGCTTCGCCTGTATCAAAGGATGTGCCGATGCTCATCGGTACCGATTTCAACGAATTCACGTTCGACATCAGTCGCACAATGACCTGGGAAGAAGCCGAAGCCAGTGTGCGCCGCCGCATGGGCAATGAGCAAGGCCAGAAGTTTATCGATGCATTCCACAAAGCATATCCCAAGGCTGAACCAAAAGAACTCACATATGTTGACACCGGTTTCAGAGCAGGTGCAGTGCGCCAGGCAGCAGCCAAAGCTGCGCAGGGTGGTGCTCCGGCCTACCTCTACCTCTTCACCTGGAAACCCGAGAGCAACGCACTGGGTGCATCGCACGGAATGGAACTGCCGTTCATGCTTCACAACGTGAGCCTACAGCGCGAGATGACAGGTGCCTCGCCTGCTGCATACAAGTTTGAAAAGCTCATCAGCAGTATCTGGCTTGCATTCATCAAGACAGGCAACCCCAACACAAAGGGGCTGCCGAAGTGGGAACCATACAACGAAGAGACAGGTGTGACGATGATTCTCGACAACAAATGCGAGGCACGTCAGCACCACGACCGCGAACTCATGCAGATGAGTCGTAGCATCTGGTAATATCCGTCACAATATTTATATTATTTCAGTCGACAATTACTAAACCAATAATATATAGTTAATAATCCTTTACATAAAATATAAAACGTAACTATGAACAGACTTTTTATTTCATCAATCTTATCTCTGGGTGTCATCAGCACCATGGCACAAAACGAACCTATACGTATCGACCTCAGCCAGCGCGGTGCAGTGGTATCGCCCAACTTGTATGGTATATTCTTTGAAGAGATAAACCATGCAGGTGATGGCGGACTCTATGCTGAATTGGTTCAGAACCGAGGATTTGAAGAGCATGTGCTGCCGTCGAGCATGACCTATCGCGACGGAAAGGCTTATGCAATAACCTCCATGAACTACGAACACCGTAACAACCGCAACTGGAACATCGGTTGGAACATGGAGTCGAAGAAGATGCAAGGCTGGCGAGTGGAAGGCGACAAGTGTGATGTGACAGGTGAGGTGATTGAACCCGTCAAGCCTTTACATCAAAACACCCCACATGCTATGCAACTCAAAATATCGAAGATACAGAAAGGTGGAAAGGCTACATTGGTCAACACCGGCTACTGGGGTATGGGGCTGAAAGCTGGCTCGAAGTACGACCTGCGTTTTTATGTGAATAGCATGAACTACAAGGGCAATATCACAGCCCGCATCATCAACAGCGAGACTGGAGAATCGATCGGCTCGACCGAGTTTAAGGCACCCAAGAGCGGTGAGTGGACAGAACTGACAGCCACACTCACATCGGAATCGACTGCCGACAAGGGTGCCCTTGCACTGGAATTCGACCAGAAAGGCACCGTGCTTGTCGATTATGTGTCGCTCTTCCCGCAAGAGACATTCAAGGGACGCAAAAACGGACAGCGTGCCGATGTGGCCCAGATGCTGGTCGATATGCACCCACGATTCATGCGCTGGCCAGGAGGATGTATAGTCGAAGGTGCTACATACGAGAACCGTGTGAAATGGAAGGAGACACTGGGCGACCCGATGACACGACGTGGCGAATGGGACGTCTGGGGCTATCGTGCCACATGGGGCATGGGCTATCATGAGTTCCTGCAGTTCTGCGAAGACCTCGGTATGGATGCCATGTTCGTAAAGAATGCAGGTATGTCGTGCTCAGTGCGAAACGGTGATTTCGTGAGCAGCGAGGCAGATATGAATGCAGTAGTACAAGACTTCCGCGATGCTATAGACTATGCGCTGGCCGACCCTGCAACCAACAAGTGGGCAAAGATGCGTGCCGAGGCTGGACATCCCGCTCCGTTCCCTCTGAAATATGTGGAGATAGGCAACGAAAACGTTGGCCCTGAATATGTAAAACACTTTAACTATATATTCAGCCGCCTGCAAAATGAATATCCACAAATCATATTCATCAATACACTGGGACACACCGATCCGCTGCTCTCGCAGATTCCGGGCAAATACATGGTCGATCCACACTGGTATCGCAATCCAGACTTCTTCTTTGCAAACAACAACCTCTTCGACGAAGCACCACGCACCCACGATATCTATGTAGGTGAATATGCTTGCAACGGTGGAGTGGGGGCTGGCAACCTCATGGCTGCCATAAGCGAGGCTGCTTTCATCATGGGCATGGAACGCAACAGCGACGTCGTGAAGATGTCGAGCTATGCACCGCTGTTTGAAAACGAGAACCATCGCGACTGGCCTTGCAACCTCATACATATCAACAGTTCGCAGGTGTATGGACGTGCTTCGTACTATGTGCAGCAGATGATGGCCGAAAACCGACCTACATATAACATTTATGTGAGCGAAACATCAACACCGCTCAAGGTGGAAACATTTGCTGCCGGTGGTATCGGTGTGGGTAGTTATGCAACACAATGTGAATACAAAGACATAAAGATTACGGGTTCCGATGGAAAGGTGCAGAATGTAAATGTCGATCAGTTTGTGGCAAAGAGAGGCGAATGGACGGTTGATGGCGGAGTGTTACGCCAGACTTCGGATGGAACCCTCACATTGTCTCAGCTGCCACAGTTTGCAAGCGACAACTACACGCTCGAACTAAAGGCACGCAAACTGAGCGGCAATGAAGGCTTCTTTGTCTATTATGGTCTTGATGCCA
>JAFUSD010000132.1 GCA_017480685.1 Bacteroidaceae bacterium
ACTGGCCGGTTGAGAGTCTTGGTGGCAAGACTCTGCTTCAATCTGCCAAGACTCCATATATGGACATGCTGGCACGGATGGGGCAGACAGGTATGCTGAAGACTGTGCCCGACGGATTCCATCCCGGGAGCGAAGTGGCAAACAGCAGCATACTGGGGTATGACCAACACGAAGTGTATGAGGGACGCGGACCACTCGAAGCAGCAAGCATCGGCGTGGAACTGGAGCCGGGCGACATGGCAATTCGCTGCAACCTCATCTGTATCAAGGGCGACAAGATAAAGAACCACTCGTGTGGCAGACTCGAAACCGAGGAGGGCGACGTGCTCATCCGATACCTGCAAGAGCATCTTGGCAATGAGCGCATACACTTCTATACAGGAGTGCAATACCGTCATCTGCTCGTAATAAAGGGCGGAAACAAAGACCTGATATGCACACCGCCACACGATGTGCCGGGACAACCTTGGCGGCCACTGATGGTGAAAGCCGCAACACCCGAAGCACAGCCAACTGCCGACCTCATCAACGACCTCATACTGCGCTCGCAACAACTGCTAGCAAACCATCCGCTCAACATACAACGCATGACCGAAGGTAAGGACCCCGCAAACTCTATATGGCCTTGGGCCGGTGGATACCGACCACACATGATACCACTCACCGTACGTTTTCCACAGATAAAACGCGGAGCAGTCATCACGGCCGTTGACCTCATTCGCGGAATCGGAACACTGGCAGGACTGCGTGTCATCGATGTTGAAGGTGCTACAGGACTCTACGACACCAACTACGAAGGCAAAGCACAGGCAGCTATCGACGCACTGCGCACCGACGACTTCGTGTATCTGCATATCGAAGCGAGCGACGAAGCCGGACATGACGGCGACCTCGAGCTCAAGTTACAGACCATCGAGAACCTCGACCGGCGTGTGGTGGGGCCTATATACGAGATAGTGAAGGATTGGGACGAACCAGTATGCATAGCCGTACTGCCCGACCACCCTACTCCGATAGCCCATCGCACACACACCAACGAGCCCATACCCTTCCTCATATATGCTCCAGGCATCGAGCCCGACTGCATACAGACTTTCGACGAAGTAGCATGTAAAGAAGGAAAATATGGCTTACTACATAACGACGAATTCATAAAAACATTGATGAATATATGAACTATTACAGCACTAACGGCACAGCACCCATGGCCAACCTCAAGAAAGCAGTGGTTAAGGGTTTGGCCGAAGACCGCGGCCTCTATATGCCCGAACACATCAAGACACTTCCGCAGGCGTTCTTCGACAACATACAAGACATGTCGTTCCGCGACATCGCATACAATGTAGCAGCTGCATTCTTCGGTGAAGACGTCGATGGCGATGCATTGCAAGACATAGTTTACGACACTCTTTCGTTCGACTGTCCGGTAGTAAAGGTAACTGACAACATCTATTCACTCGAGCTTTTCCACGGACCGACACTTGCATTCAAGGATGTAGGGGCACGCTTCATGGCTCGGCTCCTGCAATACTTCCTGCGCTGCAGCGGAAACGAAGAGCAAGTCAATGTGCTCGTAGCCACTTCGGGCGATACGGGTAGTGCTGTGGCTAATGGTTTCCTCGGGGTTGAGGGCATACATGTGTATGTGCTTTATCCTAAAGGCAAGGTGAGTCCGATACAGGAGTGCCAATTCACGACGTTGGGACACAACATCACAGCCATCGAGGTCGATGGTGTGTTCGACGATTGTCAGGCACTGGTAAAGTCGGCTTTCATGGATGCAGAGCTCAACGAGCACATGCGCCTCACGTCGGCCAACAGCATCAACGTGGCACGTTTCCTGCCTCAAGCCTTCTATTATTTCAATGCATACGCACAGCTCCGTCGCCTGGGAAAGGCCGCCGACATGGTGGTGTGCGTACCATCGGGCAACTTCGGCAATATCTGCGCAGGTCTGTTTGCCAAGCGTATGGGTCTTCCGATAAAGCATTTCATCGCTGCCAACAATGCCAACGATGTGTTCTACCAATATCTACAGACAGGCATCTACACCCCGCAACCATCGATTCAAACCATTGCAAATGCCATG
>JAFUSD010000133.1 GCA_017480685.1 Bacteroidaceae bacterium
CAGTTATGACCATCGTAGGTATGTCGGTC
Source organism: Bacteroidaceae bacterium (assembly GCA_017480685.1). Classification (GTDB taxonomy): domain Bacteria; phylum Bacteroidota; class Bacteroidia; order Bacteroidales; family Bacteroidaceae; genus Colivivens. The sequence goes on from JAFUSD010000133.1 coordinate 30, forward strand.
ATATTCTATCTCGAAAGTCTTCCAGTAAGGGCGCGATGGGTCGTTCATGAGCATCACATAGTCATCAGTCAGGTTTTCACCTACCATCTCACGATAGAAGAGTTGAGGGGTGTAGGTGCGCGGTGCGTGTAGATAGTTGCCATCGGAGCCGGTGGGTGCCCACGTAAACTCTGTAACAGGCTCGCCAAGACCCAGCGCCAGCAAGTGGTAGATTTCGACCAGCATGCGCGCTTTCATCTCCTGGAGTTCGGCGGCACGGTGCTGACCGTCGCGCAAGATGAGTGCATCTTCGCGCAACTTGCTCTTTACGTATGACGTAAACTTGCTGGTGTTGTTGGCTGTATAGTTCTCAGGCATCACTCCCGACGGCACGACTCCATACTTGCTTATGAGGTCGGCCACCCCTGTGAATGTGCCGCCATCGCTCAGCGGATTCTTCAGCAGCCACTCCACGGTCTTGTCGTCGAGCGGACGGCTGCGGGTGTCTATGATGGCTTGGAGGAAGAGGTTGGATTTCTCGAGCTGGTCGTAGAAGAAAAGGTAGATTTGAGAAAATTCAAGGTGATCCAGCCCCTGACGGTTTATGACTTTGCTACGCAACACGTTGAGACCAGTGAAAAGCCAGCAACGGCCCGACGACTTTTGGTCGGTTATGCCACGAGAGGGTACGCTCAGGCTGAAGTAGGTATTCATTTCGCCCTGATTGTCCTGGTTGAGGGCTATGCTTTTCACATCGGTCACACTGAGGGCGTTGCGCACTGCGCGATCCGACTGTGTGAGGCGACCCTCGCTCTGCAGGCGCTGCAAGAGTTCCGCATTTATGCCCTGCGCCGAGACTGTAGTTGTCATGCCAAGCAACATGACACATGTGATGACGGTTTGTTTATTCATAATCTTGTTTAATATTTACGATTTGACTATTTTCGAATCAGTTATTTTTTTAGTTCACCCCTCACTTTTCACCTCATTCTCAATCGGCCCCTTAGAAGAGGACTCTTTTCGGGGTGCAGGTGCAGGAGTCATCAATGAAGTTACTATGATGCTCATGATGGGGCTGATGTAGTTGAAGAAGCAGAATGGGAGGTATGCCAGAGTTGGCACACCGAGCACAGTGCTTTGAGTCATACCACAAGAATTCCACGGCACAAGCACAGAGGTGACGGTGACAGCATCCTCGGTGGTGCGCGACAAGAGTCGCGGCTCGTAGCCCTTGCGGCTGTACACATCGCGATACATGCTGCTGGTGAGGATGATGGAGATGTACTGGTCGCACGTAAGCAGATTGGCCATCAAGCCAGTGAGCACCGTGGATACCGACAGGCTGAATGTGGAGCGTATACGTGTGATGAGCAGCATGGTGAGGCTGCGCAACATGCCACTGGCCACCATGGAGCCACCAAACGTCATGGCACACAGTATGAGCCAGATGGTATCCATCATGCCCGCCATACCACTGGTGGACACAAGGTCGTTGACGGCTGCCGAACCGGTGTCGACTGCCGTCGATGTGAACAAAGTGATGAAAGCACCCTTGACCAATGCCTGGAGTGAGGAATCGCATTGTCCTGCAATCTGCAACACCACATGCGGCTGCATCACCACTGCTGTGACGGCTGCCAGTATGGCCGAGGTGAAGAGAGTGATGAGCGACGGCACCTTGCGCGCAATCATGATAGCAGTGATGACTGGAGTGATAAACGTGAGAATCGAGATGTTGAACGTACGACCCAAACCATCGGTATATTCATCTACACGCACACTGCCATCGACCGAAAACGTGAAGCCTGCAATGATAAAGATGATGAGCGTGATGACCATGGATGGAGTCGTGGTGCGCATCATATACTTGATGTGTGTGAAGAGGTTGACACGCGACACGGTTGCTGCAAGCACTGTAGTGTCGCTCAGCGGGCTTATTTTGTCGCCAAAATAGGCTCCTGAAATGATCGCGCCGGCCGACCACGGCTCAGATATGCCCAAAGCAGTACCGATGCCGATGAGTGCGACACCTATGGTTGCAACCGTGGTCCACGACGAACCAGTCATGACCGACACAACGGCACAGATGATGCATGTGGCTGCGAGAAAGAAGGTGGGCGACATGATCTGGACTCCGTAGTATATCATCGTGGGAACAATACCGCTTATCATCCATGTGGCCGACATCATGCCAATCATCAGCAATATGCACAACGACAAAGCAGCGCTGGCAATGGTGTCGGTTATGCCTTGCTCAAACTGCTTCCAAGGAGTCTTATACCGCCACATGGAAATAACGATACACGACGCGGTGGCTACAAGCAGTGCCACCTGAGTGCCACCGCCAAGGGCATCGCCGCCGAAGAGGCTTATCGTGAGAGCCATCATTGCCACAAGCACAACGATAGGAACCA
>JAFUSD010000134.1 GCA_017480685.1 Bacteroidaceae bacterium
CACCTCACCGTCTCGCGCTATTATACCCCGTCAGGGCGCTGCATACAGAAACCCTATACCAACGGTGAAGACAAGGAGTATGAATATGACATACTGAACCGCTATCAGCATGGCGAGTTCTTCAACGAAGACAGCATACGCCAGAGCGGGCAAGTATACACCACCAGCATAGGGCGCACAGTGTATGGTGGAGGCGGCATCATGCCCGACTACTTCGTGGCTGAAGATACCACCATGTACACCTCATACTATCAGGAAGCAGCATCGCGCGGACTCATCACTCAGTTCTGTTTCAACTTCACCGACACCAACCGCCCGCGCTACGCACATCTCACCTCGACCGACGAGATTCTGCGTCAGCTGCGCCACGACCGTGTCATCAACCAGTTCATCGACTATTGCGACTCGCAAGGTCTGCGCCGGCGCAACAACCTCATACTGCGCTCGCAGCCGTTGCTTGAACTTGTAATCCACGGGTCTATTCTCTACAACTTCCTCGACATGGAGGAATACCTCAAGTTCATAAACCAGAGCGACCGCACCATACAGCGTGCCATAGAGCTCTACAACGAAGGAGCCACCACTCCCACCCTACCCGCCGATGCAGAAACAACAGCTAAGAAGACAGCTTGCGCAAGTCCGCGCCCTGCAATCCGTTCAGGCCTCCTTGCCTGAGCAGGCCGATTCAGCAATACACATACTTGAGCAGCACCCCTGGTTTGTAGCAGCAAGGCGGATACTGCTTTTCCATTCGTTGCCCGACGAGGTTGACACCCATGGCCTCATCGAGCGCTACCAGAACAGCAAGACCATATTCCTGCCCACTGTAGCAGACGACACCGAGCTCGAACTGCATGCCGTAGACCCCTCGCAGCCCATGCATCGGGGAGCATTCGGCATTCTCGAGGCAAGCGGTCCGCTCTTGCCGCCCGAGCTCTACCACACCATAGAGCTCGCAATCGTTCCTGGACAGGCTTTCGACCATGAAGGCAACCGCCTGGGGCGCGGCCGCGGCTACTACGACCGCCTGCTGCCACGGCTGAAATGCCACACCATCGGACTGTGCTACCCATATCAACTAATCGACAATGTGCCACACGACATTCACGACGCACGAGTAGACGAAGTGGTATGTTCTGAAACCACGACAACGCATCATGCTACGCAAGATTGACTTCAAAGACTTCCCCACCGATTCGCGCTTTCCACAAATCGAGGGTCAGCTTTTCATGGCCGACAACATAGACGAGCCCATAGAGCACCGCTCTTCAATGGGCGGCATGGATGCCCCCGTGCAACTGGGCATGACGCTTATCTTGCTATGTATAGAGGGTTCTATGCATTTGAAGATAAACCTCTACCAATACCGCCTCGAGTCAAACATGGCCGCCACACTGCTGGCGGGCTCGTTCATGCAGATACTGGAGACCTCCGACAACTTCTGCGGGGCTGTGATTGCAATTGCCAAAGACTTCATGAACTTTGGCGAAGACGTGAAGACCGGCATGGCAGCACTGCGCCACACAAGCGAAATGCCGTGTTTCACGATGACTCCCGACACACTGAAGGAAACGCTCGGCATCTACCGCATGATGCGCCAGAAGCTGAGCGACAGCAGCCTCAGGTACAGGCCTCAAATGGCACGCGCATTCCTCGACCTGCTCAAATACAACGGGCTTCAGCACTTTGCCGAGATGTATGACAACGATATGCAGCATCAGACACCCAACCGCCGTGTGGAACTGACCCAGCAATTCATGGCCGCAGTCTCTGAGCACTACCGCCAGGAGCGGCAGGTGACATTCTATGCCGACCGCCTATGTGTAAGCCCCAAATACCTGTCGACGGTGGTACACAAGGTAAGCGGCAAATATGCCACTGAGTGGATTCGCGACTTTGTGTTGCTCGATGCTAAAGCCATGCTTCGAAATTCGACACGCACCATCAAGGAGATATGTGCACAACTGGGCTTCCCAAACCAGTCGATGTTCACAAAATTCTTCAAGCAATACACGGGATGCACACCAAAACAATACAGAAACGAAAGGACAAACGCCAGCAACTCTTTATACCTGTAAAACCACACCTTATTAATATATAATAGATAATATCTAATACAGGGCACGGCATTTTAATAATATATAATAGAAAGTATATAATACAGGGCACGGCATTTTAATAATATATAATAGAAAGTATATAATACAGGGCACGGCATAGACCGCGTAAAACAATGCATGCCAGTGTAAAGACAATATGTACATGAAAAAGTGAGGATATCCTCGCAGGGCGTTGACGATATCCTCGCAGGGCGTTGACGATATCCTCGCAGGGCGTTGACGATATCCTCGCGAGGCGTTGACGATATCCTCAAACGAAAGCGAGCATGCGTATGAGATTCAGCAGCGGCATCGGTCGCTGCATGAGTTTCACCAAAAAAGGAACTTCGATAAATGCAAAGAGGGTGTTAGTAAGCAAAAATTATCAACAATTAATAAAATTGTATATGTAATTGTTTGGCAATTCAGAAAATTTTTACGTACTTTGCACAACGAATACTTTCCAAAAAGAACGAACTCATGGAATCAAGAAAAACCTACACTTACGACGAGGTTTACCGTGCCTCGTTGGAGTATTTTGATGGCGATCAGCTTGCTGCAAACGTATGGGCCAACAAGTATGCCCTGAAAGACTCGTTTGGCAATATCTACGAGAAATCGCCAGCCGACATGCACCGCCGCATCGCGGCAGAGATTGCACGCATTGAACACAACTATCCCAACCCGATGAGCGAGGACGAAGTGTTTGCCCTGCTCGACCACTTCCGCTATATAGTTCCAGCCGGCAGCCCCATGACCGGTATCGGCAACGACTTCCAGGTGGCCTCGCTCAGCAACTGCTTCGTCATAGGGCTCGATGGTCCGAGCGACAGCTACGGCGCCATCATACGCATCGACGAAGAACAGGTGCAGCTCATGAAACGCCGTGGCGGAGTGGGTCATGACCTCTCACACATACGTCCCAAGGGCTCACCGGTGAAGAACTCGGCCCTCACGTCGACCGGCATCGTACCATTCATGGAACGCTACAGCAACTCCACACGCGAAGTGGCACAAGAAGGACGTCGCGGAGCGCTCATGTTGTCAGTATCCATAAAACACCCCGATGCCGAATCGTTCATCGACGCCAAGATGACCGAAGGCAAGGTGACCGGAGCCAACGTCAGTGTGAAGATAACCGACGAATTTATGAATGCAGCCATAAACGGGCAGAAATTCGTGCAGCAATACCCCATCAACTCGTCAAATCCGCTCATGAGCAAGGAGATTGACGCAGCATCGCTATGGAAGAAAATTGTGCACAACGCATGGAAAAGCGCCGAACCCGGCGTACTCTTCTGGGACACCATCCTGCGCGAAAGCGTGCCCGACTGCTATGCCGACCTGGGCTACGAGACCATCTCAACCAACCCATGCGGCGAAATTCCGCTCTGCCCATACGACAGCTGCCGCCTGCTGGCCATCAACCTCTACTCCTACGTAGAAGCACCATTCACCAAGCAGGCACACTTCAACTACGACAAGTTCCGCCAGCACGTGAGGTATGCACAACGCATCATGGACGACATAATCGACCTTGAACTCGAAAAGATACGCCTCATCCAAGAAAAGATAGAAAGCGACCCTGAGAGCGAAGAGGTGAAACAAAGCGAACGCCACCTGTGGGAGAAGATATACACCAAGACCAGCCAAGGCCGGCGCACAGGCGTGGGCATCACCGCCGAAGGCGACATGCTTGCCGCACTGGGCCTCACCTACGGCACCCCCGAAGCCACATACTTCTCGTCAGACATCCACAAAATAGTTGCCACCGAAGCCTATCGCAGCTCGGTGAACATGGCAAAAGAACGCGGAGCCTTCACCGTATATGATGCCACACGCGAGCAAAACAACCCATTCGTGAACCGCCTCAAGAGCGTAGACCCCGCACTCTACGACGACATGGTACACTACGGCCGACGCAACATAGCGTGCCTCACCATTGCACCCACAGGCACCACCAGCCTCATGACCCAGACAACATCGGGCATAGAGCCGGTATTCATGCCAGTATACCGCCGCAGGCGCAAAGTGAACCCCAACGACGAAAACGTACACGTAGACTTCGTAGACGATACAGGCGACTCATTCGAGGAATACATCGTATACCACCCCAAGTTCCTCACATGGATGAAAGTAAACGGCCTCGACACCGACCGCAAGTACACCCAGGAAGAGATAGACGAGCTGGTGGCCCGCTCGCCCTACTACAAAGCCACAGCCAACGATGTGGACTGGATGGAAAAAGTGAAGATGCAGGGAGCAATACAGAAATGGGTAGACCACTCCATATCAGTGACCATCAACCTGCCCAACGACGTGAGCGAGGAACTGGTGGGCCAACTCTACGTCGAAGCCTGGAAGTGTGGATGCAAGGGATGCACCGTCTACCGCGACGGCAGCCGCGACGGAGTGCTCATCTCGACCAAGAAAGACAAGAAAGCCGACGACAAGAAATGCGACTGCCCGCCACCACTGGTGACCGAAGTGCGCCCAAAAAGTCTGGAATGCGATGTAGTCAGATTCCAAAACAACAAAGAGAAGTGGGTGGCATTCGTCGGACTGCTCGACGGATACCCCTACGAAATCTTCACCGGAGTGCTCGACGACGAAGACGGCATAGCACTGCCCAAGACCGTGGTGAAGGGACACATCATCAAAAACACCGACGATGCAGGCAACCGCCGCTACGACTTCGAGTTTGAAAAGCGTGGCGGCTAGAAAACCACCATCGAAGGGCTCTCAGAAAAATTCAACAAAGAATACTGGAAC
>JAFUSD010000135.1 GCA_017480685.1 Bacteroidaceae bacterium
TCATCCTCCATGCCCACAGCCACCCCCACACGCAAGCCCACCGCACGCAAGCCCGCACCACGCAAGCCCGCACCCAAAAAAAACAAGAAGAAGCCACAAGCTCCCTCCCCCTTCTCGCGTGCCCTACGCTACACCCTGTGGACACTTCTTGCCCTGCTTGCCGCCATACTCATCTATTTCATCTCGCGCGTCATCATCGACAACGCCTTCAACATCAAAGCCCGATTCGGACACATCAACTACCCAGCAGGCACCATACGAGGCATCGACATAAGCCACTATCAGCACGAAATCGACTGGGACCGCCTGCGCAACGCCGATATAGACGGAGTGCCAGTGAGCTTCGCACTCATCAAAGCCACCGAAGGCATCAGCATCATCGACGAATACTTCAACCAAAACTTCTACCAGGCACGTCAGAACAACATACAACGCGGAGCCTACCACTTCCTCACCACCAGCAGCGACCCCGTGGCACAGGCACGCCACTTCTGCAAGATAGTGCAGCTCGAGCCGGGCGACATACGCCCCATACTCGACGTCGAACGCCGCGACAACCTCACCCCCGCCCAGCTGCGCCAACATGTGCTGGCATGGATGAACTACGTAGAAGCCCACTATGGCGCCACACCCATACTCTACACCTCCTACAAGTTCCGCACCGACTACCTCAACACGCCCGAGTTCGACCGCTACCCCCTGTGGATTGCCCACTACTACGTCGAGCGCCTGCGCTATAAAGGCCAGTGGGTGATGTGGCAACACACCGACCGCGGCACCGTCGACGGAATCGAAGGCCACGTAGACCTCAACGTCTTCAACGGTAACCGCGAAGACATGGAAGAGATGATAATCCTCCACTAAAGGCCACCCCTACCCCCTCCAAAGGAGGGGAACATCATCCCGATGGAAATGAATAAATCGTAAATGAACAAATAAAAATAAATAGTCAATTGTAAATCCGTAAATAGTAAATGAAATTATGAAACGCAGAAACATCAAAAAGAACCTGCAGTATGTCATGAACGACATGCTCACCGCCACCCTCGTGGCCCTGGCCGACAAGTCGACCGATACCGACAAAGTAGCAGAGATCCAGACACGCATCATCAGCGTATATCAAGACTACAACTCACGCCTCTCAAACTACGAGCGCCACAACGCACACGCCTTCTTCGCCCAGTTCAAGAAAAGCCTCAATGCAGAGCTCGAAGCCATCGTGGCTGAAATAGAGAAACTCTAAAAATCAACCTCAAAGAATAAAAAACAACATCAATAACACACTTTTCTCAGTTTTTTCTTTGAAGAATAAAAAAAATAGTGTTTCTTTGCATGTCGAAACAATAGTATTAACACACAAATAAAAAACCAAAGATTATGAAGAAAGCACTCATGACATTGGTGGCAGTATGCCTTGCAGCCACCTCGTTTGCTCAGACGAGCTCAGGCCGTTTCTCACTCGACGAGACAAAACTCTACTACGGCGCACGTTTAGGACTCTCTGCAGCCGGAGTAACCGACGCAGGTTCGAAAGCAGGACTCACCCTCGGTGCAGTTGTAGGTCTGCGCATATCAGACAGCGCACCAGTATTCCTCGAAAGTGGACTAGCCTACACACAGCGCGGTGGTAAGAAAGACGGCACCACACTCGGGCTCAACTACCTCGAGATTCCAATTCTCATCAAGTACGGCATTCCAGTAGCCGACGGCGTACACGTGTTGCCACTCCTTGGCCCCTACTTCTCAATGGCCATCGATGGACGTATCAAGAACAAAGCACTTGATATCGACACCAGCTCATTCCATGCCTACAAGCACCCCGATATGGGTATCAAGGTAGGTTGCGGAGCTGAGTACAACAACCTCTACCTCGAACTCGCCTACAAGTTCGGTATTGCAAACATCGCCGAAGACCATCTCGACACAGCACACGGCCATGCATTCACCGTTGAGTTCGGTGTAAACTTCTAAACCACAGAACCCTACACACATTTTCACTCGAGCGGCTCACCGTTCATGCCCCCACAAAACAAGGCATACGGTGAGCCGCCCTCATGTATATATATCAATACACGTGTAACAAACATTTTTTCCAACCACCCATTCCTCCCCCCCATTTCACCAATTCCACACAGAAAACCACACTTTCTCTCACTTTTTTTTGACCTCATTCTCTGCACTCAATTGTACTGCGATTATATCTACCATGCAATTTAGTTTTCAAATGTAAAAATAGAAAGAATAATTGAAGCCAACAAGAAAAACTTAAAAAGAGGAAGAAAACAATCGTTTTAAACAAACAAATTATGGTATGCAGTCACCACACACAGCACACGTTCATACATCCGTCATAAAGTTCAGTGTATTTAACTTCACATACAATTTACTATAAATTCGTGTTCAATTCATGGCAATTCGTGTTACTCCCAACAGCTATTTATAGTTTCAGACACATCACTATAATATACTATAAATGTTCAACTTAAACAAATACAAAACATCAAAATTATTTGTCGTCATAATGTCCGTAGGCTGAATAATGCTTTCCTTTGCCTTTTCGGTATAAATGATATCGTACATCATCAGAGAGAATTAAGCCATTCGTTCATTTCATCCTTGTTAGAAAAGCGAGTGTACTCCCCACGCAAGTACTGAGCCTTCGATTCATCCACACGATGGAAGAACTCCTCCTTTGAAAGAAGCGTAGGATCAGCCTGCTTCTCGGCAACAAGCCTGCGCAAGTATTTGGAAGCACGCTTCAACAAATTTTCGTCTTCTGCAATGATGCTCATATTACGAAGCAACTCTGCATTCAATTGTACTGCGGTCATATCTATTATGATGTATGGTTTTCAGTTGCAAAAATAGAAAGAATTATTGAAACAAACAAGAAAAACACTAAAAAAAGGAAGAAAAATACCATTTCACCCACACCATTATCAAATCTTTTCACTATATTTGCACACAGAAAAGAAAAAAGGTGAGTCGCCCCACCTTAAATGTTTTCACAACGGAATAATCCTTATTGTGATTTGCTAGAAAATTAGTGCGACAAAGGTAAGAATAAAAATTGAAACAACAAAGAATAAACTAAAAAAAATTATTACCTATGAAGAATATTTTAGGTTTAGACCTCGGAACTAACAGTATCGGATGGGCATTGATACAATATAAATCAGAAGAACAAAAACCCGATACAAAACTTGGTAGCCGAATAATTCCAATGACTCAAGACGTACTTGGAAAGTTTGACAGTTGAGTTACAGAATCACAAACAAGTGTGCGCACTGGATATCGAAGCATGCGTCGCATACGTGAACGCAATTTGCTGCGTCGTGAACGTCTATTTCGCATATTACACATCTTGGGATTCCTTCCTTCACACTTCGACAATGCAATCGGATGGAACAAGTCTGAAAATAGTACATACGGGAAATTCAAAGACGAAAGTGAACCAAAGCTGGCTTGGCGAAAAGGTGTTGATGGCAAGATGGAGTTCATATTCATGGATGCATTTAAAGAAATGCTTGCCGACTTCAGCAAAAGCCAACCACAACTAACGGCAGACGGCAAACTCATCCCACTAGACTGGACTATATACTACATACGTCACAAAGCACTTACTCAACCTATAACCCCACAACAACTCGCTTGGATCATTCTCAACTTCAATCAAAAACGTGGATACTATCAGCTACGTGGAGAGGAAAGTCAGGAAGATAACAACCCCACAAAACGTGAGGAATACTTACCACTGCGCATAGACAAAGTTGAAGCCACAGATGAAAAGAAAGGTGACAACATTTGGTATAATCTATATCTCGAAAACGGATGGATATACAGACGCCAAAGCAAAATACCACTTTTCGATTGGGAAGGAAAGACTAAAGAATTTATTGTAACAACAACTCTCAATCCCGATGGTACAGACAAAGTGGACAAGGAAGGGAATGTGAAACGTTCATTTAGGGCACCAGGTGCTGACGACTGGACTTTACTGAAGAAACGTACCGAATCATCGATTGAAGAATCGAATGAAACTGTCGGTTCGTTTATTTACAACTCATTGCTCAATAATCCAAACGAAAAGATTATTGGAAAACTTGTTCGTACAATCGAGCGCAAATACTATCGTCAGGAACTGGAACTAATTCTAAGAAAACAGACTGAGTTCATTCCTGAACTTCGCGACAATAATATGCTGCAAGCATGTGTAAGCGAATTATATCCAAGCAACGAGGCACATCGCAACAGCCTATTACAAAAAGACATCATTTACCTACTAATAAATGATATCCTTTTCTATCAACGACCTCTCAAGAGCAAGAAGTCGCTTATTGCAGATTGCCCCTACGAATACTATGAATATGTGGACAAGCAGACTGGTGAAATCAAGAAACAGCATATCAAGTGTATTGCAAAGAGTAACCCTTATTTCCAGAAGTTCCGTCTGATTCAGTTCATACAAAACCTGCGTCTCTTCAATCGTGAAAGCTTGAATAACGACGAAGTAACCGACCAATACATAAAGGATGAAACCGACCGCAAGCGATTATTCGACTATCTCAATGACCGCAAAGAAATCAGCCAAGACACACTGCTCAAAGAGTTCTTCGGAATCAAGAAGCCCAAAGGTAAAGATTCAAAGATGCCTATTCGATGGAACTATGTAGAAGATAAGTCATACCCATGTAACTACACACGAGCATTGATCCTAAATGCCCTAAACAAAGCCAACGTTTCATCTGACATCATCAACGATTCCAGAACAGAATATCGTTTGTGGCATCTCCTGTATTCCGTTGAAGATCCTAATGAAATAAAATCTGCATTAACGAAATTTGCGGAAGAATACAACTTACCAGAATCATTTATTGACACTTTCTGCAAATTGCCATCGTTCAAAAAAGAATACGGAGCATATTCAGAGAAAGCCACAAAGAAACTCCTTGCAGTTATGGAACAAGGCAAGACGCTTTCTGAAGCTTGCTACGACGTATATGGACGGTACAGCGAAGCAAGAGATATTAACAAATGGGAAACACCTGCCGACCTAAAAGCATATATCAACTCATTCCGCCAATACTCACTACGCAACCCTATTGTCGAACAATGTATTCTCGAAACACTGCGAACGGTACACGATATATGGGAGCAATATGGCAGAATTGATGAGATACACGTAGAGTTAGGTAGAAGCATGAAGAGCACTGCCGACCAACGTGCTCGTATGTCTCAACGTAATCAGGAAAACGAGAATGCAAACATGCGTATCAAACAACTCCTCATGGAGTTGAAAGAAGACCCAAAGATTGCCGATGTGCGCCCACATTCACCTATGCAGCAAAGCATACTTCGTATCTACGAGGAAGGGGCATTACAGCAACTAAAACCACAAGACAAAGATTACGACGAGATAAAGAAGATATCGACATCTGCCTCGCCTACAAAGAGCGAACTGACACGCTATATATTATGGCTCGAACAGAAATATCGCTCACCATATACCGGCAGACCAATTTCTCTTGCCAAACTATTCACTTCAGCATATCAGATTGAACACATCATTCCTCAGTCACGTTACTTCGACGACTCACTCTCAAACAAAGTGATTTGTGAAGCTGAAGTAAACTTGAGAAAGACAAATCTGCTTGGTCTGGAATTCATCAAACAACACGGCGGTGAAATCATACACTGCACCACATTGGGCGACGTGCCTGTACTAACCGAAGCTGAATACACAGAACTTGTGAAAGATATGTATGCAGGAAATCGCATCAAGCAAAAGAAGCTCATGATGGAAGACATTCCAGAAGAGTTTATCCAGCGTCAGATGAATGACAGCCGATACATCAGCAAAGTAATTAAAGGATTGCTCTCAAACATTGTGCGTGAAGAAGGTGAGGAAGAAGCAACATCAAAGAACGTGATAGTTTGTACAGGTGGTATCACCGATAGGCTGAAACAAGACTGGGGGCTCAACGATGTATGGAACAAGATTGTGTCACCACGCTTCCAACGCATGAACGAGCTTACCAACTCCGACCTCTTCGGCCACTGGGATAACAAAGAAGGCAAACGTGTATTCCAAACCACCATGCCACTCGAACTACAACGCGGATTTAGCAAAAAACGTATCGACCACCGCCACCACGCAATGGATGCACTTGTAATAGCACTTGCCACTCGCAACATTGTAAGCTATCTCAACAACGAAAGTGCACGCGACACCACACGTCGCGAAGACTTACGACGACTGTTATGTGACCAAAGCCGCATCATACGCAAACCTTGGTCATCATTCACTTCTGATGCATTTGCTGCACTTGAAGACATCATTGTAAGCTTCAAACAATACATTCGCGTCATCAATAAGGCATCGAACTACTACGAGCACTACAACGATACAGGAAAGAAAACACGCATTCCACAGCAAAGCCACGACCAATGGGCTGTACGCAAACCGCTGCATAAGGAAACCGTATTTGGTCATGTAAACCTACGGCGAAAGAAAGAAATTCCAGTAGCAAAAGCTCTTGAAAACTACAAAGATATTGTTGATGCAAATCTTAAACAATACATAAAGACTCTATTTGATGAAGGGTGGAACATAAAACAAATCACAAGTAACCTCAAAGAGAAGAAGCACATCAGAAAAGTCGAAGTATTCTACTTCACCGACACCGACACACCAATGGTAGCAGTACGCAAGCCGCTTGATGACTCATTCGATAAAAAACGCATTGAGAGCATCACCGATACAGGCATTCAGAGTATTCTGTTGCGCTACCTTGAAGCCAAAGGTGGTGACCCAAAGACGGCATTCTCGCCAGAGGGTATCATGGAACTGAACGAGACTATAAGCAAGTACAACAATGGCAAGCCTCATCAGCCAATACTGCGTGTAAGAGTGAGCGAACCTATGGGAGAAAAATATCAGATAGGCCAGAGTCGTATCAATCAAAAGAAGTTTGTTGAGGCTCAAAGTGGAACCAACCTTTACTTTGCAATATATGCTGACAAAGATGGTAAACGTTCTTACCAAACAATACCACTCAATCAAGTAGTGGAACGTCTGAAACAAGGTTTGCCGCCTGCACCAGAGCAAAATGAGAATGGTGATATGCTGAAATTCACACTCTCGCCTAACGACCTCGTATATGTTCCAACTGAGGAGGAGATGCTAATGAAAGATGTTGTAATTGATAAGAACAGAATATATAAATTTGTTTCGGCAACAGGAAATTCTGGTTACTTTACACAAAATAGCATTGCAACCGTTATTATGAATAAAGTTGAATTGCAATCATTAAATAAGATGGAACGTACTATGGATGGAGTAAACATAATTAAATCCATCTGTTGGAAACTCGAGGTAAATCGTCTTGGCAATATCACAAACATCATAAGATAGGGCTATGATAAAGAAAACACTATACTTCGGTAATCCTGCATACTTAAAACTGCGCAATGCACAGCTGGTAATAGAATTGCCAGAAATAGTAAACAACAAATCCCTACCTGAACCATTCAAGAAGATGGAAGAGCGCACCATACCGATTGAAGACATCGGTGTGGTGGTGCTCGACCACCGACAAATCACCATTACACAAGGTGTAATGAGTGCGTTGCTTGCCAACAACTGTGCTGTCATCACATGCGACGAGAAGAGTATGCCTGTCGGCCTTATGCTTCCACTATATGGAAATACCCTACAGAACGAACGTTTCCGACAACAGATAGACGCTTCGTTGCCACTACAGAAACA
The DNA here is from genome assembly GCA_017480685.1 of Bacteroidaceae bacterium. Lineage (GTDB taxonomy): Bacteria > Bacteroidota > Bacteroidia > Bacteroidales > Bacteroidaceae > Colivivens. Next base: position 7,769 of record JAFUSD010000135.1, read on the forward strand.
ACTGTGGCAGCAGACCATTCGGCAGAAAATCCTAAATCAAGCCTATGTGCTCAACCACTATTCAGGCACTCAGTATCCCTGCATGAGTGTATGGTCGTCGGAAGTTCGCAGCGGTGATAGTGACAACCTCGAAGCTCGTGCCGCAGCGTTCTATTGGCGACACCTCTTTCCCACCATCCCCGACTTCACCCGCGACCGTGAAGGCGAATCGCCAAACCATCTTCTGAACTACGGATATGCCATACTTCGTGCAGTCATTGCACGCTCACTCGTAGGCAGCGGACTTTTGCCCACATTCGGAATACACCACCACAACCGCTACAACGCCTACTGTCTGGCCGACGACATTATGGAGCCCTATCGTCCTTTTGTCGATGAACACGTGATACACATCATGGACGAATTCACCGATCACTCATCTCTCACACGCGACATAAAAGCCCGTTTACTGCAAATTCCAGTTCTTGACGTCGTAATCGATGGCAAACGAAGCCCACTCATGATTGCAGCCACACAAACATCAGCATCACTCTTCAAGTGTTTCTCCGGTGAACTGCGCCGCATTGCCTACCCTACCTTTCCTACACAATGAGTTTATCGCGATTAAGTGAGTTTCAGATTATGTGGATTCTAGTCCTCTTCGACCTCCCCACCGAGACAAAGAAAGACCGTAAAGCATACGCCCAGTTTCGCAAACAACTGATTGGCGACGGATTCACAATGTTTCAATTCTCAATCTACGTGCGCCACTGTGCCAGCAGCGACAATGCGGACGTTCATATCAAGCGAGTAAAGTCATTCTTGCCAGAATATGGCAAGGTTGGCATACTCTCCGTCACCGACAAACAATTTGCCAATATTCAGATATTTTATGGGCATAAACCACAAAAACCAAATTCTCCAGGTCAACAGCTCGAATTATTCTGATTTGCAAACTCTGCATTGCAACATAACACATAATAACAAATCAAAAGACTCACACATAATAGAGCTTTGCAAGACTCGAATTAAGATACAAAGAATAGCATGTTATCATAAAAATCGGTTCCAAAAGCCATCATTTTTTTATTTTCTATTTTCCCATACAACAAACTGATTCTTTGCTTATTACAAAGAATCAGTTGTGTTTCCTTCTACAAAGGTACTAATTTTCTTGCAAATCACAACACCGAGTACGCGCAAGCATTCGCGCAGGTGGTTGTGTTTCCTTCTACAAAGGTACTAATTTTCTTGCAAATCACAACTTTGAAAATAAACTTAAAAAAAGTATTGACGTTGTGTTTCCTTCTACAAAGGTACTAATTTTCTTGCAAATCACAACCATTAACGACAAGGGGGGCAGCTGTCAGTTGTTGTGTTTCCTTCTACAAAGGTACTAATTTTCTTGCAAATCACAACTGAGCAACTGACGCACAGCCATTGGCATGAGTTGTGTTTCCTTCTACAAAGGTACTAATTTTCTTGCAA
>JAFUSD010000136.1 GCA_017480685.1 Bacteroidaceae bacterium
AACTGAACGCAAAGAAAGTATTGGAATCTTTTTTTGAGAGTGTCACAACACTGCAAAGTGACGCAGAGGCATGCGGATGCCTCTCTGTGCACTCCCGCAAATGCACAGCATTTCTCAAGACATAAAACTCGGATTTCTTCATAACTTAGCGTTCAATTATCTCTAAGGAGTAGAAAGAGAAAAGGAGAAACGAGAAAAAAACTCCTATACTCACAAGACTCCTTAGAGAAAAAGAGTGCGACGTGGAGGAAGTCCATCCGGATTGCAAGGAGGGTTCGAACTTAAGAACTCAAAAACTCAATCAACTGAACGCAAAGAAAGTATTGGAATCTTTTTTTGAGAGTGTCACAACACTGCAAAGTGACGCAGAGGCATGCGGATGCCTCTCTGTGCACTCCCGCAAATGCACAGCATTTCTCAAGATGCGACCTTGAATTACTTCATTTCTTGGCGTTCAAAAGATTGAAGAATTGAAAGATAGAAGGGACGATTTGTGGGGATTGTTGGGCACGTGTGATGCATGGAAATGCCTGAAATGTGTTTTTCTTTGTATGTTTGTGGCCGGAAATGTGAATTTCTCTGCATGTTTGTGGCCGGAAATGTGATTTTCTTTGTATCTTTGTGGCCTAAATGTTATATAGGTATGGAAGTGCATAAATCAGGTTTTGTAAATATAGTAGGAAATCCGAATGTGGGCAAATCGACGCTCATGAACCTCTTCGTGGGTGAGCGCATTTCGATTGCTACATTCAAGGCTCAGACCACGCGCCACCGCATCATGGGCATCATCAACGACGACGATTGTCAGATTGTGTTCAGCGACACCCCGGGTGTGCTCAAACCCAACTACAAGCTACAGGAGTCGATGTTGGCGTTCTCGGAGAGTGCGCTCACCGATGCCGACGTGTTGCTCTATGTTACCGACCCCATCGAGTCGGTCGACAAGAACAGCGAGTTCTTGCAGAAGGTGGCGAAGATGTCAATTCCTGTGTTGGTGCTCATCAACACGATTGACCTTACCACCCAAGACAAGCTCGTCGAACTGGTGGAGCAGTGGCATGCCACCCTGCCAAATGCCGAGATAGTGCCCGTATCTGCCACTTCGCGGTTTAATGTCGATGCAGTGTTGCGCCGAGTGAAGGAACTCCTGCCCGAGTGTCCGCCTTATTTCGACAAAGACCAGCTCACCGACAAGCCGGCACGTTTCTTCGTGAGTGAAATCATACGCGAGAAGATACTCCTCTACTACGACAAGGAGATACCCTACAGCGTGGAGGTGGGTGTAGAGAGTTTTAAGGAAGAAGAGAAACTCATACGCATAGGTGCCGTGATATACGTTGAGCGCGACAGCCAGAAGGGCATCATCATAGGTCATCAGGGCAAGGCGCTGAAGAAAGTAGCCACCGAGGCGCGCAAGAGCCTCGAACGATTCTTCGACAAGAAAATCTACCTCGAAACCTACGTCAAGGTCGATAAGGACTGGCGCAATTCCGACAAAGAACTCAACATCTTCGGGTACAACGACATCTGATAACTGTTAAGTAGTTATTCATCCAAAGGTAAGTGATATGATAAATAGCAATCAGCAAAAGTCGAAACCTTCATGGTTCGGTGATGACTCAATGCTAATCACGGCAGTGATGCCAATGATGATTTGTACGGCATTGATATGTTTGTTGTGGGTGAATTTTGCGTTTGCACTTATTTTGGCCGTTTTCTTCTTCTGGCTTTCCATTCCTTCTATTATTGCGAGTATTGTGTTCATGGTCAGAGCCCGCAAGATGACTAATTTCAGTGAGAAACTGGTTTTTGCCTGGGGAAGCATGAATATCATACTATTCGTTTTATACTGTTTTCTCCGACTACCAATGCAAAGTTGCTCTGTCGAAGACATGGCGGCTCATTATGAGCAATATGGGAAAGAAATGGATGAGACAATCGCATATATTGATCAGGCATTAGATGACAGCGCATTTATACATTTGGAGTTTGACGGTTACAGGGTCGAGATGTTTTATGTGTCGGGTAAGAGGGATTCATTGATACATAATCATTGGGATGATGCAGGGGTAATGAAGGATTCCCTTATGAGCGTTGTAGGTCTTACGAAGGAGGAGTTTGACAATATCCGGACGAGGCTCAAGAGAATCGGATGTATTGGAGTTGCCACAGGAAATGCCCACAGCCGAGCAGAACTCTTCTTACGTCGTGTAGGAATGGGTATGTATTCGTATGATATTTACAAGCGTCCACTGACAGAAGAGGAAAAAGAGATGTTCATGCACGATGACATGTTTATCCCATATAGCGATAAGGTAATTTTTGTTTATGGCGGTGGGGTCTTCGGACCACAGTCTTTCCCTGAAGAGGCAAAAAGGTCTTTCCTGAAAAGACACAAGCCTTGGTGATTGCACATGGCTTGCAGCCGTCATGCTTGTGCCAACCAGATGGTTAGGAACAGTATATAAGCGTGACGATATCCTCGGGGCGCTCTGCGAGGATATCGTCACCGCTCTGCGAGGATATCGTCACCGCTCTGCGAGGATATCGTCACCGCCCTGCGAGGATATCGTCTGGGCATTCTGCAAGTATGGCCTTTAGCCTTGAGATGACTTTTGGGCTTGAATTAATCTACGTGAGTGGATGATGGTATATACGCTCAGATATCTGCTTGGTTGACAGTGTCTTTCTACCATGGCGCATACTGTTGGTCGGTTCCAGAGATTACGGGCCATCCTTCTTCCTCTTCTTGGATGTTCAGGGTCCTTTCCTTGTCGGAAAGTGTAATCATCAGGTGTTGAATGTCTGTAGTATAAACCATCGTTGAGGGTTTCTCGTATCTCCGTCGCCCTGCAGCGGATATTTGGATTATGGATTTCTTCATAATATGTTCCTTTTTAAAGTTATGAATTATTAATATTTCAACTTTTGCAAGTTCCACTTGCTAAAGTTTCAAGGAATGGAAGGGAAGTTATCGCTCGCTTCGCTCACTCTGGGAAGTTAAAAGGACGAATGATACCACTGGTAGGTATCGTCCCTTTAACTCCCTTTTAACTTCCTCTTATCTTCCATGCGAAACTTGTATTAAGTTTGAGTGAAGGGAGTGAATAGTTACTCGGAGTTTTTCTCTTTTGGCTATTCACTTCTCACTCTTTGATGATTACTTAACCAGCACTTTCTTGCCATTCTTTATATAAACGCCCTGGGTTGGAACGTCAAGCAGTCGTCGGCCGGTCAGGTCGTAGATGGCGGAATCGTCGTTCGTAGATTGTTCGTTGTCAATTATGCGAATGCCTGTGATTTCGTCGAAGTTTGTGTCGATGTTGAGGAACGGGCGGGCTGCCGCTGCACTGCCGCTGAGGGTGATGAAGCCTCGGTTGGCAGGTATGGTGGCTCCCTTCCAGTGGTAGAAGCCTACACCGCTGTTGCCCTTCACCAGCATGTAGGTGTTGGCTGGTGTGGCGATGTCAGTTGCAGAGCCTTGCAGGTCGTTGTCGGCAAGTGTAGCGGTTATTTCAGTATTGTATGTTAGCATGATAGCTTCAGAAGAGGATATCAGTATCACTGCATTACCTGCCGGGATGTTCTTGTCGGCAACCTCGGTCAGTTCCACCTTCGTCTGGTCGCCGCTTACCTTTGCAGTATAGATGGTGGTATTCTCATCGACTGTATATGAATCATCGCTGTAGAATGTAGCCCAGAATTTGCCTTCTCCGTCAGCATTGGCAGCCAAGTAGATGGCTGATGCCGTTTCTGTAGTCCAGGTGGCAGGGATGCCATGTACAAAGGTTACGGGCAGTGACGGATCGTCGAAGTCGGTGCCTTCTGTCGTGCCTTTTCCGCTCCAGTCGGCTCCAGGTGCTTGAACGAAAGTGCCTGTGGTGGCTACGTTGGTCAACCAGCCGTCGGTGCATGTCTCGTCGCCCAGGTCGGTGGCCAGACACTTCACGTAGTTGAGCGAAGTGCAGTTCCAGAACATGTGCTCGTAACATCCGGGAGCGAGTTTTGCTGCAATCAGGTCGGGAGCCTTCTCCAGCGAACTACATCCGAGGAACATCATGGTGTAGCAGTAGTCGGCCAGCTTGACGGCAGGAAGCACGGGTGCATTCTTCAGGCTGGTGCAGTTCCAGAACATGTCGTTGTAGCATAGGTCGGCCAGGTTGGTTGCAGGCAGTTCGGGTGCCGTAACTAATGAGTGGCACTCCTCGAACATGCGTTGGTAGCACTGTTCGGCAAGCGTTGTGGCTGGAAGAACGGGAGCATTAACAAGGTTTGTGCATCCCGAGAACATATAGTTGTAAGAAGCAATGGCAAGTGTGGTGGCAGGAAGCGCCGGTGCTGTTTCCAAAGCGGTGCAGTTCATAAACATGTACTCACAACTGCTTGCTCCAACCGTGGTGGCTGCCACCTCTCCTGCTGATACCAGCTTCGGGCAGTCGGCAAACATCTTGAGATAGCATGTCTGGGGCAGTATGGCAGCGGGCAAAGTGGAGTATGATTCCAGTTGCTGACAGTTTTGGAACATCTGGTAGTAACAACTCTCGGCCAGCGTCGTGGCGGGCAGTTCGGGAGCCGCGGTAAGAGCGGTATTGACAAACATGCCGAGATAGCAGCCCTTTGCCAGTGTTGTGGCAGGCAACTCGGGAGGTGACGTCAGTGATGTGCAGGCCTGGAACATACAGCGGTAGCAGTATTCGGCCATTGTGGTTGCAGGCAGGGTAGGACCTGTTGTCAGTGCCTGGCATTGACGGAACATCTCGTTATAACAATACGGTGCCATGACGGTAGCCGGCAGCGATGTGATAGTGGTCAATCCGTTACAGCCCAGGAACATGCGATAATAGCAGTAGTTGGCCAATGTTGTTGCAGGCAGAACGGGGGTTGCGGTCAGCTCGTGGCAGAATCCGAACATGTTTTCGTAACAATAGGGAGCCATAGTCAAAGCAGGCAGTGCCGGAGCTGTCGTCAGGACATTACAGCCATAGAACATGAAGCTGTAGCAGTAGTTGGCCATTGTGGTTGCAGGCAACTGTGGAGCTGTGGTCAGGGCTTTGCAATTAAAGAACATTCTGGCATAGCTCTCCGTGGCCATTGTCATGGCAGGCAACACGGGGGCTTCAGTCAGTGCCGAACAACCGCTGAACATTGACTTATAGCACATCGGAGCCAGAGTTGTGGCTGGCAGGTCGGGAGCCTTGGTCAGTGCCGTACACTTATAGAACATGTTAGAGTAGCAGCCCTCGGTCAGAGTAGTGGCGGTAAGCACCAGGTCATTGGTAGAATGGCTCTTCAAGTGACTGTTGCTGTCGAAGAGGTCGTAGAATGTATAATTGTCAGTCAATGTCTTTACCTCGGCGAATGAAGAACTGTTGACAAGGCTCATGATGTTGCCGTAAACATAGCAGTCTTTATCGAAGGAGATGATAGTACTACCACTTACTGTTCCATCGGAGTATGATGCATTGTCGCCAAATAGCTTGACGCAGTCACCTGCATTCAGACCATCGATGGTGATGGTCGTAAACGAAGAAGAGGTGGATGACAGTAGATTGCCTGCACTGTCGTACGTGTCGTAGCTGATGAACAGTCTGAGCGGATTGCTGATGGTGACAGCAGTGGCATCCTCGGTAACCTCAATGGTCAGCGGGTTTTTGACGGGGTCGTAGTTTGTTCCCTCCTTCACTGTCCAGCCGGTAGGTATGCCGTTAGCGGTGGCAGTGAGCCAACCCTCCATACCAGTGGCCATGACGAACGTGCCTGTGGTCGATACGCCGTCGAGCCAATTGTGAGTGGATGTATAGAAGTCACCAAACTTAGTACCCAGGTCGGTGGCAAGGCATTTTACATAGTTGAGCGACGAGCAACCGTTGAACATACCCTCATAGCAGTTGTCGGCCAGAGTGGTGGCAGGCAACACGGGTGCTTTGGTCAGCGCAGTACAGTGGGCAAACATCTCGCTGTAGCAGCCGCCGGCCAGTGTGGTGGCAGGCAGTTCGGGGGCTGTGGTCAGTGCCGTGCAACCGTCGAACATGGAGAAGTAGCACTCATCGGCCAGTGTCGTTGCGGGCAGTTTGGGGGCAGCAGTCAAGGCCGTGCAGTCGCCGAACATACGGTGGTAGCAGGTCGGGCCCAGCGTCATGGCTGGCAGCTCCGGAGCGCGCGTCAAGCCCTGACACTTGGCGAACATATACATATATGCACCCATCGGCAAGCTCGTAGCAGGCAGTAACAGTTCCTTTGTGGGATGGCTCTTGATGGTAGTGTTAGCGGTATTGGCGTAATCATCGGAACAGAAGAGTTCGGCAAAAGCGAAATCACTCGTCAGTGTATTATTGGATGCAAAGTCATCTTTGTGAACCAGACTCATGATGTTGCCATAGACATAGACATCGTTGGTTGCGGTGATGTGGGTCGGCATGCCTGATGCATCATTGCCATAGCAGGCATTGTTGCCGCGCAGTTGCACCTTGTCGCCAGTAGTGACACTGATGCTGATGGGATTAGCGTTGGTAGCTGTCCACGATGCGCCGTCCTTGCTCCATTCGATAGTGAGGCCCTTCGGGTTGACGATGTTAATCGTTCCTGCAACAATGGCCTCCAGCGTCAGCGGTGTCTCAGACGACATGGCCCAGCCTGCCGGAATGCCATCGACCTCGTTCCATTTTCCTTGGGGACCTACAGTCCAGTCGTTCATGCCTTCGGCCTTGATGAAGATGCCCTCAGTGGCTACACCCGTCAGCCAGCCACCTGTGCAGTCGATGTCCGAGATATCGGTGGCCATACACTTTACGTAGCTGAGTTTCGAGCAGCCAGCAAACATGCAGCTATATGCAGCCTCCGGCACTGTGGCTGCGGCCAGCACAGGAGCCTTCTCCAAACTGGTGCAGCTATCGAACATGCGGTGGTAGCAACCTCGTGAGAGGTCTGTTGCAGGCAATTCGGGGGCACGTGTCAGTCCCTGACATCCTGCGAACATATACATGTAGCCGCTGCGTGTGACGTTGGTGGCAGGCAACACAATGTCCTTCGTGGGATGGTTCTTGATGGTGGTGTTGTTTATCGGTGCCCAGTTAGAATCGTCTTCGGGCGTAGAAAAGAGAAAAGCCAAATTGATATCCATGGCATACTCATCGCTGCCTCCAACCTTTTCCAATGTCTTGAGGGCTGGATAGCCGGTGGAGCTGATGAGGCTCATCACGTTACCATAGACGTAGACATCGTTGGTGGCAGTGAAGCGGGTATAAGACTCGCCATACATCATGTCGAATTTTCCATAAGCAGCATTG